>JBGPBY010000070.1:0-19526 GCA_041481485.1 Terriglobia bacterium
ATGAAACAGCCTGCTAAGGGACCTGCCTCCGCTAACGCGGCTGGGAACGTGACCCGGCCGAAGAGCCGGAAGCTCGCGTCTTCACGAATCGCTCATCAGATCCCCGTTGCCGACCGAAACGGATCGCAGGTGGCGCCCTAGTTCGAGCACATTAATTCTTGACACTCCTCGATTGCGGTGGTTTGATCCGTTCCACATTCTCACTACAGCCTGGCGCGAACTTCCATCAGAAAGGGAAACCATGAAAAACCTTAAGATGCGGGTGGCAATTGTGGCGGCTTTGCTCATGACTCTGGCGTTTTCAGCGAACGCGTTCGGACAAACGAGTACGGCGACGGTCAGTGGAACGGTTCAGGATAAAACGGGAGCGTCTATTCCTGGCGTCGTGGTGAAGGCGACCAACACCACCACGAATGTCGCAACCCCCACGCTCACCAACGATGCGGGGGCGTACAACATTCCGGCATTGCAGCCGGGGACGTACACGCTCACCGCTGAACTGACGGGTTTTCAAACCGCAAGATTCACGAACGTGACGATGCGGACCTCGGCGCAGGTCCGGCTGGATTTCACGATGCAGGTCGCCACTGTGGCGACGTCGGTGGACGTTGCGGTTTCAGCCGACCGGTTGTTGGTGGAATCCAGTTCGTCGGTGGGTGAGGTTCTAAATCAGCAGGCAGTGCGCGACCTGCCTCTGGTCAACAATAACGTGCTCGATCTCGTACAGGTCACGGCGGGCGTCGTTATGTCCACGAACGACACCGCCTTCGGGGCCGAGGATACGCGTTTCGCGGGCGTTAGCGCGATGAGCGTGAACATATCCCGCGATGGAATCGCCGTGCAGGATCAGCGCTGGCCGACCGGCATCTCCGGAACGACAGTCATGCATCCCGACCTGGTCGGGGGAATGCAAATCATCATCGCGCCGGTCGATGCGGAAATGGGGCGCGGCAACGGCCAGGTTCAGATCACGACACGATCCGGCGGGAACGGGTTCCACGGCGCGACCGTCTGGGACGTTCAGAATTCCGCACTCGACGCCAACACCTGGACCAACAACCGGAGTGCCCTGATTCCGGACTGGAGAAACAAGCAGGAATACTCGTTCAGCCTTGGTGGACCGATTGTCCGAAACCGAACGTTCTTCTTTGCGCTCTGGGATCAGCAGATTTCAAGATTTCGGACGAACCAGAACACGACGGTCCCGACGCCGTGCGCGCTGAACGGCATCTTCCGTTATTACGACAACTGGCAGAACGGAAATTCTTTGACGCAAACGAACCCAGGGGGCACGAACCCGACAATAGCAGTCGTCAACTTCGATGGAAGTCTCCGCGCGCCCATCGTCAACCCGGATCAGAGCGCGCACAATGGGATTCTTCGCTACGCCAGTGTCTGGGGACCGATCACCAGCATCCCGGCGAATGTCGCCGCGGATTGTTCCAACATCGTCGTGGACCGCACCAGACCGTGGGATCCGAACCGGACTACCTTCGAGCGGACCGGATTTCTGCAGATGCTCATCAAAGACTACATGCCCAAGCCCAACAACTATGATATGGGCGACGGCCTCAATACTGCCGGCTTCCGGTGGGTCCGTGGACAGAGCGGCGCGGACAATATATTTGGGATTTCCGATGGGGCCGACCGCAGGCAGGTCAACTTGAACATGGATCACATCCTCAACGCGAAGCACAAAATCCACGGCTCCTATACCTATGAATTGGATACCGCGGACGGCGCGCTTCCATCGTGGCCGACTGCGGATTTCAAGGGCCGCCAGATCCGCAGGCCGCAGGTTCTTGCCGTCAATCTCGTGTCCACGCTGTCGCAAAGTATGTTCAATGAAGCCCGCTTCGGGATGTCGCGGACCGGCGTGAACGGCTATTCGCAGTTGGACAATCCCGATACGGGCGATAAATTACGAGCCCTGCTGCCCCAAGCCAACGGGCTGCCTCTGATCCCTGCTATCGGCCAGAGACAGGTGCTGCTTCCGGGCGGCTTAGTCGGCGCTGCTGGCGGCGGCATCATCGCTCGTGCGCCGGTGACTTTTCGAGACAGCAGCCCGCGGTGGAGCTACGGAGACACCTTTAACTGGACGAGCGGCCGCCACGCGTTCAAGGTCGGCGGCACCTTCACCATCGCGAACTCGAAGACGAACAACATCGGTGAGATCCAAAGCAACACCACCAGTGGCGGCGGCGCTTATCCCACTGCGTCCGGAGGAACGACGGCGCTGGCGCCGGTCACTGGGATCAACACCGCCACCTTCCGCTCCGGCAGCAGCCCCGCCCCCGGCATCCTCCAGGGAAACACGGCTGCAGGAAATCAGGCGCGGATGGAAGACCTGCTCGTTTTCCTGAACGGCTCGATGAATTCTGTGGTCCAGTGGCGGTTCATCAACAAGCCCGAGCAGTTCACGTCGGGACAGTGGAACGATCCTTTCAAGGAAATCGAGTCGATTCGCGACATTCATCAGAACGAGTTCAACCTCTTCTTCAAGGACGACTGGAAGTTCACCAAAAAACTGACTCTCAACTTGGGTTTGCGTTGGGATTACTATGGCGTCCCCTACGAAGAAAACGGAATGACTGCTGGTTTCCGCGATGGCGGACTGGAGTTGTTCGGAATGACGGGCCGCAGCTTCGATACCTGGTTCAAGCCCGGGGCAAACGCCAGGGACTCGCAAGTGATTCTGATCGGGCCCAATTCACCCAATCCAGATCTGAGAATCTACCAGCGCGACTGGAATAACTTTGGTCCTGCGGTGGGCTTTGCTTACCAGATCGGGAATGAAGGCCGGACGACGCTGCGCGGCGGCTACCAGGTGTCATTTCTCGGAGGCGGACAGGGCGACGTCATCGGCGACATTGTGGGCCAGGGAGGCATCGGATTCCCTGCAACGTTCAACGGACCCGGCGCGGGTACCTACTTCGATGTCCAGGACGTCATCAATGGGACCGGGATTCCGGTCAATCCCCCGGTTCCCGCCGGCGCCCCGATCCCCCGCTCGGACCGAGACACTCTGATGTTTGCATTCGATCCTCACCTCGTGTCCCCTTATGTTCAAAACCTGACTCTGTCCTTGATTCACCAAGTGAACGGGAAGCTGACGGTCGAGGGCAAATACATCGGGACGCTGACCCGCAAGCTGTGGGGCAATCTCAACATCAACGAAGAGAACTTCCTGTTCAATGGTCTGTTGGAGGCGTTCGATGCCGCAAGACGAGGCCAGGAGAGTCCATTGCTGGATAAGATTTTCTTCGGGATCAATATGGACGGAAAAGGCCGCACCGGCATCGACCCGGGCGCAACCACCGGAGCACAGTTTCTTCGAACGAGCACGCTCAGCATCGGCGGCGGTCTCAACTTTCAGCAGGCGCTGGCCCGAGGCGACTACCAGAACCTGGCCAATGGGCTAAGCGAGGTCAACTATAACCCCGCTCAGAATCCCGGGCTGCCCCCGATCTCTGGCGGCAAGGGTTGGGTTTTACATACCAACATGGATGACAACTTCATCCACCCGAATCCACAGTTCGGGAATGCATTCCTCCGATCGAACCTGGGCCACAGCAACTACCACTCGTTCCAGGGGCAAGCCACGCTGCGGCCGACACGGGGCATGAGCCTGCAGGCATCCTATACCTGGAGCAAGGATCTGAGCCTTGGGCCAAATGGCTACACGGCCCCATGGGACAGAAACCCTGACTACACGCTGTCGACCCGGAACCGCGAACACCAATTCCGAACTTTCGGAACCCTGGGCCTGCCGATCGGGCCCGGGCAGCTCTTGATGGGCAACGCAACAGGGGTCTTGGGACGCATCGCCGAAGGATGGCAGATGAGCTGGATTCTCAATCTGCTTTCCGGTCTCCCGAATCGCGTGTCTGCACAGAATATGCTCATTGCCGCCGGAGCGCCGGACATCGTCGGGCCGTTCGATGTCCACTCGCCGAAGGCTGTATGGAATGAAGGCGACCTGGCAGGCAACCTGTTCGGCGGAAGATACGTGACCGTCCGGGATCCCCAGTGTGCGGATACCGCGTTGGTGGCGTCAACTCTGAGAACAGCCTGTGAAGCTGGACTGGGCGCCGTCCGGGATAACGAGACAGGCAACATCATTTTCGTCAACCCTCTTCCGGGACGTCGCGGGAACTTTGGACAGAACAACCTGACGAGCCCCGGCACGTGGACTACGGACATGGCGATCTCGAAGAGGTTCAGGATTCGAGAAGGCATCGGCTTCCAGATACGCGTGGACGCCAACAACATCTTCAACCATCCCGAAGCGGTCGGCTCGGTTGGAGGCTTCTTCGGTACGACCGAAAGCGCGAACTTGAACATCAACAGCGCCACGCCGTTCGGCCAACTTGCGGGGAAAACAGGCAACCGGGCATTCCAGATGAAGATGCGGATCGATTTCTGACAGCGGCATACGACTCCAAATAGGGATTCGTGGAAATCAGTTGGACATGGGCGGCGCTGCTTAAGTTGAGACTCTCGCAATCTTACTTTGCCGTCCACTGTATGTCCTGGGCGATAGAGTCGATCGACTTTTGAATCGCCCAGAGTTCAATGGTTCCGATATTGGAATAATCGGAAACCGATTTGGTCCTGCCCTTTTCTGTCACTCTTACAATTGTTGTTGGTGCATTGGTCCAGTTCGCGTAAAAGCCATCAGGAAAGTCTTCAAAGCGAAGTTGCTTCAACAGGTGGCACATTTTGAAATTCCAAAACAGTACTCATGACTTCTCCTGTCGAAAAGCGGAAGTGTTCCGATGCTCGGACCCGGTGAACACCCATTCAAGGACCACATAAAGCAAAGCCAGTATGGCGATGGCCATGATCAGAAGCAGAAAATCGGAAACATGTGACGATGCCCGGACGAGCGCGGCGATCCACGCATCCACGGGGAAAAACGAACGTCCCCGCATGGTTGTCCAGACGCACCACAACCCCACCGTTACGACTAGCCCGACCAATCCGCTCCTGGCAGATCGATGTCCATGGACGGAAGCCCAGAAAATGCATTGAAACAGCGTGAATGCGGCCGCCACCGCAACACTGACGATCTGCATCTGCACCGATGGGGCGCTGGACCAGAGGCTCAAATAATCTCCGCCGACAACTGCCGCCAGTACGGGCAGGATGAACATCAGCAGCAGACGGCGTGGAGAAATGGGAAGGGTGCGCAACCATCTGTCCCTCCCGGAAAACATCGCCCATACCCCGGGCATGAAGACAATGGTGGAGCCCATCGCGTTGTGCCCGCCCATGATAAGAATGACTAAAACCGGAAGTATCCACACGTTATGCCAACCCCATATGAGACGCATCTGCAGCAAGCGTGTCGGCTTCAGCGCCGGCAATAAACCCGGGGTAGATTCCAAACGCGGGGGCCGGGAAACGAGTTGAAACGATCGCGGCACGGTCTTCCACACACGAATCATCAACAGGGCAATCACCTGTGCTTCGACGATGGCCGTTGGAGCAACCGGAAGCCATGCCAGGAGGACCCCGGCAAATCCAAAAAACACGAACAACACCGGTTTGGGATCGGACGGGTGAAACCACTCGATGCGGATGGCATACGCCAACAGAAACATCGCGGTGTAAAACCCTGCAAGAATCAAAAGTTCGGAACCTGCAGCAGCCCCGATCCAGGCGTGAGACACGAAGCGCACGATGGTTCCTGCGATCGCGGGACACCAGAGGAACGCGATTGCCGTTGTAAATCGCGCGAGAAAGATCGAACGTCCGTCGAATGGCAGACTGGAGAGAAAGCGATTCGTACGGAAAGATCCCCAGATTCCGACACAGGTGCCGCCCCACGCATAGGCGGGCCACACCAACTCCTTTTGTGAGACTGTCGCAAGAATTGCGATCAGCAGCGTTATCCATGGCACAACCTTCCAGGCCCCATCGCACCGAATCAGTCGAAGAAGATCGGAACGCTGCATCACCGGTCTCCACCCAGCAGTTCGATGAACAGTTCTTCAAGCGGCACACTCACGCAACGCACTCCGTTGCGGCCGATCGCCGCGGCGATCCGGACGTGAACCGCGTCGGGTGAACCCTCGACGACGGCATGCCAATCGTCAAAGACCTGCCGAACCTGCAGACATCCCGGCATGCGTTCAATAACACCGGGGTCTGAAACGGAAGCGCACGGAACGATCGCCACGCAAATATCCTCGCGAATGTTGTCCAGTTGCCGGTCGAGCTGAACCTTGCCGCCGTTGAGTAAAACGATGCGGTTCGCAACGCGTTCAACATCGGTCATGTTGTGCGATGAAAATAGAATGGCGGTGCCTTCGCTGTTCAACAACCGCACGGAGGTCTCCAGGAATTCGCGTCGGGCCACCGGGTCGAGACCGCTGGCCGGCTCATCCAGGATCAGCAATTCCGGCCGATGGCAAACCGCGCACAGCAACGCCACCTGGCGCGCCTGTCCCTTGCTGAGCGAGACGATTCTCGATTTCGCGGGAAGATGAAAACGATGAAACAGATCCTTCTCCATCGATGTGTCCCAGGTTGGAAAAATCTCGCGGTGAAGCGCGATAACCGTTTCAACGGTTGAGAAAAATGGAAGGATCTGGTCTTCGCAGACGTATCCCACGCGTTTCTTTGTAGCAACCGGTTCGCCAATCGGCGACAGGCCAAACAGTCGCACCTCGCCTTGTTCCGGACGAAGCATTCCCATCGCAATGTTGATCAGCGTTGTCTTGCCTGCGCCGTTGCGTCCGAGCAGTCCCACGACTTCTCCCGGGCTCACGGAGAAGCTGACGTCCTGCAGAACCGGCTTTCCCTGCTTGAACGATCGCGAGACGTTTTCAAATTCCAGAACGGCGCTCATGATTTCTCCTTAAAATGATCCGACTTTCCCATCAACTCGTGATCGACGTCCTTCAGGACCTTCACCACATCCGGAAACTCAAGGCCCCCGAGATACGCCAGCGAGAGCAGGTTGCGAGCGGCCTGATCGATCTGATCCGAATGATTCGAGCGATTGATCTTCGGACGCTTGCCGCTCACGAACGTGCCGCGTCCCCGCTGCGTCTCGATGTAACCCTGCGCTTCGAGTTCGTCGTACGCCTTCTTCACCGTGAGCGGCGCAATAACGAGCTGTTCGCTCAGCTCACGATGCGAGGGAAGCTTTTCGCCCGGCTTCAATCGGTCGCATGCAATGGACTCAACGATCTGCCGCATCACCTGGCGGTATATCGAAAGTTCGGCGGAGGGGTTAACGACGATCTGCATTGCAGTAGTGATATATATCTATATATCACTCGGCGTCAACGGGAAAAATCCAATTTGCATCGATCCGAGATGAGAGAAATACGGAGTCGAGAGTCACTGACCTATTCCCATCTGGAACACGCCGTCCTCTTTTCCATTCACGGTTCCCTTCGATAGCCATTCCAGTGAAGCCGTGAACAGGATAAGATGACCGCGCTCCCACATGGCCGCATGTGACGCACAGGAGAGGTTGATCAGGACCTTGTGCTTCGTTCCAATGTCGGCATATAGATCGCTCACATTCATCGGATTGACCTGTTTGTCATGAACGCCAGACACCATCAGCGTCGGCGTCTCCATATGCCCGACAACGTCAGTACTCCAGCCCCAGTTCGTTGTATTCGGTGCTCGACGGACACCTGTTCCCCAAGTGGCGCCGACCGGATCGGACGCCATCATTTCCGACCAGACTGAATCGAGTGCTGCGGGATCGTATTGATTCGGACATCCTACCTGGCGATTCCAGTTCGCGACAAACTCTTCCCGAGACTGCGTATTGAACGCCGGTCCTTCGGCGGGAACGCTTGCAGGCGGTGTGCCCGACGTATTGCGGGCATATGCAGGTGCCAGCAGCACAAGCTTCTGAACTTTCTCAGGATGCGCTGCTGCGTAGCCGCCTGCCCGCGGCCCGCCAAGAGACCAGGCCACCATGCTGACTTTGCTGACGTGACGGAGATTCAGGATGTAGCTTACCGCCGCATCGATATCGTTGTGATCGGATGCGATTGTTGTGCCCTGCTTCGTGTAAACCGGAGTACACGTCCCCACCAGAAGCTGTGGAACGAACGTTTTCTGCTGCGCCTCGGTGAGATTGCATGGATCGTTCATTGTCGTCGGGCGAGTCGAACGTCCATATCCAGACATATCGACGGAGAACACGTCATAGCCTGCGTTCGCGAGATAAGCCATCCAACTGTAATCCTGGTAGGGGACGTCGAAGGAGACCTCGGACGGAGTACCCGCGCCGTGAACAAACAGAACGACGCGATCTGCCATATTCGCGCTACGCGCAATCGTGCCGGGAAGCACACGTTCCCGCACGTACAGCTGTGCTGCCTGTCCGGCCATCGAGGGTACGGTTGATATCACGCGGACGTAGTGATCGAACGTAAGAAGTTGATCCTTCTCTTCCGCAACGGCGTAGACCACCAGTCCGAACAATGCTGCCAATGCAAGTACCTTCATTTCGCCCCCTCGCCGCGTAATTGTATGCAGTATACTCAGGCCAAATTCGAATGGATGCTCATTATGAGGAACCGCCTTGCATTCCTTCAACGGCAATCCGGGCACGCCGTTCCAAGGACGCGAGCGTCACGCAGAAGCGTCGGGTGGAGGATCTGGCGCTTCAGACAACGCATGCATCATGCACTGCTCCAGGCAGGAAATCGCGTGACGTCCCCACCGGCAGCCAGGTAATTTGCGGAGAGGTGGATTAATCCACCGAAGAACATGCTATTGCTCATCCTGTTAATGCTCGCCACAATCCAACAGCCACCCGCTAACGCGCCTGGGACGGTTGACGGAATCGTGTTGAACTCCATTTCCGGTTCACCCATCTCAGGAGCACGCATCAAAGTTACCAGTTCATTTTTTACAACGGAGGTCGTCACGGACGGAGGCGGAAGGTTTCTGATACCGAACACTCCAGCCGGTAATTATAGGATTGAAGCAGCATCAAAGGGATACGGAGTCAGCGCTACTCCGGTTTACTTCAATCCGGTCCGCACGGAGTTTCTCACCGTGGCCTCCAACCAGCAGGCACGGCCGAGAATCACACTCACTCCTGCAGCGACCATTCATGGTCGAGTGTTAGATGAGAGCGGTCATGGAATTCCCGACACACTCGTGGAGGTGCTGAAACTGACCACTAATTCGGAAGAAATCCGTGAATGGACGCCCGTGCCGGAGTTCGTCACTCCGGAAACAAACAATTTGTTGCACACGAACGCTCAAGGCGAGTATATGCACGATGCGTTGGGCCCTGGTGACTATTACGTCCGCGCCGTTCTCTCTGGCGCCCCGAACGGAATGCCGATGGCGGTCTACTATCCGAATACACTCGATAGCAACACCGCCGTGCTGGTTGCTCTTACCGAAGGCGGGCAGGCGACCGTAGATGTCGATGTGACGTCAGCTGTGCGCTCAAGGAAGTTTACCGTCTCCGGAACGGTGATTTATCCCTTGAAAGGGCAGTCCATTGCATACGTTGAGCTGCGGCCGCGAAATCCTTTGGCACCGTTGGAGAACGGGGCAGATTGGCCGGAGGTTCTTCCCTATCTCGGAGACCCTGTCTCAGGTCGCTTCATATTTCGGGGTGTTCGTCCAGGCAGTTATGACCTTACAGCGCGTGTCCGTATCGCAGAACTTGGATTCCGTGAACATACAGCGAAACTTTCTATAGAAGTTCGCAATGAAGATGTCTCCGACCTGCATCTGGTCCTCAAACCCGGAATCGACGTAAAAGGCCGGCTCGTGATAGATGGAAATCTGGACAGCCAATTCTCAATGGGTCCGCCGGATGGTCGTACTCGCGACTCTTCGCGAACCCACGCCGGAGACGTCAAGATTGTCCTCCATCGAAAGGACCGCTTATTCCTTGGGGCCGATATCGGACCCGTAATAAGCCAGAGCGGCACGTCGTTTACCTTCCCGAATACAGCCGAAGGAGACTACGAGATTCGTGCCGAGATCATCCCCGATGGCTCTCGGCCGAGGCCGGATTTGTATATCGCCGACATTCGCACAGACGGCCGAAGCGTTTTCGACTCAGGGTTTCAGGTCGGTGTGGATGGGGTCGATGCGATGGAAATCGTCCTCGGAACTGAAGGTGGATCGATTCAAGGTCGCATTCAGGGCGCAGGAACGGCATTTGCGGCCGTTATCGTGGTCCCCGAACCTTTCCGCCGTAACAACGCAGCCCTCTATCGCATGGACTACTTCTGGGGATACGAGGAGTTTAAATTGACTGGCATTGCTCCGGGCAACTACACGGTGTTTGCCGTCCCGCATCTCAATCAGCCAATTCCCTACCGCAATCCCGAATTCGTCAGACAATACGAGAGCCGAGGAGTCCGCGTGGTAATACAAAAGAGTTCAGCGATTACCGAATTAGAAGTACCGCTTGTAAAAATCGAGGAACGGTAGACAAGTTCCTCGCACCAATTCAGGGACTGTGCTTCCGCTCTCAGAAGTCGTAATTGTCGATATTGCTTTTGTTCATCATGAGCGGAGGGCCGAGGATGATCTGATCGCCCCGTACCTCAATCTTGCCGAGACGACCGGCTTGAATCGACGTGGCACCGGGAGAAAGGCGCTTGCCTGCCAGAAGTGCGCCGGCCTGGACAGTAAGGTATCCAAGGTCGCGCGTGCTCCACAGCATCACGGTTTGAACCACGCCATCATGAACGTAAGCCTTGTTCATGTTGGGGAGCGAGAGGCCAATCACTTGAACGTCCTTGCGGCCCGCCTGCCGAACGGCTTCGGCCGACCCGGGAACCGCCGGAGCGGAAATCGCCATGATGAGCTTGAGCTGAGGATAAACGCGGAGAAGAGTCTGCGCCTCGGCGAATGCCTTGTCGCGATCATCATCGCTTGGCCGAATTGTAGCAAGCTCAATACCGGGGTGCTTTTCGGCCATTCTCTTTTTGATGTAGGAAATCCACTCGTTCTGATTCGCGGCGCTCAGCGCTCCAGTAATGATGGCGAACTGGCCTTTCTCGTTCAGGAGCCGGGCGGCTTCGTCCGTCAGACCATAGCCGATGCCTTCCGCTGTGGCCTGATTCACGAAGAAATCGCGCGCCGCCGGTTCGGCGTCGGCATCCCAGGTGAGGACGTGGATCCCGTTTTCGCGCGCTTTTCGAAGAACGGTTGAAATACCGGCCTTGTTCTCGACGGACACGGCGATGACGTCGACGTGTCGCGTAATCCAACTCTCGACGATCTCGTTTTGCTTCGCCGCCTCAAGACTTGTTGGGCCGTCCCAGATCAGTTCGACGCCCAGCTCCTTCGCCGCTTCTTCGGCGCCGCCGCGCACGCTGACAAAATAGGGATCGCCCTTCGCTTTGGGCATCATCGCGATAATTGGACGACGTGTTGCGCCGCCGGACGCGGTGTTTGCTGCCGCGGCGTTGCCCGGTCCATTGAGCGAGCGCACCAGCCAGACGTTTGTGCCGGCAACGATCAACGCTGCTGCCACGATCGTTGCGCACAACATCGCAAGCTGGCTGTTTTTCATTGAGAATTCCTCCTCGGAAATCGTGTGACCCGAGCCCTCGGTCCGGGCTCCGTACCGCCGCCAATAGTCAATTCCGATGACGGATACTAACAAGGCTCCGGTGCAGACGCCCGTCAATTCCGACGGCAATGCGGCCAGATGCAGGCCGTTCTGCAGGATGGACAGTGACAGCAGCCCCCAAAGCGTTCCCCAGAGCGATCCGCGTCCCCCGAATACGGAAGTTCCGCCAAGAACAACCGCCGTAATTGCATCCAACTCGTAACCGCTTCCGGCGTCGGAACGAACCTGTCCCAGATGCGAGGCGTAAATCACTGCGGCGAGTCCGGAAACCAGACCGGACAGGACATAGACGAGCCCAAGGCGTTTGGCGACGGGAATTCCTGCATAACGTGCTCCTGCCGGTGAGAATCCAATCGCGTAGAGTGCCCTGCCCAGAACGGAGTGGTGCAGCAGCATGACGTAGCCGGCAAAGACCAGCAGAAAGACCGGCACTTGAGCCGGTATGATGCCTGCGATGTACCCCTGTCCCAGGAAAAGGAAAGTGTTCGGAAAGTCCGAGTAGTTCACGGCAGCATGCGTCAATCCTTCGGCGATTCCGCGGAATAGCGACAAAGTCCCAAGAGTCACAATCAAGGGTGGAAGACGCAGCTTCGATATCAGTACCGCATTGAGACTGCCTCCGGCGCATCCTGCGAGAACCGCTACTGCCATGGCTGCCGGTATGGGCAAGTTCCATTCTCGGGAAGCCACGCCGAACAGCACGGCCGCGAGTCCCATCATCGAACCGACCGACAGGTCGATGCCTCCGGTGATCAGGATCGGCGTCAGCGCTACTGCGATGAGCCCCAGTTCAACGCTGAATCGCGCGACTTCAATGAAGTTGCCTGCCGTAAGAAAGTTCTGCGAGATCGCAGAAAAGATCGCGATCTCGGCAACCAGGGCCGCCACAAGCACCGGAGATCCAAACTGGCGCCGGTGCGCACGGAGTCGGTCAGGCCTGATTTGCGAGGGTTCTTTCATTCCGCTCCAGACCTGTGCGCACCGCCTCAACGGCAACCGCCGCAAGAATAATGGCGCCTTGAATCGCCCGTTCCCAGTACACGCTAACGCCCAGAAATGTGAGCGCCGGCCCTATGGCTCCCAGGAGAATGACACCAAGAACAGTGCCGACAATGGTTCCTCGTCCGCCTGTGATGGCCGTTCCACCGACAACGACTGCGGCAATCACCTGCAATTCCAGACCGACTCCGGTGTTTGGCGGAATCTGGTTAAATCGGACAGCGTTGAGCGCAGCAGCCAGACCGGTAAATGCGCCGGCAGCGGCGAAGGACGCGAAGGTCACAAGCGACGTGTCGATACCGGCCAGTCGAGCGCTCTCAGAATTGGAACCCGTGGCATAAACCCATCGGCCGGCTGCCAGATGGCGCATCGCCATCGCGACGGCAAGGACAAGAATCGCCGCGACTGCAAACGCGAAGACGGGATAGCCGGATTGTTTGAATCCAAACCATTGGAACGCGGCAGGCAGATCTTGAATCCACGCTCCTTCAGTACTCCATCGAAGCGCGTCACGCAGGACCACCATTGCTGCCAATGTCGCAATGATAGAAGGAATCCGCAAGTACGCCACTAGAACTCCATTGAGTGCTCCGAGTCCGATTCCCACGACACAGGCTCCCAGCGCCGCAACCGGCGCGGGCAATCCTGTCTTCGCGAGAATGCCCGCTGCAACACTGCAGATGGCGAATGCCGATCCGGATGAAATATCGATCTGACCCGTCAGGATTACCACTGTCGCTCCGAGTGCGACGATCAGGATGGGCGCGTTTGCGAGAAAAAGATCGCGAAGATTGCCGGCTGCAAAATAGCCTGGAGCTACCAGCGCGAGAATGCCGCTCAACGCGACAATGGCGACGGCTGCCGGCAACTCCTTTGGCAGTTCTCTATGCATTTCTCTACGCAAGGCGGTCCTCCAACGCGAGGGACAATATGTTTTCCTGCGTGGCTTGCTCTCTGGGCAGAATGCCGCGAATCGCGCCTCGGTGCATCACTGCAATCCGGTCACTTATCGCGAAGATTTCCTCAAGCTCGGATGAAATCATCAGAATGGCCACACCACGAGACGCCAGCTCGACAATAAGGTTGTGAATTTCCGATTTTGCGCCGACGTCCACACCTTGCGTCGGCTCGTCCAGAATCAGCACCAGCGGATCGATCGCGAGCCAGCGAGCGAGCGCAACTTTTTGTTGATTGCCGCCGGAAAGGGTGGACGTATCGGCCTCGACGGAGGACGCTTTGATCCGCAGGCGCTCCCGGTATTCCTCTGCAAGGTGGTGTTCCACAGATGCGCGAAGGAGGCCATGCCGTGAAACCCGTTTCATGTTGGCGAGACTCACATTCGCGGAAATAGGCATTTCCAGAATGATGCCGTGTTGCCGCCGATCTTCAGGCACGTATCCGATGCCCAGCCGAATGGCGTCTTCCGGAGATCCGATACACACGGAACGGCCGCGCAACAGAATGTCTCCGGAATCGGCAGGAGCAAGCCCGAATAGCGCTTTCGCCAGGCGCGTCCGGCCCGATCCTACGAGGCCCGCAACACCCAGGATTTCGCCCGCCTTCAGCGCGAGATGGATGTCGCGGAGCCCGCCCCTGCTGCTCAGACCGCGCAATTCCAGCACGACTTCACCATCACGATTCTCTCGATTGGCGAAACTTTCGACGTCCGTTCGACCGGCTATCAGCGCGATCAGTTGCTGGCGGCTTGCCTCGCCTCGTTGGAATGTGGCGACCGTTTCCCCATCCCGGAGCACCGTGATGCGGTCCGCGATGGACGAGACTTCCTCGAGGCGATGAGAGATGTAGATAATCCCGACTCCCTCGCGGCGCAAGGACGCGATCACTCCGAACAATGTTTCCGTTTCGCGATGCATCAAAGATGCGGTGGGTTCATCCATGATCAGCACTCTTGCGTTGGCCCCGATGGCCTTCGCGATCTCCACCATCTGTTGCTCCGGCATGCTCAGGCTGGAGGCCCGCCGCCGCGGATCGGTTCCACTGCCCACGCGGCGGAGCAGTTCCGACGCTTGTTGATTCCTTTCGCGCCATCGCACTCTGCGGAACGGGTGCCCGGATTCCAGAGCGAGGGCGATATTCTCGGCTACGGTGAGATCCGGAAACAACGAAGGCTGTTGATAGATGGCGGCAATTCCCAACGCGCGCGCCGTGGCAGGATCCATTTCCGGGACGATTCTGCCGGAAACAGCGATCTCGCCGGAGTCGGCTTTCACTGCACCGGTCATGATTTTGATGAGTGTGCTCTTGCCGGCGCCGTTTTCCCCGATGATCGCGTGGACCTCTCCGCCGTTCAGATCGAAGGAAACCTTCCTGAGCGCCTGAACGCCGGCAAAGCTCTTGGTGATGAATCTCGCCGCGAGATGAGGAATCGTCATTTCTCAGCGCGCTGCGGACACAGGAATCAACCGAACCGGGCCCAACAGCCCGGAAGGCAACGGCCGGATTTTCTGCAAGTCCTGAACTTGAAAGCGCTCGCCGTACCGCAGGTTGAGCAGCCGGTAGTCCGGCAAAGCGTGGCCGGCCATGAAGTTCATGGCGGTGTTGGCAACCTCGATACGCAACCGATTCTGTCCGCGGCGCAGGAACGACGTCACATCTAGTAAATACGGTGCGTGCCAGACTGATCCGGCGCGCTGATCATTGATATAGACAACGGCAGCATCCCGAACCGGAGCTTCAAGCGTCGCGCGCATTCCATTGGCGCCGCGTGCTCCGGCCGCGTCCGGCGTTTCCGGCCGCGCGTCGCCGAAATCGAGGCGGACCTCAACGCCGTCGCGCAGTAAGGCATCCGGCACAACGAAGGTGTTCTCATAGGTCGCGACGCCGGAGAAGTATCGCGTCTCGTCATCGCTCTCCCAGGAGTGGAGCGTTTCCATCTGCTTCCGCACACCGCCGGATCCACCGGTTCCAAACGTCACCTGCCAGCCTGTCGTGATGTTCACGGGCTCCGGGACAACCGCGGAACCGGTGCGAGCGGCAGCAGGAAGCGAGCGATTCGTGAAAACCAGAACACGGGAACCGTAAGGCTCGAGTTCGAGATTCACCGTTGTCGAAGTGTTCGTTTGCGTCTCAATGCGGGCGGCCGTGACGCTGCCGGTAATCGGATCCCACCACTCCGGTTTCAAATCCTTCACCCGAAACGACGCTTTCGCGTTCTTGGCGACGTCGGCGGTATTGGCAAGGAAATAGACTTCCGCTTCACCAACGTGGCGATGGATAAAGCCGATTTCGGGAACCGCAGGTGAAAATGAAACGTCGGGTTGAAGCCGCGCGGCTAATGCGGCTGCGAGTCCCGCCTTTTCGTCGGTGATAAGCCTGGCGGCCGGGGATGCGCCTTCAAACAGGCTACGCGACAGGTCGGAGAAACGTTGCCGGTCCTGCTGGGCGATGATGAATCCCGGATTGCCTGCGGGAGTGCGTTTTGCTGCGATCAGCGCTCCGCCGCCACGCGCGAGATCTCCGAGCTTTTGAAGCGTCTCAATGGGCATGCGTTCGACGTTCGGCAGGATCACGGCTCTGTACGTGTTGGCGCCTAACCGCAGTGCGCCGTTTTCTACTCTTCCGTTTTGCTTAAGGATGTCGTCGTCAAAGAAGTCGAAGTTGTATCCGGCAGCCAGCAGAGCCGGGATCAAATCCGATCCGACTCTCTGCCTCAGCACTTCAAACAGATTGACATTCCCATTCGTGAAGCTGCCCCACGCATCATCGTTGGGAAGATAGATGGCGACGTCGTTTGCCGGTTGTCCCTGCCGCAGCAGGAAACTGACGCGCTGCAGGTATCGCGTCACGTCGGGCATCACGATCCACCACGGATTCTTGTCATTGAATGCCGCCGCTGCGTAAAAATGCCATCCTGGATAGGCTGTGCTCTCGGGGCTGTAAGGCCAGCCGTGTCCGATGAGTTGATTGATTCCTTGAAGAAAATGGCGGTCCGCTTCCGCTTTCATATCGAGCGGCGTGGCGCGGAACGGTGGCGAGTCCAGCCAGGTCCATGTCTCAGAAGACGTGACCGGCCGGCCGTAGATGTGACTTGCCGACGAGGCCCACCGCGCCGCCGTGAGCCGGTCCCATTGAGAACCTCCTTCACCCTCGCTGAGATCGACAAACGCATTGCTCGATAACGCGACCGCCGGAGTGCCGTACGCCTGGACGCGAAGCCGGGTGCCGTTTCGACTGGACCATTCATGCATCGGGGTGAGGAACCGCTCGTTGAATAATTCAGTCAACGTCTTTCCCCAATCGCGACGAAAAGCCGCGGCATCATCGCCCGCGCCTGTGGCGAGAGCAACCAGGTGCGGCTTCAGGTCGTACCCTCTCCGCCGTTGGAACTCTCCAGGAAAGTCAGCGGTCCAGTCCGAGTTATAGACCTCAAGACTGTCGGTGAAGACAGCGTACGGGCGATTGGCGCCTGCGGCCTTGATCATCGGGTCGGCCACATTCGAAAGGTAGTTGCGGATCGCGAGAGCATCGAAATGATCGAGGACATATCCTTCTGCTCCCACTGCAGGACGCTTGACCTGCATCCCTGAGCGGCTCGAAATGAAAAAGAATACCGTGTTTGCGCCTTGAAGACCGGACGGAAGCCACGCGGCTCCGTCATGAAGGTCCGTGATTTCGCGAGCATCGTCGGAAAACTGGTTCCGGCCCACAGAGCGCGCAACGAATGCTGCAATCAGTTGCTCGCCGGCGCCGATCCTGGGCAACGTGACGCGTTGTGCGCCGCCGGCAACATCGGTCCTCTCAACGCGCAGCCGTCCTGCAGCCTGTGCAATCGGTACGGACGGCCCTCCATACGGCCAGCCGCTGCCCAGCGTCAGGTCGAAGCGCAGACCGAGTTCCCTGGCTTTCCCAGCCGTGAAGCGCACGGCATCAAGGAAATCATCGGAGAGATAGGGAAGAGTCTTGATCCCCGTTTTCGCGTCATCCAACTCGAGTGGATAGACAGGTTGAACTTCGAAGCCACCAATCCCTCCCTCTTTCATTTTCCGCATCTCTCGCTCGAGCTGAGGCTTTGTGACGGCAGGGCCAAACCACCACCACCGCATCATCACGCGACTGTCGTCGGGTGGATTCTGAAAGAGCTTTTGAAGGTCCGCAATGCTTCCATTTCCGCCGCTTTGGCCGATGTAGACCAGCGGTACAAGCAGGAGGATTGTCGCCAGGCGTCTCATAGCGCGCTATCTTATCGCCGACCCTCGGCACTGCTGTCGAAAAATAAATGCTAATCGACAGGCAGCTGTCTGCACCCGCCTGGGCAGGCCGGGGCAGACCGGAAATCTGAGCTCTGGTTTTGAGAATTTCGAGGGTTTTTGAAGGGACCCTTACCCAGTCGTCAGCGGCTTGCGTGGCTCTCTCAACTGAAGCACATTTCCGCCTTCTTCGACGACGTAGAGGTCGCGTAAGAGATGGTGTGAAGGGCAGGAGTGCAGGCAGGGCGTTCGATTTCCCGTCCACGACAACCACAGTCAGCACAAGCGCGGGGAGGTTCTGTTGATGCTCGATCTGCTTGATCAAACAAGCAGCAAAATCTCATCTTTCCTGGCGAAGAGCTATGTTGACCGAACGGGGAAAGATTTCGGTGACGTCTCCATCCAGCCGTAAAGAAACCCGTTCGTCCCCATCGTGATCCGTTGGACCACGGTTGATGATGACGTAAGGAATGCCGCGCTGTGCTGCGATTAGAGGCAATGAAGAGGCCGGATACACGGACAGCGTAGAACCGAGCGCGACCACTAGATCAGATCTCGTGGCAGCTTCCGATGCGCGCTGAAGCGAATCCGGATCGAGATTTTGACCAAAGCTGATCGTCGCGAATTTCAGAAATCCCCGGCAGGCACAGAGAGGCGCTCGGTGGTTGGCGCGGAAGGATTCAAGATGTGGCCGAGGATCGCCACGCCAATGACACGCCTGGCATTCGACGAATGAATTAGTGCCATGGAGCTCAACGAGTCGATCATGACCTGTTCCTGCCAACAAATGCAACCCATCGATGTTCTGGGTAACGACCAGTAAGATCTTGTCCGCTCGTTCGAGCTGAACAATGGCGCGGTGCACCGCGTTTGGCTGGGCCCGCGAAATTGAAGACCACGCTTCCAGTTTGTAGTCCCAGTGTTCAACGCGAGCGGCTTCCGATGTCATGAACTCCTGGTAGTAGACGGGCTTCCGGCGTGACCAAACGCCTTGCGGTCCACGAAAGTCGGGAATGCCGCTAGCTGTAGAAATACCGGCTCCTGTGAACACCAATATCTGGCGCGCACGTTGGAGATAGCCGGCCAACTTTTCCATAGCGAATATTTTAGAACCGAATCCATGTCTCGGCGTATCAGGGTTTCGATCCAAAGCTGGATTCAGGCAACGACTCGGCGAAGGAGGTGTGAAAGTTCTGCAGTTCGAAAGATCCGTTAACCACGAACGTGGTGGGGAGCAGCCCTATTCTCAGGTAAACTTGTCTCTTTGAAAATCAACAATGGAGGCCAGCGCATGACGTACGTCGATGGATTTGTTATACCGGTGCCCAAGAGCAAGATTGCGGAGTATAAGAAGATGGCGCAAATGGGCAAGAAGATGTGGATGAAGCATGGAGCTCTGCAGTACTTCGAGTGCATGGGAGACGACCTCGCCGGAATGCCGGGATGCGGCAACTTCAAGACGATGGCCAAACTCAAACCTTCGGAGACGGCTTTCTTCTCCTTCATCGTCTATAAGAACAAAGCGCACCGCAACGCGGTCAATAAGAAAGTCATAACAGAAATGAAGAAGCAGCCGATGCCGGAGTCGATGCCCTTCGACTTCAAGCGCATGGCGTACGGTGGCTTCAAAACGCTGGTCCAGGGATAGCCTTGAGAACGGGCGATGCCCATGGATGACCTCCGCCATCGAGAGGCTTCGCTACAGAACGATCCGGCGAAATTCTGAG
>JBGPBY010000071.1:0-19315 GCA_041481485.1 Terriglobia bacterium
CCGTCCATGCCGCTTAATGCTGAAAGGACTATTCTCATTGGTTGACACTCACATCAGCCTCGTTGGCGGGGCAAGGCTTGCGCTCACCCTCGGCTGATAGATCTACGCTCTACTATGAGATGTTATTTGTGGGCAGCCGCTAAGCAACTCCGGAAAGGATCAGCGCGGTTCCGTACAACGCCACAGGCCACGGCGCAAAATGATTTTCGCCCATCCAGGCGGTGGCAAAAGGGATCAGGGAGAGCCAGAAAAGCAGATGGAGATTCGCCCACAGCACACGCCCGTTGACATGATGTATGGCCTGAAGCAGGTGGTGGTGGTTGTTCCAGTAAATGCCCAGAAAGATGAAACTCAGAACATAACTCAGAATTTTCGGAATCAACGGCCGCAGTGCCTCGGGAGTAGCGCCGTGAGGCGCAGACAATTCCAGCACCATGATGGTAATGAGAATGGCGATCACGCCGTCGCTGAAGGCTTCCATTCGATTCTTGCTCATCGTCGTATCTGTTGCATTTTACCGCGAGCTGTATTCGGTGACGTTGACGGAATCTCCGGAGTTGGGATTTCGTCAGCGTCACCGAATTGCTTTTGGAATTGTACCGCCACCTGGCTGCACCAAATTGCGTCACTCGCCAGGTTCAGACCGCTTCTGGAGGTTAATGACATGAGCATCGGAGTCATAGCCATCCATTCGATCAAATTTCAGGGCGGAGACTTGAGGAATTAAGCCGTCCGGCCACAGCCGATTGACGGTGTCTTGAAGACTCACCTTTGACACGGTATATACTCCCATCAATTTGGAAAGTCCTGTCAAGTGAGGAGGGTTCAGGAATGCGTAAATTCGTCGGGGTGATTCTGGTTCTGATACTGATCGGAACAGCAGTGTTGCTTGCCAAGGTCCAGCGGCCGTTCGATACCTGGAGGCAGTCCGGCGGTGGCAGCGATTCCTCGCAGTACTCCTCACTGAAACAAATCGACAAGAAAAATGTCGCGCAGCTTAAGGTGGCGTGGACCTACCCCACGGGCCCTACCAATCGATTCAATCCGATTGTTGTGGATGGCACGATGTTCGTCGCTTCCGCCAATCAGGTTGTTGCACTTGACGCCGCGACCGGCAAGGAAATTTGGAAGCACGCCGGCGGCGCTCCCGCTCGTGGAATCAATTATTGGGAAAGCAAAGACCGCAGCGATCGGCGTCTCATCATGATTCAGGGCGGCCTCACTGAAATCAATGCAATGACCGGCGAAACGATTACGACGTTCGGTCAGAACGGCCGCGTCGGTATCGGACCAGGTCTGGATCCGGTGGAAGACCGAACCACTCAAGCTTCCACCGCAAATCCCGGCAAAGTCGTCGGCAACGTTATCGTCATCCCACTGCCGGCCGGCGGCCACAGTTTTGAAAGCACGCCGGGTGACGTCCACGGTTATGACGTGCTTACTGGAAAGCTGATATGGGTTTTCCATTCCGTTCCGCATGCTGGAGAAGATGGATACCAAACCTGGCCAAAGGACCTCTATAAGACTGCGGGCGGTGTCCATAACTGGAGCGAGATGTCGGCCGACGAAGAGCGCGGCATCGCCTATATTCCCTTTGGCACCGCAACGGCCGACTTCTACGGAGGAAATCGCCCCGGCGACAATTTGTTTGGTAATAGCGTGGTTGCCCTTGACGCCAAGACCGGAAAAAAATTATGGCACTTCCAGACTGTCCACCACGACTTGTGGGACTACGATTTGCCGACTGCGCCAAAGCTGCTGACAGTACAGCACAACGGCCGCGCCGTCGACGTCGTCGCTCAACCGACCAAACAGGGATTCTTGTTTGTGCTCGATCGAGTGACGGGTGCACCGCTCTGGCCAGTCGAAGAGCGAAAGGTTCCGCAGTCCGACGTACCGGGCGAACACACTTCTCCCACTCAACCGTTTCCGACTCTGCCAGAGCCATTTGCCCGGCAGGCCTTTACCGAAAAAGATATCAATCCAACCCTGCCCCAGGAGGAACAGAACTGCATTCGCGACCTGTTGAAGGAATCGCGCAATGAAGGGTTGTTTACGCCGCCCAGCCTTCAGGGGACCATCCAGATGCCAGGGAATAACGGCGGCGCAAACTGGGGCAGTTCGGCGGTGGATCCTGCAAAAGGCAGAATCTATATCGTTTCCAAGGAACTTCCGATGGGCCTCCTGCTGAATCCGCCGGGCGGCCCCAACCGAGCATGGAGGAGTTGTTACCAGGCTCCCGCTCGTGGGGGCGGTGGCGGCGGTGGTGGTGGACGTGGAGCTGCGGCACCCGGTGGACGCGGAGCAGGGGTAGCAGCAGGAGCAGCAGCAGGTGGAGCAGACGGAGCAGCACGCGGCGCCCCGGCGTTGCCACCGGCAGATGGAGCACCTGAGTCGGCCCGTGGCGCACCGGCAGCTGGACAGCGCGGGGGAGCGGCCGGAGGGCGCGGGGGTGGTGGCGGCGGAGGGCGCGGGGGCGCTCCGGCAGTGCAAAACACCGGAGATCTAACCCGTTACGATGCTGCCTATCAGTTCTTTTTTGGCACCAGCAATGGAACCTCCATTATTGGACCACCGTGGTCTCAGTTGACCGCCTACGATCTCAACACCGGAAAGAAAATCTGGCAGATCCCGAACGGTACCGTTCCTGGTCTTAAAGATCCAAACACCGGCAGCCAGTTTCCACGCGGCGGCGTCCTAGTGACGGCGGGCGGACTAGTTCTGGTCGCGACGCCAACGGACCGCAAGCTCCGGGCCTACGATGGGGACAACGGGAAAGTGATTTGGGAATTTGATCTGCCCAACGTTTCCGAAGGCGTACCTACGGTATATCAGGTAGCTGGCAAGGAATACATCGCGTTCTGTGTTGGAGGAGGTGCTATCGACCAGCCTCGAACCACCACTCTTCCTGCGGCCGGACCAGGCGCATACATGGTGTTCGCACTGCCGGATAAGAAGTAGTTGAACCCGAAATGAGGTAGTGGGTCCGTTTGAATTCCGGCATCAAGAAAGCTCTCTCCTGGGAGAAGTGTCCCGCTGTAGGGGCGGTCTATGACCGCCCACAATCTGTGAGAAAGCATTCCTCAAAATTGCGGGCGGTCATAGACCGCCCCTACATTGGGCTTACCGCGCCTACAGGCAAAATCCTTCCGACAAAAATGACGAAAATAATGGCGGTAAGCCCACCACCGCAATATACTCAACGCGAAGAAAAATAGGGGCGATTGAGGGGAACGAATCAAAAGCCGAAAGACGGCCTTGATTTGAAAAATAACGGACGTGTGACATGGGCTTCCAGACAAAAAACAAGTCTGGAGGCACAACCATTTTTTCACACCTTCCATCAGCGAAATTTGTGCGTGATGGGAAGGTACGAAGAGATTGGGGTCAGACACCGAATTCAAGCCTCAAATCGTATGAGCAACTGAATTTTTGGCGAATTCGGTGTCTGACCCCAATCTCTTCGTACCTTCCCTGGTGTCTTCAAAGGGTTATTGAAGTTATGAAAAGGGTGGATCGAGTCTGGGTGCCTGTCGTGGGCATCATATTGGCTGGAGTCCTGTTTGGGACTGTTCGTGCCCAACAAAAACCGGCAACGCCTTCTGTTGTGCTCGATACGTATTGCGTTACCTGTCACAGCGATAAGGCGCGCACTGGAGGGCTCTCCCTCGAACATGCCGATTTGGCGGACGTTCCCAAAGGCGCGGAAACCTGGGAAAAGGTCATCCGTAAGGTTCGAACGGGGATGATGCCTCCTCCCGGAGCAACCCGGCCCGACAAAGCCCTTCTCGACTCGCTGCCGGCATTCCTCGAGACGGCGCTGGATCGCGCGGCAACGCAGAAGCCCGCCCCCGGAAGGCTGACCATGCACCGGTTGAATCGCGCGGAATATGCCAATGCGATTCGGGATCTGCTGGCATTGGATATCGATGCGACTGCCCTGCTGCCTCCTGACGATGAGAGCAGTGGATTTGACAATATTGCCGATGTCCTGAAAGTCTCACCATCTTTAATGGAGCGCTATCTTTCCGCTTCATGGAACATCAGCCGGAAGGCCGTCGGCAATCCCGAAATCGGTGCGGGGACCACGGTCTATCGCGTCCGGCCCGATCTTTCACAGGATCAGCACTTCGACGGGATGCCTTTGGGAACGCGCGGAGGAATTCTCGCCACGCATGATTTCCCGCTCGACGGCGAATACACCATCAAGGTTCGGCTCTGGCGCAATACGTTCGACCTCATGCGCGGTATGGAAGATCCTCATGACATCGAAATCGCCATGGACGGAAATCGCCTCCAGCTGGTTCACGTTGGCGGCAAGGAAGATTTCTCTACCATGGCCGAAAACCCGGGAGCTTTCGGTGCGGAGCTCGATCGCAAGCTCACTGTACGCATTCCCGTAAAAGCCGGCACGCATACGCTTTCCGCGGCGACTGTGCTTCGCAGCCACGCGACGCGGGATGATCTGATCAAGCCATTCATGCGGACCACGATCGATGGACTCGATATTATGGGAGATCCATCCATCGATCGGCTGACCGTCGAAGGGCCGTTCACGCGCTCCGGCGCTGGAGACACGGCGTCGCGACGGAAGATCTTTATCTGCAAGCCGGCAACGGCGAAGGATGAACAATCCTGCGCCACGAAGATTCTCTCCGCACTGGCTCGTCTGGCATACCGCAGGCCCGTGGATAACGAGCATTTGAACTCGCTCATGGATTTTTACTCGCGGGGCCGCGCCAACAACGGTTCGTTCGAAAACGGAATTGAATCCGCTCTGCAGTTCATTCTCGCCAGTCCGGAGTTTATGTTTCGAATCGAACCCGATCCGACCAATCTGGCAGCGAATACGGTCTATCGCATCGACGACATTTCGCTGGCGTCACGGCTGTCGTTTTTCATCTGGAGCAGCATTCCCGATGACACGCTTCTGACTCTGGCAAGCCAGGGAAAACTGAAAGATCCTGCGGTGCTGGATCAGCAGGTAAAGCGCATGGTCGCCGATCCTCGATCCAGTGCCATGATCGACAATTTTGCCGAGCAGTGGCTGTACCTGCGCAATCTCAGGAATTCTGTGCCGGATCTTCAAGTGTACCCGGACTTCGACGACAACCTGCGCAGTGCCATGAAGCAGGAAACGGTGCTCTTGTTCAACAGCATCATGCATGAAGATCGCAGCGTGCTCACTCTGCTCAATGCCGACTACACGTTCGTGAATGAGCGTCTGGCGCGGCACTACGGCATCCCTAACATTTACGGAAGCCAGTTCCGGCGCGTTCCGGTCACCAGCGATGCACGCCGGGGTCTGCTGGGGCAGGCAAGCATTTTAACGGTCACGTCGTATCCCAATCGCACTTCACCGGTCGAGCGCGGAAAGTGGATTCTCACCAACATTTTGGGTGTGCCGCCGTCACCGCCGCCGCCCGGTGTTCCCGCGTTGAAGGAATCATCGGAAGACGGAAAGCCGCATTCGCTGCGTGAACGCATGGAGCAGCATCGCAAGGATCCGGTCTGCGCCGGCTGCCACAAGGTGATGGATCCGATTGGATTCGCGCTGGAGAACTTTGACGCCACCGGGCATTGGCGCACAACGGACGATGGCACCGCCATCGATCCGTCCGGCACGCTGTTTACCGGAGCGAAAGTCGATGGTGTGGTATCGCTGCGTCAGGCGCTTCTCAACCGGCCGGAAACGTTCGTCGGAGTCATGACCGAAAAAATGATGACCTATTCTCTAGGGCGCGGCCTGACCTATCGCGACATGCCGGCAGTGCGCAAAATTGTTCAGGATGCCAAGAACAACGATTTCAAATTCTCTTCGATCGTTCTGGGAGTCGCAAAGAGCGTGCCGTTTCAGATGAAGGAGGCCAAGTGAGTTTTATCAGCAAGAAACATTTGTCACGCCGTACGTTTCTGCGCGGCGTGGGAGTGACAATGTCGCTGCCGTTTCTCGAAGCCATGGTACCGGCGCAGACTCCGCTGGTGAAAACCGCAGCCAATCCTCAGGTACGGCTCGGATTGTGCTTCATGCCTCACGGCGCCGTGTTGAACAGCTGGACTCCGGCCGAGGAAGGCGCGCTGAAACTTTCACCGATCCTTGCCCCTTTGGAACCATTCAAGGATCAGGTTGTTGTCATCAGCAATCTGGCACATGCCATGGCCGGCCCGCAGGGCCCCGGCGACAATGGCGGCGATCACACCCGATGCCCCGCCGTATTTCTCAACGGTACGCATCCCAAACGGACAGACGGCGCAGACATTCGCGCCGGCGTGACGATCGATCAAATCGCGGCGGGCAAAATCGGCCAGGACACGCTGCTTCCTTCGCTGGAACTGGCGATTGAAGACTACAGCGGGCTGGTGGGCTCGTGCGACGTGGGTTTCAGCTGCACGTACATGAACACAATCTCCTGGAGTTCCCCGACCACACCCATGCCGATGGAAATCAACCCGCGCGTGGTGTTCGATCACATGTTCGGGGACGGCGCAACACCTGCCGAACGGCTGCAACGTATCGAACGTCAGCTCAGCATCCTCGACACGGTCAGTGGACAGATTCGCCGCCTTCAGGGCGGGCTGGGTTCGAACGACCGCAATCGCGTCGCCGAATATCTCGACACCATCCGGGAGATCGAACGCCGGATTCAGTTGTCCGAAAAACAGAATGGCAACGCGAAGCTGGACGTGCCGGCTTCGCCCAGCGGAATTCCCGACGACTACATCGAACACACGAACCTCATGTTCGATCTCATGGCCATCGCATTTCAGGCCGACATCACGCGCATTTCCACTTTCATGATGGCGCGCGAGGTGAGCTATCGGACATTCCCGAAGCTGGGCATCTCGGAGGCTTTCCATCCCGCATCGCATCATCAGAACAGTCCGGCGAGACTGGAAGCGCTGGCCAAAATCAACACGCACCATGTGAGCCTGGTCACGCACCTGCTGGAACGGCTGAAGGCCACTCCCGACGGCGACGGCAACCTGCTGGATCATTCCCTGATTCTTTATGGCAGCGCGATGAGCAACAGCAACATCCACAACCATTCTCCGTTGCCGGTATTTCTGGCGGGCGGGGCAGCCGGGAAATTAAAGGGCGGCCGTCACATCAAGTACCCGGAAAATACGCCGATGTCGAATCTGCTGTTGACGATTTTGAACAAAGCCGGTGTTCAGCAGGATAGTGTTGGCGACAGCACCGGCCTGCTCTCTGAAGTGTAGAAAGGATATTTCGAATGAATGTGCGCGGACAGCAACGAAAGTCGATTGGATTATTAACGGCGATAGCACTTCTCGGAGTTTCCATCCTTGGCCGGCCCGGCTCGATTCACGCTGCGGCTCCCGATGCTGCGAACGCGGCTCAGACCCGGAACATCGAGACCTTGCGCGCGTTGCTGAAACAACGCATTGATGTGAACGCGACTCAGCCGGATGGCACCACAGCACTGCACTGGGCCTCTCACTGGAACGACGTCGAGGCCGTCAACCTGCTGCTTCGCGCCGGCGCCAACGCCAATGCAAAGAACCGCTACGGGGCAACGCCGCTTTCGGAAGCCGTGCCTTCGGGCAGCAAGGAACTGATCGAAGCGCTGCTGGCTGCCGGTGCGAATCCCAAAACCCTGACCACCGACGATGGCGAAACCGTGCTGATGACCGCAGCCCGCACCGGAAATATCGATGCCGTCCGGATACTTCTGGATCGCGGCGCCGATGTGAACGCCAGAGAACGCTACAAAGGTCAGACGGCCCTGATGTGGGCGGCATCGGAACGTCATCCCGAAGTGGTGAAGCTGCTTTTGTCGCATGGCGCCGACTGGAAGGTCCGTTCGCTCGATCGCGAAACCAAGGCACCGCGACTCAGCGCGGCATCTTCGATTTCTCCGATTCCGCGCGGCGGCTTTACTGCACTGCTGTTTTCGGCTCGAGAGGGTGATATCGAATCCGCAAAAGTGATGCTCGATGCGGGCGTCGACATCAATTACGGCGATATCGACAACACCAGCGCGCTCACCGTCTCGATCATGAACAAGCAATACACGTTTGCGAAATTCCTGATCGATCGCGGCGCCGACGTGAATCAGATCGACGCCAGCGGCAGAACGCCGACTTATGCCATCGTGGATATTCGCAATGAAGACTGGTCGACACTTCCGAATCGCAAGGGAGAGGACCCGCTGTCGAGCATGGATATTTTGAATGCGTTGCTCAGCCACGATGCCAAGGTGGATGCCGCACTGAACAAGCCACTCCCCGGACGCAGCGGGATGGATTCCGGCGATACCGCGCTCGGAGACGGTTCGACTCCCCTGATGCGCGCTGCGCGGTCCGGCGATGCTGCGGCGATGCGTGCTTTGCTGGCTCACGGAGCAAATGTGAAACTGGCGGCGAAAACTGGAGTCAACGCGCTGATGTTTGCGGCCGGCGTCGGATATCGGGATAAGAATACGCGCGGTACCGAAGCTGAAGCACTCGAAGCGTTAAAGGTGGCGATGGACGCCGGTCTTGATATCAATACGGCAAGTTCCCGGGGTGAGACGGCACTGCACGGTGCGGCATCGCGTGGGGCGGACACGATTGTGCAATTTTTGGCGGACCACGGCGCCAGCATCAACACAAAATCGTCGCAGGGATATACTCCTCTGGACGTGGCGTTGGGAAAGGGCAGTATCGGCCTGCCGGTGCCGCATGACAGCACGGTGGCACTGCTGAAAAAGCTCGGGGGCGTAGAGGGCCGGGAAGCGCCAAAACAGTAGGGGAAGGCAGTTGTGAGCTGTCAAATGATTTGTTGTCCGTTGATTAATGGACCTGGTGACATTACCGAATGACCCAATGGATCAATGTCACCAGGTCCATCAATCAACGGACAACAAATCATTTGACAGCTCACATTTGAAGACGGGAAAAAAAGATGACTCGACTCACTGGCAAAATCTCGGGATTGCTGGTTGCAGGCCTCCTGTCGGCAACCCTGTTCGCAGTTCATAGCTCGCGCGCTCAGACTCCGGCTCCGAGAATGCCCGTAACGACGGATGCCCGTGCCATATTCGACCAATACTGCGTGAAGTGCCACAACGACAAGGCGCTCACTGCCGGTCTTTCGCTGGAGAAGATCGATGTCGGCAATCCTGGCGCTTCCGCCGAGGCTCTGGAAAAAGTAATCATTAAACTCCGCCAGGGATCCATGCCGCCGGCGGGCAATCCCCGTCCTGATCCGGCGACCTATCATGCCGTTGCCGTGAGCCTCGAGTCCGCCCTCGATAAAGCGTGGGATGCCAAGCCGAATCCCGGACGGATTGGCGCCGTTCAGCGCCTGAATCGCGCCGAATATAACAATGCCGTTCGCGATCTGCTGGCGTTGGATGTGGATGTGAGAGCCCTTCTGCCCGGCGATGAAACCGCCGACGGCAGTTTCGACAATTTCGCCGACAGTCTTTCCATTTCCACCGCACATCTCGAGCGATACCTGTCCGTTGCGCGACAGGTAACGCGTCTTGCAGTCGGCTTGCCTCCGGCAAATCCAACAAGCGATACATTTGAGATTCCACTGCACGTTATTCAAGACGACAGGCAGAGCGAAGACCTGCCTTTCGGTTCGCGCGGTGGATTGGCAATCCACTATGAGTTCCCTGTCGACGGCGAGTACACCGTCAAAGTGAAGCTTCAGCGGCAATATCAGGACTATCTCAAAGGCATGGGTTGGCCGCAAAAGCTCGACATCCGCCTCGACAACAAACTCCTGAAACGATTCGAAGTCGGCGGCAAAGCGACAGGGCGGCCGGCTCCGTCCAGCTATGCGGGTGATGGCCGGCCGGGTTTCGCAGGTGACGGCGCGTGGGAAAAGTACATGCAGGTTGAAGGTGATGCCGGACTGGAAGTCCGCATCCCTGTTAAAGCCGGACCACATACCGTGGGTGTCGCTTTCGTGCGCGAAGTTTTCGAGCAGGAAGGCCTGCCTCAACCGCTGCTACGCGGGCGCGTGATTGGCAGCGATCAGGTCTACTTTGAATACGCCAACGTGGGACTTGTTACAGTCGGCGGTCCCTTCGGCAACGCCACCTCCGCGAAAGACACTCCCAGCCGCCGTGTGATTTTTGTCTGTGAACCCAAAGCTGCATCTGAAGAGCGCGCGTGTGCCCAGAAAATCCTCGCAAAGATGGCGCGTCTCGCTTATCGCCGGCCACTGAAGGATCAAGACATTCCCACGCTGATGGAGTTTTTCGACGAGGGACGCGGCGATGGCAAGAGCTTCGATGCCGGGATTCAATTTGCTCTCGAACGTTTGCTCACGGATCCCGATTTCCTCCTGCGCGTCTACAGAGAACCAGCGCCTTTGAAAACCGCCGGTGCAGACTCGAGCAAATACGCGCTGAGCGATATCGAACTGGCTTCGCGTCTTTCATTCTTCCTGTGGAGCAGCATTCCGGATGAACGGCTCCTCACTCTCGCGGAGAAGGGACAACTGTCGGTTCCTGCAAATCTCGAAAAGGAAGTTCGCCGCATGCTCGCGGATCCCCGGGCTTCGAATGCGTTGGTGGACAATTTCGCAGCCCAGTGGCTGAACCTTCGCCGCGTCGATGAAGTCGTCGTCGATCCGCAAAAGTACCCGAACTACGACTTGAGCCTGATGCAGGGTTTCCGAACGGAAACCGAAATGTTTGTTGCCAGCACGATTCAGGAAGATCGCCCGATCGCCGAACTCCTCGATGCCGATTACACCTTCGTGAACGAGCGGCTCGCGCGGCACTATGGCATTCCGGGAATATATGGCAGCCGCTTCCAGCGCGTCACGCTTCCGGATCACAACGAGCGCGGGGGCCTGCTGGCTCAGGGAGCGCTCCTCGCAACCACCTCATATCCCGATCGCACGTCGCCGGTTCTTCGTGGAAAATGGCTATTGAACAATATTCTTGGACTGCATGTTCCACCGCCGCCTCCGGGTGTCGATACAAACCTGGAAACTCCACGTGGCAACGCTCCGAAGACCATACGCGAACGGCTGGCACAGCACCGATCGAATCCGACCTGCAACAGCTGCCACTCGATCATCGATCCACTCGGTTTCGCGCTCGAAAACTTCGACGTGATCGGCGGATGGAGAACGACAGATGAAGCGGGCAAACCCGTCGATTCCGAGGGCAGCACGGTCAGTGGCAAGAACATCAAAGGCCTTTCCGGATTGCGAACGCTTCTCCTCGACGACAAGGAGCAATTCCCAAGAACCGTTACCGAGAAGATGCTGGCCTACGCACTGGGCCGAAAGATTGAGTATTACGACGAACCGTCCGTTCGAAAGATCGTTCGCGACTCTGCGGGTCAGAACTACCGCTGGTCGTCATTAATACTGGGCATCGTTGAGAGCCCCGCTTTTCTTACAAGGAGCAGAACATGACCTTCCTCAATAAGAAGCTTCCCAGACGAACCATGTTGAAGGGCCTGGGCGCCACTGTCACTCTTCCTTTCCTCGAGGCCATGGTTCCGTCTCTGGCATTCGGACAGTCCGCTGTGAAACCTGTCCGGCGCTTCCAGGCGTTTTATGTGCCGAATGGCATGGCCATGGAATACTGGTCGCCCAGGAAGGAAGGGGCAAATTTCGAACTCACTCCGATCCTTCAACCGCTCGCGCCCTATCGCGAACAGATGCTGGTGTTCTCGGGCCTCAAGGCCAACTGGAACTACATTCACGCCAGCGCATCCGGCTCGTTCCTCACGGCAACGCCGCGCGGCGGTAAAACGGAAATCGAAATCATTGCGGACGTGTCGATCGACCAGCTTCTGGCCAGGCGCTTTTCGAAAGAAACGCAGGTCGGCTCGCTCGAGCTCTGCATGGACGTTCCGGCCAACGCCGGCGCGTGCACTGGCGTTCTCAGTTGCGTTTACACGCACACGATCTCGTGGAAAAGCCCCACTCAACCGCTGCCGATGGAGTGGAATCCCCGGGCGGTGTTCGAACGCCTCTTCGGCGACAGTGGAACCACAGAAAAGAACGCACGTGAGGCGCGCATGCTCCAGAGCAAGAGCATCCTGGATTCGGTGACCGACAAACTCGCCAGGCTTCAAAGAGAATTGGGCCCGGGCGATCGCACGCGCGTAAACGAATACACCGAAGCCATCCGTGACGTTGAACGCCGCATTCAACGCGCCGAAGAACAGCGCGATATCGAACTGCCGACAATGGCTCAACCTCAAGGCGCGCCTCCGGTCTTCGAGGATCATCTTGCATTGATGCTCGACATGCAGATTTTAGCGTTTCAGTCGGACCTCACTCGTGTGATCACGTTCATGCTGAGCAAAGAGCAAAGTGCGCGGCCTTATCCGCAAGTTGGCGTTCCCGAGGCACATCATCCACTGTCGCATCACAGCAACGTGCCGGAGATTGTCGAAAAGATGTCGAAGATCAACACGTATCACACGACACTTTTTTCCAAATATCTAGCAAAGCTGCGCGCCACACCCGACGGCGACGGCTCGCTTCTCGATCACATGATGATTCTCTACGGCGCTGGCATTTCCAACAGCACGCTGCACTCGGGTGACAATCTGCCGCTGCTTCTTGTCGGCGGCGGAAGTGGACAGCTCAAGGGCGGGCGCCATCTCGTATTCAACGACAAGCCGACTCAGGGGAATCTTCTCGTCGCGATCATGGACAAGATGGGCGCGCCAGTCGAAAAGGTCGGAGGCAGCACGGGCAAGCTTCCGCTCGATCCGGTTTCAGGAATCTAGTGATGCGTAAAGTCGCTGACCTGCTCATTCTGGTTCTGCTTACTGCTGCAGTCTCCGGCGCTGCCAATCTGCCACCGCTGGTTGAAGCCGCGAAGGCCGGTAATCGAGAGTCGATACGCACGCTTTTGCAGAAAGGCGCGAGTGCGAACGACACCGACGGCGACGGCACGACGGCTCTTCACTGGGCAAGCTATCGCAACGATCTGGAGAGCGCCGACATGCTGATCCGTGCGGGCGCCAAAGTGAACGCCTCAAGCGACCTTGGAGTGACGCCTCTGTGGACAGCCAGCCAGAATGGCAGCGATGCAATGGTGAAACGCCTGCTTCAGGCGGGCGCCGATCCGAACATTACTTTGCTCTCGGGTGAATCCCCACTCATGGTCGCGTCGCGTGGTGGTTACCCCGGCGTCGTCGAACAACTGGCGGCAAAGGGAGCCAACGTTAACGCGCACGGCACACGTGGACAGACAGCCCTGATGTGGGCGGCCGCCGAGAAGCATCCCGAAGTTGTGAAGGTGCTGCTGGCACACAAGGCGGACCTTCGTCCAAAGACCGACACCTACGAAGAAGTGATGGCAATCGAGCCCCACGCCGCGCCCGGAAACAGCCGGTCTATTCCTCACGGGGGAGAGACTGCATTGATGTTTGCGGCCAGGTCGGGAGATGCCGCTTCCACGAAACTCTTGTTGGATGCGGGCGCAAACCCGAGCGACACCGATGCCTGGGGAGTGAGTGCCACGACGCTCGCGATGCATTCCAACTTCGGCGACGTCGCGGTTCTTCTGCTCGACAAGGGCGCCGACCCGAATGCCGAAAAGGCCGGCATGACCGCTCTCCACAACGCAATCATGTATCGCAATGAACGCGTGGTTGCTGCTCTTCTGGCGCATGGAGCCAATCCCAATGTGATTCTGAAGAACTGGACGCCGGAACGGCGCACGGCGAACGACATGAACTACACAAGGGAAGTCGTCGGTGCGTCACCCCTGTGGCTGGCCGCGCGGTACCTTTCGCCGTCCATCATGAAGATGCTGCTCGACAAGGGGGCCGATCCCACGTTCATCCAGCGTGGCGAAAACTATACGCAGGGAACAGACTTCGGGAATGTACTCCACAAGTACATCACAACTCCGCTGATGGCTGCTCTTGGAGTTGGCGGCGGCCACGCATGGATCGATCTTCCAACCGGCGCGGAGAAGGAAGCGCTGACTCTCGAGTGCGTCAAGCTGGCTGCTGCTCCTGGCGTCGACCTCAACCTCGCGAACGACGACGGCAAAACCGCTCTCGATGCCGCGAATTCCCTGCGCTACAACGACGTCATCAAGCTCCTGACGGATCTCGGCGCCAAAGCTGGCACACCTGCCGGTGCACGCGGTGCCCGCGGGGGCCGCGGCGCTCGCGGCCAATAAGATACTGATTCGGAAGTGATGCCGGTTCGGCTGGTGTGTCCCTGACTTGATCCGTGAATCGCATTCCTCGACGTCCAGTTTGGGAAATCAATCGGCGATTGAAAACACAAAGCATTGCGTCCATGGTGTTTATTTCGAGTCCATAGAAAGCTCACGGAATTTGATGGTTCAACAGAATGAAGTCTTAACGAGGCAGAACTGCGGCAGAAACTGACGCGCCGGTGTTACTCATTTTCGAGCATCGGTGAGTAGGCCAGAGATCAAGATCCAACGCCATCTCTTCAATGGACGTTTGAAATCAGTGGAATTCTAATGTTTGTCAGTGTGGCTCCCGCATTGACTGTTATCCTCACGCCCCTCGATTCAAACTGAGACATGAACTCGGGAATCTTCTCGGCATCTTTCAAAGACTCAAACTCAAGACCCTCGAAAGCAAATGCAAAGAGTTTGTAGGTTCCAGGAGCAACTCCCTTGAAGCCGAAGGTTGCGGTCCTGGGCTGGAAGGTATCCATGGACTTATATAGATTGAAGTTTTGACGTCGGGGCGGCTCAGGCACCAGTACGATTTTCGCACTTGTGGTTTTGTCCATCTGGACCGTTCCACTGACTGTCGCTGTACCGGTGCTGACAATGATTTCAACTGGATCAGCGGTTTCACTTCCAACAGTAATTGCCGCGTCGTCGTAAACGCTACGGGACCCCTGGCGAATATCTGACACATATAGATCTTCCCTCGTCAAGACAACGCCAATTGCGTATCGGCCAGGGCTAAGGTTTTCCATCAAGAAATCACCGCTTGCATCGCTGATACGACTCACGGTGCCCCCTGCCAACGGCATCGGCAGTGGCTGAAGCCCCGTAATGCGGACTCCTACAACCTGCTGGATGAAGTTGCCGATGGACTTCGGAACCGTGACATGTCCGGCCACGTCCACGTTTCGGTGAACCTCGACGCGAAGGTCTCGAATGTCATGCGATTCCACCTGGATCACCGCATGTCCCGCAATATGATCGACTGGCCCTTGAGTGAGATCCAGAAAGACCGGATAGAAGTCGTATTCGCCCGATGGAACATCTTGAATCCTGAACGGAAATTCCCTGCCGTTCGGGTCCAGTCCGGAGGTTTGTTCGACATTCGGTATTTCGCGGGGGTTGTCCAGGAAAATTGAGGTGCGTCGTACCAGATAGAACGACGAAATCCTTGGCGTCACCGTTCCGTCATGTGCAATATCCCCTCCGGAGAACGGAACAATTACAGTTCCCGAGATGGACATTGCCGGGAGCTTTGGCATGGCCACGTCAATGCCATATTTCTCTTCACCCTCACGAAGGATCACCGGTATGGCCTGGACAGGTTCGGCAGTATCGGGATGATATATTGCGTGTAGCGGATTCGAATCGCGTTCGACCCGGACAAAGTATTCACCGGCAGCGAACCATCTCAAACGGTACTTGCCTTGATCGTCCGTTTCGTCAAATCCTCCGACATATTGCAGTTTGCGTACACCCCCCTCGAATGCAAGTCGAAACGCCTGCACTGTCACCTTGGCCATAGGCCGACCGTTGACATCGCGCACAGTACCTGCAATCGTGCCTCCCGGAGTCAGTGTTATGGAAATCTGCGGATTCTGTTTGATGTCAGCGTCGGTAACCCGAACTCCCGCGATATTCGCCGCGCCCAAATGGCCAATAAAGATGACTCCGGAACCCCAATCAAAATAGCCGTCGTGATGTGCGGAGATGTTGTAGATCCCTTCCGCAAGATCTCGAAAGAGAAAGCGGCCTGAACTGTTCGTCATTCCAGTCGCAACGGGCACGATCGTGGGCCTAGGGTTGTTCGCACTGCGAGCTTCAGATGTGAGTGTCAGGTGAAGTTCAGCCTCCGCAATCGGCTCACCCGAGTTGTGACTCGTGAGGACGACTTCAATGGAGCACTGACATTGTTCGGGGGTCAGAGGGGACGGAACTTGCCTGGAAACGAGGCCCTGCGCAGACCGCGAATTCTGTCCTGCTTGCGCACCGGCCAATACAATCATCGTCAAAATGGAGTAACCGAGCTTGAGATTCATCGTCGAACACCTGAATTGTATGGAGGAGTATAGTCAATCGAGTTGTGGATTCGGAATCTCAATAACCGATGGCATCGTGCGATCCGACTATCGCCCTTTTCCGGAGTTTGTCTTGGGATGAGTGCCTCAAATTGCTATTGATAAGGGGAACATCTCCAAGTACCTGAATCACCGTTCAATGCACGCGGTGAGCAGTATGACAGAACACCTGGCAGGCGTGTAGAATCGGGTGCAAAATGGCTGTCATCGCATCGAGGATCAAACTCATGTTGAAGCGCTCGTTGCTTATTGGTTCGCTCTTGTGCTCGCCCGTTCTCGGCATGGCTCAAAACGCCGTCGTCACCGGGCAGGTTCGAGAACCGGGCGGCAAAACCGTAGCGGATGTTCGGATGTATCTTGCGACCACTGCGAATACGGGAACGAGTCGAATGGTCCAGACGGATGCTGAAGGGCGATTCAGATTCGACAAGGTGATGGCCGGATCGTACCGCGTCTTCGCAGGTGCGGTGGTGGCGGGGATTGCGGGGGCATCGGCGGGCTCACCTCAAGTGGTGATACTGGGTCGTGCATTCCCATTGAATCCTTCAACACTCGCGCGGCAGACGGGAACATACTTTCCGAGCACCAGTGATTTGCAAAGAGCGAGTATCCTGACCCTCGATTCCGAAACGGTTCAGGAGAACATCGACATCGTGTTAGCGCCGGGACCGCTTCCGTCAAATGTCCGATTCCAGGAATTGCGGGGAAAAGTCGTCGTCGAAGGCGGTGGTGCTCCTGCGTTTCGATCGGGAGAGTTCGGTCTCTTCTTTTCTGACGGAGTAGCGAATCAGTCCACTGCACTGACTTTCCGGGACGGAGCGCAAAAGTCCACAACGCCCTCAACGAGTCTGGAGGTATTGAGTGGCCCAATCGTGATAAACGAAGTCGTCCAAATGCCGGCGCTTCCGGATGACACGTTTCGAATGATTCTGCCCGAAGGAATTTACCGAGTGATTCAGCCTGCATCCGCACTGAAGCCTTCGTCCCACAGCGGAGCAGATAACTACTACCTCAAAGGGTTGTCATGGGGTGCCGTCGATCTCATGAAGAACTTGATGACCGTTAAAGATCCAATAAGCGACGAGTTGGTCATCACCTTCGCAAAATGCATGGCAGCAACGCAAGATCCGCATTGCCAGTGAAGAGCGAGCGCAAGACTTTTCTCCCACAGAAAGCCCAGCAAATCTGAAGAAATCACTCAGCCTTTAGTCCTTCTTCATTTCAGTCTTCAATATTGTGAAATCTGAAGAAAGGGACACGTAAGCGTCCTTGGAAGCGCCGTTCAACTCGGCCACCCATCCACCATCGGTAGTTGGCGATATACGGGTGAGGTTCCCCGGTTGAAATCCATTTGCTCCGACAAATGCCAGTTTGAGCAACTCGACTAAGGTTATTTTCCGAGGCTCTTGCAAGGAACCGTCGGCCTGAATTGTAGGAATACTTCGCGATAGATTATCTACAACCATGGACTGAGCAGTCGCGATAGATTGAGCAGTACTCGTGGATGCCAGCACATAAAGTCCCTGTGGATTGACAAGGAAACCAGCCAGCGAACGGCCATCTCCGCTTTTTAAAACCTGCCACTTCTCCATCGAACTTGCCGGTGCGGGCGTTTCCCTACCTCTTTGATAGCTCCACCATACCAGGCCACTCGTGTTGTCGCGAATCAGGATCACGTCCAGATATGGGGCTGCGGTACCAGGGCTTGGACCAATTTGGAACTGAACTCGTGTAGCTACCACACCCGTCCCAATTGTCGTCTGCTCTTGCCGTATTGAATTGGCGACGATCCTATAATCGGCCGCGCTTCCGACTTCTGGAGAAGCCAATACCGCGCCAACAGTTCCAATGAAAATGATCGCCTTGAGAAACATTGCTTTCCTTTCTTTCTGGCCTGCTGGTTACAGATTTCGAGATTAAGGGAAAGAAAACTAATGCCACGGATTCTAACGATAATTGGCCTAGTCTACCCGTAAAGTCCCCAGATGTGCCCCTGCTACTTTTTGGATCGATTTAAAAGAAGAAAAGGTAATCAAATCCTCCGTCGTGGGGCACTAACCCCGTGATCAACCCTTGCATAACCGCGAACTAATGGGTCAGTTTGAAATCCGCGTCCCCCTGTAGGCGCGGTCTGTGACCGCGCGCAATTTCCCGTTTATGGATTCCCAATTCGAGGAATCCCAGTGTGAAAAACTGCGCGCGGTCTGTGACCGCGCCTACAGGGGGACGCCGTCGCAAATTTCAAACTGACCCACTAAAAAACCGTGGAAGTTGGGTTAGCTCGGGCTTTTGTGATAAACCGGAGCGCAGGAGCGCTCCCGATTATGGGCGTTCCATTGCAAGTTGATCGAGCGATAGGTTGCACTATGAAGCAGTTGATTTCCGTGAGCGCTCTTCTGGTCCTGATCGCCACTCCGGCGGTTATGCAGACTCGCACCGTGGCGCAAGCGGATCAACATCGCGCGATGTTGAACACCTACTGCGTTACGTGCCACAACACGCGGCTGAAGACTGGTGGCTTGGCGTTGGACGGCGAGATACTGGATCGTCTGAACCTTCAATCCACTGGGCAATCCGCTGGGGATGACGCGCAAGTCTGGGAGAAGGCTCTGCGCAAGCTGCGCGGGAATCAGATGCCGCCCCCAGGCAGTCCCCAGCCGCCGCAGAAGGATGTCGATTCGTTCGTCGCCTGGATGGAAAACGCACTGGACTCTGCGGCTGGCGGGCGTGCCAAAGGTCCGAAGGCCGGCTATGTGCCGATCCAGCGCCTGAACCGCACCGAGTACGCCGCGTCGGTAAAAGCTCTGGTGGGCGTGGACGTGAACCCGAAGGAGGTTCTGCCTCAGGACATCCAGGTGGAGGGTTTCGACAACATCGCGGACGCCTTGAGCGTATCTCCCGCGTTCCTCGATCAGTACGTTACCGCGGCGCGGCACATCGCTCAGCTCGCCGTCGGCAATCCCATTCCTCGCGTTTCCAGCGTGAAGTACCCGGTCAAGGACTACCGGAATCCTGACGACCCGCCGCCTCCAGGCACACGGGACGGCATAAAGTTCAAACACAACTTCCCGGCCGACG
>JBGPBY010000072.1:0-19172 GCA_041481485.1 Terriglobia bacterium
AAATTCTTTCTTTTGAAGAACGATTCTTACGCGTGGCGACTAGTGATACCCGGCAGTCTTGGCCTGGTGCTTCGTAATTGCCTTTTGCAATTCTACGGTGTACTTCCGGAGACACTCCAGGCAATCGAAGATATGGGCCTTCTCGGCGTCATCGAGGAGTTTGCCCGTCGCGAACTCACGAATCCGGCGGTCGCTGACATGGAAGTCTTCCGATTTTTCCATGGCGGAAGACGTTGTCACGCCGATGAGCATTACGCCAGCGTTTTTGCAGATCGGCGAACTCGTTTTTCTTTCAATCGTTTCAGGATGCTATCAAGTCTGTTCTTCCCGCGGTTAAGGCACCGCTTGCACTTGCCATGCGCTTTGTGAATGCCGCCACACCCCGGAGTGTCGCACTTGCGCTTTTCGTCCTCCAGGGGCGGGCGTTTTGCATTGATGACCTTCACAACTACATCCCGATCTGGGTCAGGATTTCCTCTTCGCGCATCAAATCCGAGGTTCGTTTGTGGTCCTTCAGGCCGATCATCCGCCGCGTGAGCGCTTCCTCCCGCGACTGGTCCTTCGCCCGCTGGGTCTCCGCTGTGGATGCCCGCCGCGGTACTCCTCGCAACCGTGAAATGGTTTCGTCCAAACTTTCAACCCGATTGACCATCCCCGCAGCTTTGGCAGCACCGGCCAGCAACATCCGGCCTTGGCCGAAGTTTGATCTTACCGTCGACGGAGAGACTCCACGGCCGCGCGCGACAGCGTTCACGAACATCGAATAGAATTGGTCGACGTCGGCCTGAATTGCGGCTTTCGCCTCGTCGGATAACGGCTCGAATGGGTTCCCTTCCGTCTTGAAACGGCCCGCAGAGATTAATGTCGGCTTCACGCCCATCTGATCATAGGCAGCGCTCTCGTCAAAATGGGCGCAGTACACGCCGATACTTCCGACTTCGCCGGATGGCGTGACGCTGATCTCATCGGCGGCAGACGCGAGCCAGTACGCGCCTGATGCGGCCATGCTGTTGGCGGCTGCCACGATTGGCTTGGTACCCCTCAGTGACAGGATCTGTGAGTGGAGCTCCGGAATTCCGCTGACCACGCCGCCAGGCGAATCGATATTCAGTACAATTGCGCTGATATTCGGATCCGCGACGGCCGATTGAATTTCCTTTCCGAGCAGTTCCGTCGACGTTCCACCGCTCATTGCCATGACGAGATTCATGCGTTGAGCAATGACTCCAAAAACATTAATCACCGCGACGCTGCCCGCGCGATTTGACCGCTGACGCGCTTCGGCCTTGCGGACATACTCCGCCCTTTCTGATGCTGTGATCGTTGCGCCATGGGCCCGCGCCGTGAGAAAAGATCGGATTTCCGTGAGCTTCTCCGGAAGAATTACCCACGGTGTACGAGTGGCAGCGTTGAGTATTCGATTAACTTCGTGGTCCATTGTTTCTCCTTTTTTATTTCGAGCCGGTCAGGTCGCCGCTCTCTGCAAGATTGGCCGCGATGTATGCCGGGAGTCCCATTATCCGAACGCCACGTTAGAAGTCACATCACTATTCCAGTGCTTCTTCACGCCCCGCGCCACCTTGTCGCCGACCCCGCGCCTGTTGTCGTAGACACACTCCGCAATGTATTCCGCGAACTCGCGCGCCTCCTGCTCGGTTATCTTCGCGCCAGGAGCGATGCTCACGTTGATGGTCATACCGCCACCCATGCCGCCCGCATTGTTCTCTGCGGCGGGAACGACGCGCTCGCCCTGATGCAGCAATGCGAGTCCGGTCTCGGGTACATACGGCGTTCCGTGTTCGTACTGCGGCGGGAATCCGATCAGGTTGATAAGCCAGTCGCGCGCGTGGTCCCATCCGGATGAATCCGGAGTGAGCCCCTTTTCGGTCATCGCGTAGAACTGATTCAACTGTCCGAGGTACGGCGCGAGTTCCGGATGCGCCTGTAAGGCCGCCGCCGCGTGATCGTCAATCGGCAGGTTTGCCGCTTCCGCCTTGAATCCAGTCACGAAGCCCGAGATTAGCGAATCCAAAGTGGTGTGTGCCTGCGAGACCACCTTCGCTTCTGTACCGCCCTGTGATGCGAATTTGCCAGCCGCTGTCCAGAACTGCGCGGACAACTGCGCAATGGTGTCGGAGACATCGAGCGCGTCCTGTGCGGTCGCACTGCCGTTCTGCTTGGCTGCTGTGTAGGCGTTGACGATTTGCCCGAGATCATCGCCGAAAGGATTCTGATAGTTCTGGACGAACTCGTCGGCAGTGCGACGGCCTTCACCAATGGAACTGACCAGCTTTGTAATGCCGTAGACCGCAGCTGCGATTCCTCCGGCAATTGCGCCGCCTTCAAGGGTTTTGCTGAGGTTGAACTTGCCGCCGCCGCTGTAGGGATTCGCATACATCCCGCTGGCATCCGGTCCACTGTTCCCACCCCCGCCGAAGCTTGGAATCAGTCCGCCAATTGCACCGGCAAGACCGCTTTTCCCGTCTTTGCCGTTGAGTACTTCACCGATGAATCCGCTGATTTTCTGACGCAGCGGTCCGAATGCGGAGTCGATGATATCGCCCAGGATTTGATTGAAGAAATGGTCCGCCTGGTCTTTTAATGGCGTGAAGAAATACCCGGCGACCTTGACTCCCGCATCCCTCGCCACGTTGCCCATCGTGAGAGCGCCCTGGTGCCAGTTGTCGAAGAACGTATCCGTGATGTTGCCCCACGTCAACGCTTCGCTACGGAGGTGTCCCGTGATATCGGAGTAAATGCCGTTGATGTGATTTGCGTAGTCTTCTTCGGCCTTCAGCTTCGCTTCCAGATACTTGATATGTGCGTCGGTCTCGGTGAAATCCAACTGTTGTTTCTTTTCGCTGATCTCTTTCGATCCGTCTTCCATGGCCTTGTTCCACACGGCTTCGGCAATCTCGCGGTTCTTCATCTGCAGGAGATGAACGTCCGTGTCGGTGATGCTTAGGTGCTCGTAGAGCTTGCTGGCATCTTTCCGGTTCTCGGCTTCCTGATCAAGCAACAACTTGTTGCCCATCGTTGTCACCTTCTGCGCTTCGTATCCCAGATAAATCGAATCGATGACACCTTTCTGCGCAGCGGGAATCGTCATTCCGGCAGCGCGGTATTTGTTTTCCAGGTCGGCGGCCTGCTGGCCCATGTCTTTAACGACGGTCGCGGCGGGTATGGCTTTGGCTTGAAGTTCCTCGATCGCTCCAGCGAGCTTCTTCGTTTCGAATCCGGAAGGAATGACCGAGCCGACGAGTCCGTCAATGGCGTCTTTCAGTTTTTTCATTTCCGCTTCGGCAGCGAGCGCTGCGGCGGCCTGTCTGTCTAATTCGATCCTGTGGGCTGCGGCGGCTTCCGCCGCATGAAGATCTGCGGTTGCTTTGTTGATATGCGCAACGCGGACTTCCTCAGAAGTTGCCGGGACGCTCATATAGGTTCGCACCAGTGCGTTGGTTTCGTCGTTAACCTGCCGCGCCGACTTTCCAACCTGGTCATAGGCAATGCCGTGCTGTTTCAGGAACTCGATGTTCTTCTGAGTCAGCGAATTGGTCTGCTCGTTCGAATCACGAAGTTGCTGCTGGGCGCTTTCGATATCGCCCATTATTTTGACCATGTAGGCGAACTGGCCGACGAGAATAACGACTGCGGCGATCGGCCCTGCCATGGATGTCGCCATCAGCGTGAATCCCTGCACGACGGCCGGGAGAACGAACGCAATCCCGGTCAATGCCCCGCCGACAAGAGTGATCGCCGCGCCTGCCTCTGCCACGATCGGAACCAATTGCTTATGTTCTTCGGCAAATTTGGAAACCGAAGCAATCGTGTTGGTAAGGGTGACTGCGAATTCCGTGAGCTTCGGGAGCAGCGCATTTCCAATAACGATGGATGCGCCGGTCTGCGCCGCGCTCAAATCGTTCAGCGTATCTTTGAATTTGTCCGCCTGATCCGCAACATCGTTGCTGATCACGAGCCCGAGGCGCTGTGCGCGTTCTTGAAATTCCTGGAGTCCGGTTTTCCCGAGTTCGAGAAATTCAATCAACGTGACGCCGTTCTTACCGAAGAGCTTGACCGCTTCTCCGGCTTCTGCTGTCGCGTCCGTAGAGTTCTTGAAATGCTCCGCGACGTCCCCGAGGATGTCCGACATCGGACGCATCGCGCCCGTGTGGACATCCTTTACGGTGATGCCCATGGCCGCGAACATTTTCTGCTGTTCGCTTCCGCTTTTGGTGGCGGCGTCCGCATTGACGGCCAGTTTCTTCAATCCGGTCTGGAGGTCATCAAAGGAAGCGCCCGATTGTTCGGCGGCCAGCTTCAGGCCCGCCATCGACTGGACGGTCACGCCGGTACGAATGGACGCATCGCGGAGAGCATCGCCGTAGTCGGCAGCCTGCTTGACCATCAGGCCGAGCGCGCCGGTGACGGCGGCGCCTGCGACTGCCATCGTTTCACCGATTTGCTTTGCGGCATTGAGGGATGCCTTCATGGTGTCGTTGAAAGTTTTCGACTGTCTGGCAGCATCCTTGAAGGTATTGTTCAGGTTCGTCGCATCGGCGCGGAGTTCGACCACGAGACTGGCAATGGTCATCGGCTGCTCTCTTCCCGGTGCAGTTCGAGGAGTTCGCGAATCATTTTATTGATGCAGCGCAAATTCCTTGAGGTATCAGCCTTGCCATTGACCACGCGGGCGACGTATTCCAGGTGTGTGGCGATCAATTCGTTATTCGCAATTACAATCTGCGCATCACTCACTGGAAACGCCATTTCAAAATGCGGCAGATCATACCGGGTGCAGAGGTCGCGAAGCCCCTGAAGGAATGGCTCGCAGCCGGGGAGGTGCACGATGACTGTGCCATCTTCAATGGTCGCGGATAACTTTTGCTCAGTGCTCATCTTGTTACCTCAAAAATGGGGGCGGCAGGAGAAGGCCGCCCCGTATGCCACCGGAGGAAAGTCCCGATAAAGGCCGGCGGCAAAATGATCACGCGACTTTTACGAGTCTGATTTCGGGCCAAAGCTTCTTGCGTCTCTCGAATTCATCGCGGGCGTCACGCTCTGAGCTGAGCTCAAGGAAAGCTTCGTGTATCCAAAACAACATATCGGTGCGCATCATTTCGATACGAGCCCGGATTGATTCAAAATTGCCAGCGTACTGAAGGATCGGCCGCCCGGAGACGGAGCCGAAGCCGGCCGATTCCTGGCCTGAATAAATTTCATTGCCCAGTCGCTGGATTTCCGTTTCGATTTCATTCACGAAGCTGTGGAAGCAGCCGGGCTGAATTTCACGAAGTTGCTTTTCGATCTGAGAAGTTCTTGCTTCGGTCCGGCACGAGTCATTCCAGCAGACCGCATGGGCCTCTCGCTGCTCCTGTTGCGCCTGGAGGAGTGATTTCGATATCTTTGCGATTTTCTCATCAGCTGCCGCGATGGCTTTGGTCTGCGCGGCTGTTCGGCGTTCGTGTTCCGAGGTCAACGTTCGACTCTCTGTCATCAACTCACGGCGCTGTTGAATCCGTTTTTCTTCGGCCTGTCTCTTGTAGTCCTGGTATATGCGGCTACCGATAAAGCCTTGAATTTCTTTGTGCGTCTCACTGAACATGGGCTCTCTCCTTTTAGTTTGAAAATTGGTTATCGGAACCTTGGAACTCCGCTCGTTGCGCGCAGCGGGAATTGTGGAACTTCGTCGCGGTTGCAATAAATTCTGTTGATGGTTGCTTTGGACAGGACGGAAATTTCGCGCAGGCCGTCGGTTTGCGTGCTCGCCACTTCGACAGCCGTCACATCGAGCGCTAACCCACGGTACCGCCCATCGGCGAGACCATTGACGAGCGCCCGGCCTTCTGCCGGGAGAATTTCCCAGTCCGGCAAAATGATTTCGATCGTGCTGGCGTCTGGTGAAAATTTGATAACGACGGTTCTCGCCGCGACGCTCGCCAACGGTGCGAGGTGATCGACTGCGCGGGAAAAAAACGCGTCGTCCATGCGAATCGCGCACGTCGGGGAAAACTCGATTCCCGTTTCGTCGTCGACATAAATTGCATCGCCGCGTGAAGGAAATGCGCCGCTCAAAATTATCGGGCCGGTTTGTGTGGACATTATGGGACCTCCTTAAAAACTCTCTCGGTCTACGGCCCAAATGCTGGGCCAAACGTTTAGTAACTCGTCATCGTTCACCAACGCAGCCCGGGCCGCCCATTCTGGGGCCCATCCTCCGCTGTATTTCAGCCACTCCTGACGCGCGAGCGTGATGGTGTCGGCACGCTCTTGTGCATCGAGCTCTCCCATTTCATCGAGGGTCAGTGCCTGCCGATCCGGCATGGCGCAATCCTGTTCGAATCGCCACCACGCCCACGGTCGGCAGCCATGTGGGAAGCCTTTGCCAGGCGTGGACACAACGCGCAACGCCAGAATTTCTTCGCGGTGCTCTTGCCAGCACAGCCGCGCTTCCTCAATGCCGGCAAAAACCGGTCCGAAAAACTCACAACCAGTGATCAGTTTTTGCAAGCGTTCATCGGTGAGGGGTACCGACTGGCGTCTCGCGGATTTGAGTCTCATTGATTGACCACCCCTCGGATGTCGCCTGGATTTAAGACTGGGAAGTGCAACTGGCGAATCAATCGCTGAAACGTTGCCACGCTCGTGTTATAGACGACTACCGCCGGATGTGGCCGTCCGCCCAGGACTACGCCTTCACGTTCCAAAATCTCCGCGGCCTTGCTTGCATTGTTCGCTGCAGTCTTGATGAGATTCACCGTCACGAGTTCATGTGGACTGAAATCGAAAGTATCCAGTAACCAGTCATGCAATTTTTCGCCACCCATCATGCCGGGGATATCGGCTGCAGGCGTGGCCCGCGGCGGCACCAGCATGAGACCGCCGCGGCGTTTTTGATTGCGGAAATTCCAGCCACAGCGGGCCCCACAGTAGCGCTTTTGGCTTCCATGCCTGCCTCTCTCGATTTCGGCGCCACAAAACGCGCAGTGAAGTGAGTTGTTCTTCATGAAAACCTCAAAAAATAGCCGTGTCGGAGGTCGAAATATTGATTGCGTATGCGCCGGAATGGCCTGCGCTCCAAGGAGTTCCTTTGTTTTGAGGAATTTACATACCCTACCGTGTGGTGTCTTCTCTTCATGGGATTGACACTGTTCAAGCCAACTACCGGCGGCCGTCCTGCGAGCGCATCGGTCATCGCCAACAACGCAACGAACACCAGAGCAGCGAGGCCAACGACGAGCAGAGTCAGGCGAAGAACCTTCCGAGTACTCACGACGCTGCAACCTCCGCGTAGTCCCTTCGTCGCATCTCGCTCTCAACGACGGTAAGCAACACACACAGCCGGCAAGCCTGGACGGCGACACCGTGCGCGATGTACTCCTCAACTCCCCGGCCAGTCTGTCCGCACCTTGCGCACTTCAAGTTAGGCGCCGTCCAGATTTGAGGATCATCCGCGTGTGTTGGATGTCCGTTCATACGGTCCTTCCTGTCCGAGTTTCCCGCGGTACTCTGTGGTGAATTGAGGGTCTGGTTGATTTCGGATTTCGGCGTGGAGTTTTGCCGTCAATTTCAAGGGTGCCAAACAGGGTGTCAATCAACCCCTTCTCTATAAGAAGGGGTTTGATAGATTGACAGACCTGCGATGTCAACTCTGTCAATAATTCCGTTTTGACAGACTTTCTTGTTGATAGCGCTGAAGTTAAGTGGTGGTGTGTCAAGGTCTGTCAACCTCATAAAGTCTGTCAATTGACGATTTGACAGAGTTGGGCCGAAAAACCGTCTTCCCGAAGCTTCCGCGGGCTTCAATCCAGCCGTATCTTTCGAGCATTTTCATCCGGGTTTTTGCAGTGTTGATCGATACGCCCAGGGCATCGCTCAAGGACTTAGCGTCGACATCATTCGAATGCACGGCTGTGACAGGTCGTGCCAGCTGAATGGATGGCGCGCGCATGGTCCAAAATGATTCAAGAGCGCGGCGTTCATACTGCGGTCCTTTCCGTAGCGTTATCCCGTATGCAGATGACAAAAACCTTCAATGACAAAAAATGACAGGTTTTTTGCAACATTTTTCCCAACGCGTGCATAAGGAAAAGTTTTGCACTTTTCTTGTCATTTCTTGTCATTTGTCACCTCGCAAAGCTGAATGCCGGTCCAAAATCGCCCGGAGGTGATTCGCTCCTCCTGGCATCCCAATCCTTTAAGGCGTTCCTTGAATTCACTGGCGGAGATCGGCTCAATGTCATTCTCGTGGCAATATGCGTGGTAGGCTTTTTTGAGCGCAGAAATCCCGCACTGTCCATTCAGTACACACCGGTCTTCAATGAATTCACGCAGCGGTTCAGATTCAGCGCGCCAGTTCGCCACGGCGTTATTTATTTCTTCTGGACGATCCAGACCGGACTTGAACCAATCCACGGCGCCGGCAACCATCCAGGCGAGAATCCCCTCGGCTTCGGCTTTCAACTTAAAGAGGAGTTCGCGGTCCTGTTCGGCCTTGGGAATGGTGACTTCGAACGGAACAAGGACCAGCCGATTCCAGATCGCGTTATCCGTTCCGGTCACTTTCGGTTTGTGATTGGCATCCAGAAATAATTTGTGAGTTTCCGGAAACTCAACGGGATTCTCGTATTTTCTGACGGCTTTGATTCGTCCCATGCCCTGCGTGATGCGTTTGAGCCGGCCTTCGGCAAGGCGTTGCCCTCTCTCTGTCTCCGACGTCATGACGAACCGGGCACCGCGGAGGTCCGCCAGATCCGCCTGCTGATTGTTCGATTCATGCCTGGTCATCAAGGAGTCGATCTGAAGAAGAACTGCGTACTCATCCAGAAAGTACCGGATCAATTCGAGCAATGTCGTCTTCCCGTTATTCCCACCGCCATGAAAAATGAAGGCGCACTTTTCAGATGTGTGGCCGGTGCAGGAGTATCCGAACGCCCGCTGGAGTAGCCCGCCCAATTTTTTGGCGCGGCCTTCGGATTGATCGTTGCCCATAATGCGGCCGAGGAAGCTGCGGAATACTGGGCTCTGTGCATCGAGGCAGTAGTTATGACGCACTACCTTTGTGATGAATTGCTGCCCGTCATGCTTATGCAGGATTCCGGTGCGCAGGTCTACCGTCCCATTCATAAAATTCAGCAACGCCGGATCCGAGTCCAGTTCTGATGCGTGAATCGCAAGGTCGGGACGTGCCATGGCGAGCGCGCCATTGATGGGTTTCTCGTTCAATGATGCCCGTGCGAATTTCTCAGCCCCGGTGTTTTGCATTTCAATGGCTTCCTGCAGGAACCGCATCATGGTCAGTTTCGCCAGGTGCTTTGCCCGCTCGGTTGTATCCAGCTCCCACTTGATACCGTTCCAGATCAGAAATTTCTTGAATTCGTGGCAATAGCGGATACGCCCGCGATTCACTGCGATAATGCGTTCGGCATTACCAAAATCGTTGTAAAGCTGACACAGAAGGGTCGGCTCGTCCGGCGGGGCTAAAGCGTCCAGTGCAGATTCAGGAACGGTAAACGTCATTTCCCCTGCGCCTTCTGCCACATTTCGAAGATGCCTTCCATGTCATCGCTGTTCAGGACCTCGAAATCCTCGTCACATTGCTGGCGTAATGCGACAGCCCTACCCAGAAGACTCCATAGCGCCCCTTCGGCTTCCGGATTGACTCCAGCCGCCGCCTTTCCCATGCTCTGAATCGTCGCGGCCGCGTAGTCGATTTCGCTGTTAACGAGTCGGCGAACTTTGCAGACAACCTTTAAATACCGGTTGCGCCATGACAGAAGATTCCGGCGGGCCCGAGCCTGACGTTCTTGATGAGGGTCGATCGGCATTCGTGAAGAATCGAAGAGCTCCGCCGCCGATTTCATTCCGAGTGCGTCCAGGATGTTTTTCAGTGAGCATCCACCAAAGCAATGGAGAATCACCTTGCCATCCACGTATTCAGCGGCAAGAGAGTTGTCGGAATGCCCCTGATGTGCGGGACATCGGCCGCGCCATTTGTTCTCACCAGCGCGGTGCATATCCAGCAACTGGACAATCCTTTCCGCGGCGTTCATTGGAAAAGTTCTCCGGTACCATCTTCCACCGTGGCCGCCGCCGATTCTGCAGAGGTCGCCCCGGCTATTTTTTTAAACTGCCGCCGTCTGGCGCGTTCGGCGCGTTCTTTCCCGCGGAGTTCAGACATGTAGCGTTTGTGGTCTTCAAACCACAGGATCCAGAACGACAAAGCGCGGCATTGCTCAGAGAGCGCTGGTGTATGTGCAGCCTGGGGAGCCGGATCCATTACGCGGTCTTCTCAAACGATTCGATCAAGTCGCGGACTGATTTCGCTTTCCAGGCCACAGTGTTGGGTCCAAGCCTTACCGGGGCAGGAAAACGGCCGCTCTTGACTCCGTTCCACCATGTCGACTTCGACACCGGGAACACATGAAGGATCAGTTGAAGGCGAACAAAGCCATCGAGCGGCAGAATTGCCGGGGATGGCTCTTTGGATGTATTTGTTTTTGATTGGACGTTAGTGGATGCCATGCGGGCATCATGTATCGATACCCGCGAAAATCTCGTTACCGAACTGGCACGAAGTTAACTAACAGCAGTCAGCGAGTATCAATTGAGAAGTGCTATTGGAAGGTCCGAAGGCTCCGGAGCTCTTCTGGCCGTCTTAGTCCAAGCGTATGAAGTGCACTTCGAAGATGGCCATCTTCCCATTCAACAGGTGGGTTTAGATATTGGAGAAACTCGAGGATTTGCGCATTGCTGAATGTCCAGAGAGCTCGACGTAGCGCTGGCCTTGTAAACTGAAAATTCCAGTTCATGTAAAGAAACGCCTTTGCGTGAACATTTTTCAAGGCCCTGGCATCAAAGCCGCATTCTTTGATGCGGGCGCTGGCAAGGTTCTGAATGAATTCCGCGTCGCGGGCTTCATTCGCCATAGTGATCCGGGCGGCGATTTGAGGTGGAAGAATGTGAGGCTTCAGCAGCCCCACGATCTTAAGCATCCCCTGATCGCCCGCATTCATCAGGTCGTCGAATGATCTCTGGAATTTAAGCACACAGAGAAAATTCGTCAGGGTTTTCTTATATTGCATTTTCAGAACTAGCCGACACTCTGCGGAATCTCGAACAACATTTTCGCTTTGGATCCATGCGTTGACCACGCTGTCGACGAGGCAAGTATCCAGGACATATCCTGCAGTTCTTTGGTGTCTCTGTTTCCGAGCGTCCCTTTTTTTCGCAGACAACGATTGAATTGGCATCCCGCCTCCGAGCGGTTGAAGAGGGCGGATCCGATTTCGGAGAACCGGGCTCGCGTTCGAACGCTACCCGCCCTTGAACAGTTCAACGATACAAAGCCGGATTCCCAGATCAGGTCCGTCCGGCGAGAGAAACGACCTTTGAACTCGGCGTTGCCGTGGCGAACCGCTCCCACTGATCCATGAGTTTTCGGCGTTGTTCAAGGAATGACGTGCGCAGATAACTCCGCTCAATACCCCTGACTGTGTGTGCCATGCTGGCCTCGATAACGAGGTGGTCGAATTGTGTTGTTTCCTGCGCCCAGGTCTTAAAGGTGCTCCGGAAGCCATGCCCAGTAAGGTCGCCATGTCCCATGCGTCGAAGTGCCATAAGAAAGGCGGTATTGCTCAGCGGCCGTCCGGCATTCCTCCCGGGGAACACGATTGACGCGTCGTTGAATTCCTTCGCGAGCCTCAGTATTTCAATCGCACGGTTCGATAGTGGGACTTGATGGTCCTTTTTCATCTTCATGCGGGCCGCGGGAATCGTCCACATTCTCTTATCCAAATCAATCTCTGTCCAGACGGCTTCCATGGTTTCCGACGTCCGGGACGCCGTCAGGATCATGAACTCGAAGGCGAGCTTCACGGAAAGCGCGGCACTCAGAGTTCTCAGTTTCTTAATGAAGTCTGGCAGCAGTGGGAAGGGAAGTCCTTCGTGATGCTTTTCCGCACCGTTCTGCTTTGGCAATACTGCCCGGATCTGGTCACAGGGATTGGGAAGGTCCATCTTTATCCCGTTCGGGTAAATCGACCGATGGCCATTAGCGGCGCCGTAGTCCAGGATTTTCTTGACGCGGCGCAGCGCCCGTTTCGCCGTTTCGGGAATCGAATTCCATATCGGCCCAATCGCCCGCAGGACATCCGCGGAATCCACATGATCGATACGTTTGCTTCCAAATTCCGGGAACACGTACTTTCGTAAGACCTCGAGCCAGTTGTAGGCGTGGTCTTTGTCCTTCAGCGTTTCTTTGAGCGCGGCATGGTATTCGACAGCCATAGTCTCGAACGTCGGAATAGTCGTCTGTAGCTTTTTGAGCCGCCGCTCTTCGATAACGTTTTCGCCCTTGCGCGCCCGCGAACGCAGCCGGGCGGCCTCGTCCCTGGCTTCTGCAAGAGACGTTGTCGAGAGTGAGCCGAGGCCGATCTCGCAGCGTTTACCCGCGACCATGGTTCGCAGAATCCATGAACGTGAGCCGGATGGCTCAACATTGAGATACAGCCCATCGCCATCACCGTGTTTTCCCGCCGGCAGCTTCTTGAGAGAGACTGGCGCTAATTTCCTTCCCGCCATAGTGGAATATCCTTTCCGCCAATTTACCAACCAAGTTTGGCGGGATGACTATATCTTCGGCTGGACGGGACTGGACAGGTTATTTCATGAAAGGCCGGATTTTATTGAAGAAAGTGGACTCGGATGGATTCGTCTGGATACCATCTAAACGTCCCGTACGGGATTTGAACCCGTGTTACAGCCTTGAAAGGGCCGTGTCCTGGACCGGGCTAGACGAACGGGACAGTCCTTCACACGTCAACCAGTGATTGTAACCGGAAAGGAATCGAATCTTCTGCAAAAAGATTGGGGCGGATCAAGGATAATGGGAGGTTATGAGTACTGACGGAATTCGCAACATTGCAATCATCGCCCACGTCGACCACGGTAAAACCACGCTCGTCGACGCCATGCTTCGCCAGAGCGGCATATTTCGATCCAATGAAGAAGTGGCCGAGCGCGTCATGGACTCCAATGACCTCGAGCGCGAACGGGGAATCACCATTCTGGCGAAGACCACCGGGATTCGCTATCACGGAACAAAAATCAACATCGTCGACACACCGGGCCACAGTGACTTCGGCGGCGAAGTGGAACGCGCGCTGAAAATCGTCGACGGCGTCCTGCTGCTGGTCGACGCCAGCGAAGGACCGTTGCCTCAAACCCGCTATGTCCTCATGAAAGCGCTGGAGGCGCGGCTCCCGGTCGTCGCCGTGATCAACAAGATCGACCGTCCGGACGCGCGAGTTCAGGAAGTGCAGAACGAACTGTTCGATCTATTTATCGATCTGGATGCGAACGAAGCCCAGCTGGATTTCCCGACGATATTTGCAAATGCCCGCGCCGGAATCGCAAAAAATTCTCTGGATGAAGAATCGGGGAATCTGCAGCCATTGTTCGAAGCGATCATTAAGCATATTCCGGCACCACAGGGCGCGCCGGATGCGGTGCTGCAGTTGCTGGTCGCAAACCTGGACTACAGCGAATACCTGGGCCGCATGGCAATCGGCCGCGTGTTCAATGGCACGCTTAATCTCGGTGACGAAGTCGGCATCATGAAACTCGATGGCTCGATGCAGAAAACCAAAATCACGAAGTTATATTCGTTCGAAGGTCTCAAGCGCGTCGACGAGAAGATCGGAATTCCGGGAGACATCCTGGCAATTGCCGGCGTCGAGGGAATCAACATCGGGGAAACCATCACCAGCGCCGAAACTCCGGAAGCGCTTCCGAAGATTCAGATCGATGAACCCACGATCGCCATGATCTTTACGATCAACACGTCGCCGTTTGCCGGACGTGAAGGCCAGTATGTGACGTCGCGGAATCTGCGCGAGCGGCTGGAGAAGGAGTTGCTCACGAACGTTTCCATCCGGGTGGAACAGTCCGGCGGCCCGGAATCGTTTCGCGTGATGGGGCGCGGGGAATTGCAGCTGGCGATTCTGATTGAGACGATGCGCCGCGAAGGATACGAACTGATGTTGGGCAAGCCGGAGATCCTGACAAAGGAAGTGAACGGGGAGATTCACGAACCTTTGGAGCTTTTGATTGTGGATTGCCCGGAAATTTTCATGGGCGTTGTGATCGAGAAGCTGGGGGCGCGGAAGGGCAAGATCAAGAAAATGGTGAATCACGGGTCGGGCCGCGTGCGGTTGGAATTCGATATTCCGACGCGGGGACTGATCGGGCTTCGGAGCTCAATTCTGACCGACACGCGCGGAACCGCGATTCTCAACAGTCTGTTCAGTGGATATATCGTCTGGCAGGGGGATATCGCGACACGGCCGCAGGGATCGCTGGTGGCGGATCGTTCGGGGAAGGCGACGTCCTATGCGATCTGGAATCTGCAGGAGCGCGGGGAGATCCTCATTGCTCCGGGGACTGAGGTGTATGAAGGCATGATTGTCGGTGAGAATGCGCGCGATGTGGATATGGATGTCAACATCGTCAAAGAGAAAAAGCTCACCAACATGCGCGCGTCCACGGCGGATGAGGCGATCCGGCTGGTGTCGCCGAGGATTCTGAATCTGGAGCAGGCAATCGAGTTTATTCGAGACGACGAGTATGTGGAGACAACACCGAAGTCCATACGGTTGCGGAAAAAGATCCTGCAGGCGAATAAGCGGTAGGGGTTTCTTGATCTGTCGCGCTTAATGTTGTGCCGTACCTTTTTCCACCGGCTTACGCCGGTGGCTAGCGGACTGCAATACCAGCGAATTGTTGCCGCGAAGCGGCATCGTTGTAGAGCCGCGGAGCGGCGGCAGGCCCTGTAGCCACCGGCGTAAGCCGGTGGAAATCAAATCACAAAAGAGAACAGCCGCGGAGCGGCGGCAGATCCAGAGAAGCCGATTCGTTGCCGATCGATCCTCATTCGCGGTATAACGCTTTCATGCTTTCCCTTTTTCTTGCGTCGCTGCTGGTGGCGATGCCTCAGCAGGCATCGGCCCCTGCCGCAGACTTCACCTGGAAGGTTGTTCTCATGACCGGGGACAACCAGATCGACGCCTTTGACAACGCACGGAAATCTCTGAAAAACGAGTTCCTCCAATTTGGAGTTTCCCCGGCAAATGTCCGGGAACTGTCGATGAGTTCCGTGGAAAACCAGCGTGGAGTGATACCAAGCAGCGCGGAGAATCTGCAGGGTGCGCTATTGAATTTATCGGTGAGCAAGTCGGATGGCTGCCTGATTCATCTCACCTCTCACGGAACACCTCAGGGTTTTGCACTGAGGAACCAGCCGATTCTGAGTCCGGCCAGACTGAACTCGATTTTGGAATTGGGATGCGGGGATCGCCCGACGGTCGTTCTGGTTTCGGCATGTTATTCCGGAACATTTGTGGGCGCCGTCATGCAAAAGCCGAATCGAATCATTCTGACCGCTGCCCGCGATGACCGCACGTCGTTTGGCTGCTCGCCGGAAAATCAGTTCACCTACTGGGACAGCTGTCTGATCGACAATTTGACGGAAACCGACAACTGGCGCGCGCTGTATGGCCTGCTTCAGCGCTGCATCGAAACCAAGGAGGCCAATGGAAAATTTACGGCGTCGCTGCCTCAGGCATACTTCGGCGAGCAGGTGAAGGAATTGAAGATTCCCGGATTCGCTGCCACGGTGTCCGTATCGAACAATGCCAAAGGCTGTCCCGTCGCAGCCGATAGTGTCTATGGCGTGACTCCGTCCAGTGCCATTAAAGTCGGCCTCGATGAAACAACCGGTCCGGCAAGGGAATCACAGTATTTGAGCGCTCTTCGTGGACCTGCAGGACAACCACTGAGGTCCAGCCGCATCGGATCCGTCTTGTCGGGCGGAACCATCCTTCACATATACGAACTCTCTTACGAGGGCCTGGAAAAACCGGTGCCGGTGTTCCTCGATGTGTATCACTTCGAGACTCCGAAAGCTCCCGCCGGTTTTGTCTGCGGCGCCGAAATCGGCTTCTGACTACACGCATTGACCGGCCGCAAAGCCGGATGCCCAGGCCCATTGAAAATTGAATCCGCCGAGGTGACCAGTAACATCCACGACTTCTCCGATAAAGTAGAGTCCGGGAACATGGTGCGACTCCATTGTTCTGGACGACAGTTCTGCGGTGTCGACGCCGCCGAGAGTGACTTCTGCTTTCGAGTAACCTTCGGTTCCAGACGGGACCAGAGTCCAATTGCGTTGACGTTCCTGAAATGCGTCCACTTCCTTCCGGGTCCACTGTACGCGTGGCCCAGCGGGCGCATAAAACTCGGCGAATTTTTGCTGAAAGCGCCGAGGTAATGGAGATCCGGTTACGGTATCGATCGAGATGGGTTCACCGGACTTCCAGTATGAGGAAATCTGGAGGATTGCCGGTCCGCTTAGTCCGCGGTGCGTAAACAGCATGCTCTCTCGAAACGCTGCAGAGCGGCATCGAACCTCGACTTCAAGCGAAACGCCGCGCAATTCGCTCAGGCTGCGGCCGTCGCTGCCGTTGAGTGTCAGGGGCACCAATGCGGGATGCAGTTCGGTAACGCGGAGTCCAAAGTTCCGCGCCAGCACATGGCCGAAATCGGTCGCACCCATTCGCGGGATGGAGAGTCCACCGGTAGCGACGACCAATGAAGCGCAATCTAGCGTCTCGTGATTCGACTCAACGAAGAACCGGCCGGCAATTTTCCGGACGGACCGAATCATGCAGTTCAGCTGAGTTCGGACGCGATATCGATCGCATTCGGCTTTCAGCATCCCGAGAATGCTTTCGGAGGATTCGTTGCAGAAAAGCTGCCCGAGCTTCTTTTCGTGATAGCGGATACTGTGCCGGCGGACCATTTCAACGAAATCCGACGGCTGGTAGCGTGCCAGCGCCGACTTGTGAAAACTCGGATTGCGGGAAATGAAGTTTTCGGGAGCCGTGTAAAGGTTGGTAAAGTTGCAGCGGCCACCGCCGGAAATGCGAATTTTCTTTCCGACGGAATCGTTGCGCTCAAGAACAGCGACGGACCGCCCTCGTTTGCCTGCCTCGATGGCACACATCAGACCGGCGGCTCCGCCGCCGAGGACGACGACATCGAAATTAGACATAGAGGCTGTAGGCGCGGTCTATGACCGCGCAAAATTTTTCAGTTCGAGCTTGGGCGCGGTCATAGACCGCGCCTACAGCCGGAATCGCATTCATTCACAAGCTATTTTCCAGTTCCAAAGACCATAATCTTGAAGGAATCGGCTGTTCCGGCGCGAGCTCCGGCGGCAAATTCCACAGCGGCAAGATAAATATTATGAGTCTTCGGATCGAGAGCCATGGTCCGCGCATTCCGTGACGTCGTCAATGTCTGTACCGTCGAGTATTTGTCTGGAGTGTCTTCGTGGGCGATCGTTACGGTGCCGGCACCTCCTGAGGAGACGAACACATTGCCGGTGGCGGGATCGAATGCGGCCGCATCGATTCCCGCTCCGGCAGGAATCGTGGTGACGACTTTTCCATTCGTGCTGTCCACGACAATAATTCCGCCGGAACCGTTGACTTCGCCGCCGACAAACAACCGATGATTCTTAACATCGAATGCGAGTCCCGTTCCGCCGCCGCCTGGAGCGATGGGCCAGTCCGCGGCGACGGTATGCGTTTTCATGTCGATTACCGCGATGCTGTTCTTGTCTTCAATATTGATATAGACGCGCCCGGCCGCGGCATCTGCCACTCCGGTTTCCGGCTTTCCAGGGAGCGGGATTGTCGCGACTACCATGCCGGTCCTGGCATTGATCACAGTGGAACTGTATCCGGTGCGTGCGCCGTTGGAGGTATAGACCTCGCCGGACTTCGGTTCGTAAAAAATCCAATCCGGATTTCCGCCAGTCATCACCTGAGACGTTGTCATCAGCGTTTTCAAATCGACAATGCTCACATTGTTGCCGCGGCCGTTACTGGAGAAACCTTTGCCAAGATCCTGCGCGATCGCGAACCCGTGAACACCCGGCGTGTTTGTGACGACACCAACGGCCTTGCTGGCATCAATGTCGATGACCTCCACCTGAGTTCCGTGAGCGACGTAGAGCCGGCGTCCCGCGTCGTCCACATTCAGGTAATCCCATTGTCCAGCTCCTCCGATCTTGATCTCCGTGATGGCGTGATATTGGCCGGCCTGTGCAAGCAGGACGACGCTTGACAGCACGATCGTGAATGCTGCGAACGAAAACAGAACTCTCCTCATAGTGACCTCCCCGACGATTTGATTCCGACGTGCAGCTTAGTCCACAGCGTCGTGTGGAGCACGGAAACAATCATAAATATTTGTTTAGGCCGGTACGGCTTTGATCGGTAGAAATATCGTGAATGTCGAGCCGGATCCGGATTCGCTTTCACATTCAACCGTGCCATGATGCGCATGCACGATAGCCTGCGCAATTGCCAGTCCCAGCCCTCCGCTCTGCGTACCCGAGGAATCCCCCTGAGCTGCACGATAGAATCGCTCGAAAATATGCGGCAGATGCTCCCTGGCAATTCCAATTCCGTGGTCCTGGAACTGGACTCTCACTCTGCCCAATCTTCGATCTTCACTGAGACGAACTTCGAGCCGGGATCCATCCGGTGAATACTTGATGGCGTTATCGATAAAAATCAGGAACAGCTGGCGGAGGAATGCGGCGTCGCCGGAAACATGCACGTCGTGCTGCAGGGTCTTTTCGAAACGGATCCGCTTTTGACTGGCTAGCGGAGCCGCCAGGGCGCAGGTCTCTTCGAGGATTTCGTCCAGATACAACGGTTCGGGTGCAATGTGGAGTTGTCCTGCATCCGCCATCGACAGTGTGAAGAGTGCGTCCACAATATGGTTGAGCGTCTTGAGTTCGGAATCGATAATGCGGATCGATTTCTCATACTCCTCGGTGGTTCGAGGACGCGCCAGCAGCAATTCGGTTTCTCCACGAAGAATGGCCAGCGGCGTACGCAGTTCATGTGCTGCATCGGATACGAACTGTCGCAGTTGTCCAAGAACGGCGTGCAGTTTTTGGAACAGCGCATTGAACGTGACGGTCAGTTGATAAAGTTCGTCGCGGCTTGCCGGCTCCGACATGCTGACGGATCCAGAGGCTGGTGAAGGCGAAAGTTCCTCGATCATTGCCGATGCCTGCCGAGTGACTTCGGCAATGGGTT
>JBGPBY010000073.1:0-19107 GCA_041481485.1 Terriglobia bacterium
AGGTCCGCCGACATTTCGATTTTTCCTGATGAGTTTTTCGGCGCACGGTCGAGATCGACGATGACGCGGTTTCGGGAGTTTACCGGGTCGACGGCAAAATAGATTCGACCGACAAGCTGTTCATAGGCGCCTGTGTTCCCGTAAGTCGCGCCATTCATGACGTCGGTCCGTGACGCGATTTCGACGCGAGTCACTTCAGCGTGTATGACCGAGGGAATCAACAACAGGATCCAAACGAGAAGTGTTCTTCGCATCGGCTGCCTCCATTCGAATGGGGTGACGTTGACCGACAGCATATCGTGTGGCGACGGCGGAAATAAAGGGGACAGTTGGGCTCAATGTAGGGGCGGTCTATGACCGCCCACAAATTTGAGGAATGCACTCCCACAGATTGTGGGCGGTCATAGACCGCCCCTACATTGGGGAATCGCATTCTTTCAAAGTGGGGTCTTCAGAACGCTTTGGAGAGGGAATTCACAGTAGTGACCAACTGAATCCCAAACACGTTGGCGCGCGAGCCGGACTGGCCATTGGTCTTCAGCCACTCATAACCGAGTTTTATCGTCTGAAAGTGATTCAGGTGGTAGCCAGCCGCAGCCTCATACGACTGACGATTCGCGAGAAAGTGATTTGCGGTATTTCCCGCGGTATCCACCACGCGTCCAAATTCCTCGAAACTTCCGCGCATGGCAAGGTAAATCCTTGGGGTCAGAATCGATCTAACTTCCAGGTAACCGGCAGACACAGCCGGTGGAACGGTGAATCGGGGATAGTGAAACTCCACGCGCTGCCACTCGGCGTTGGCGCTCCATCGTCCGCGGCCCCATTGTCCGTCTGCACCTATTCCTCTCGCAGGGAAGTCCCGCACTGTAGCTCCAGAACTAAGACGATAGAGGACATCGTTTTCAAGGAACGGTCCATCGAACGCGGAGACTCCGACGCGAAAACCTTGTTGAATGGTGAATCCGGCGCCGGCCGTCCATTGTGCATGCTGGCTGTGCGACCGCAGGTTTTGCGAATTCGCGGGAGAACTGTTGGTCACCTGGAGCCTTGTGTCGATTCGTTTCCAGCTGGCATTGATCTCCACGCCGGGCAGCCCGTAGAGCGTCACCGGAGTCATCCCGCTACGTTCTTTTGTTGAACCGCCGCAGTAGTGTTCCACATAAATTGGATACGCCTGCTGAGCGGTCAAGTCGCGCGTGCCGCAGGGCAGCTGATCCGGACGGAGCTTGACGGCGTATGCATAGGCGAACGGCTGATCCAACAGGGGATTGACGGGGTCGGAGTATCGCAGGGGAAAGGATCCGAAGGCGGTATTGAGTTGGCCTGCCTTCAGGCCCAGCGAACTATGCTCTCCGTTTCGCGTATAGCCCAGAAACAGCTGCTGAACCCTGGCTTCAAGCTCTCGCTCCTCGTAAAACGCTTCGTAGTAGAAGAACGGCGTCGACTGCACCTGAACGGTTGAAGAGACGAACCAGCTGGAATTGAGCCGCAAGCTGGGATAGAGCACTGTCCGGAAACCCGGGAGAACTGTTGCCGCCTCAGGATCTGCGTCCTTCCCGCGTTCCGACACCATCACGCCTCCGGTAATGGTGACTGGTATCACGATTCCGCTGGCCGCATCCTGCGCGAATGCCGGCGTGTTGGCGCTCATGAACGCCATGAGCAGGAAGAGCAATCGAGCTATGAGTGGAAGCGTTGTAGCCGTTCTCATGCTCTCAGACACGGATAGAACACGTGATCCACCTCGTGAGGAACAATTGCACCATATACGTTATCGCGTTCACATTCCGGTTTCAGAACTGTCCAGAATGCTTCCACAACCTCGGGGTCGAACAACGGACCCGTGCCGTTTCGAATCAGCTCCCACGCCTTTGAAACCGACATTGCTGCGCGATAAGCGCGATCACTGGTCAACGCATCCCAGACGTCGGCAACATGGACGATGCGGACGTCCAGAGGAATCTCGTTCTTGTTCAGACCGTAGGGATAGCCGCTTCCATCCGGGTTTTCATGATGCAATTCGACGATGGGAAGAAAGTCGCTGAAGCGTCCGACTTTTTCGAGAATCTCTTTTCCGATCTGAGGATGCCGTTGAATCAAAACGTATTCTTCACGGGTCAGTTTCCCGGGTTTGCGCAACAACGCGTCGGGCACGCCGATCTTCCCCAGGTCGTGAAGTTTGGCACCAATCCGGATGATTTCCTGTCGTTCGGAACCGAGTCCCATTGCGGAGGCAATCGCGATTGAGATTCCGCTGACGCGTTCGCTGTGACCCGCCGTATAGGGATCGCGTGCATCCTGAGCCTGAGCCATGGATTCGATGAACTGCTCTGTCGCTTCATCGAGGCGCCGTTCGGAATCGCGCACGGCCCCCGCGGCCCGCGTGAATTCCAGTGCGAGTTCATTGACCTCGGCAGCCTGATAGTTGGCTCCCAGCTCTGCGGTAAATCCGCCGGCGGAACCTTCACGCCGGAGTCTGGCCATCAGTTCGACAAGAGGCCGGGCGATGGACCGGGCTCCCGCTGCGGAAACCAGCAGCATCAGCAGAACCCCGCCTCCGCCGATCAACAGAAAGAGGCTCTTCAGGTTCTGTGTAAGCTCCCGGGTTGCAGAATCAATCGACTGAAGACTGACCAGGCGCACGCCATCTTTGAAAGTCTCCTTTCGAATGGGAATTGCGAGAAACGACTCGCCCGCAACGGAGAGTTCACATTCACCGGAAAGGGATTTGCAGTTTCGATTCAGCTCACGTTCAAAATCCACTGCCCGATTTCCCGCAAAGGTGCTGAAGATGACCTGTCCGTTCTGGATGAGGGCCGTATCTCCGAACTCATTCCAACCAGCGACACTGAACGATTTGCCGATAGTGAGGGTGCCCAGATTCTCGGCTCCAATATTGATGGGCAGGGAAGTCGCTTCGAAGAGTTTCCCGTCAATCCGAATCAGCGCGGACGAAATATAGTCGACCGACGCGGGTTCCAACCTGGCGCGGGTTTGCTTATTGCCGATCACACCGACGACAGGGTTATCGAGTGAATCGCGCAAGAGCAGAAGGTCGCAGTCGAGCGAATCACCAATATCCTGGAGCTGCCTCAGCAATGTCTCATGAACTTGTTCCTTCAAACGCGGTTCTCCGGTCTCCCGCAGCAGACCGACGCCGGCCTTGAGAGCGACACTTTGAGTCAGCGCGGACAGTGTCTTCAGGTTTCGCTGGTTATATTCGGCCTCACTTCGCGAAAGAACAGCTTCGGTGGTTCTCAGGGTTTCCCGGAGCCGGTTTTTAATTCTTCCTTCAGCCGCCTGGTTCACGAGCACAAAACTCACCACAAGCGTTAGACACATCGGTACGGATGCAAAGAGAAACGCTCGGGTTGCAAGTGAGAATTGTCGATTCACGTTCAGGGTTCGTTTGCACCGATTGGAATTTCCATCGATACTTTAACGGTTCCGTTCTGCGGTACCTGAATTTGTTTGCGGAAGAACCCAGCAGATCGATGCCAGGCCACGACCTGATAACTTCCTGCAGCAATACCGGTAAACGAAAATGCTCCCTGACTCGTTGGCCGGGTATACCAGGCATTCGGCACAACCAGAATCGAGGCATTCATTTCCGGATGCAAATGGCAATACACCTGGACGATGCCGGGCTTATCGAATTTCACGCTTCGCGTTTCGCCTGCTGGATAGAATCCCAGGTCAAATTCCCGGACTTTCGACAGTGAGAAAACGTTGTGAAAGATCGGATCGGCATTCGGAAATGAAACTGTCGAACCGGCCGGTACGATCAGAATTTCCGGATCGAAATGCTCGCCGTGCTGAGTCATCGTTGCCGTAACCGGCGTTGCTCGCGGCGCTCGATCTCCTTCGAGGTAAACGACGACGCGTTCCCATTCATTTACCGGCTTTGCCGACACTTCTTCGTGTTTGTGCAAGGCGACTCCACGATCCTGATACGCCGGAAGAACAACACGTTGTTTGGTAAGCGTTCGTGTGATGACGAGTTGCCCGCTGATGTTTTCCTCAGATGCAACCACATCCAGAACAGCGCCAAGAATCAGGCAGCCGATAAGGAGTAAAGCCGGTCGGAAAGCCATAAAACCGAGTGTAAAACCGGGACATCCCGGGTAAACACCGAAGTTTTCAGACTCTTTCGGTACGTCGGACAGGTGAAGTTCGGCCGACGAGGTTCAGAGCGCAGGCAATTGCAGACGCCATTCCCGTCGCATCGGCTTTGTTCATTCCTGCGATGGGAAACGCAGTTCCATGGTCGGGGGAAGTGCGGACATACGGCAACCCCAGGGTGACGTTCGTCGATTCTCCGTGAGCTATCAACTTAACCGGAATCAGACCCTGGTCGTGATACGGCGCAATAACAACATCAAATTCACCGGAATGTGCACGGTAGTACAAACTGTCGGCCGAATGAGGCCCGGTAACTGAAATTCCGAGGCCGGCGCAATGCACTACTGCGGGACCAAGTATTTCTGCATCTTCATTCCCAAACATTCCGCCTTCACCGGCATGAGGATTAATGGCCGCCACCGCGATTCGTGAATTCGGAAATCCAAATCGGCGGAGTTCGCGATCGACGAAGGAAATCAGGCGGATATAACTTTCAGTGGAAATCTGTGCCAGTGCCTGCTTCAAAGACAGGTGAACGGTAGCAAGAACAACTTTGAAAGTTGGCGCAAAGAAGGCCATCGCAAACTCGGCGGCTCCGGCTCGTTCGGAGAGAAACTCGGTCTGGCCCTTGAAATCCGCCCCAATGGATGCCTTGCTGACCGGAGCCGTAACAATTGCGTGAATTTCACCGCGGTTTGCCGCAGCGCTGACCGCCTCCAGGTAAGCTCTTGCGTGCTGGCCTGCGCGGAGACTGGACTCACCCCACGGTATCAATTCACTGCAGGTGGGAACATCGATGAGATTCAGCACGGATTCAGTGGAAATCTCGCTGGTCTCTGTGATCCAGCGGAAAGGAATTGTTTCGCGCGATAAGGATTTCAATCCGCGTTCAAAGTGGAGACGATCCGTAAAAAGGAGACAGTTCGCCGAATTGAGGAAACCCGGCACAGCCTTCAGCGTGACTTCAAGGCCGATGCCGGCAGGGTCGCCGGCAGAGATCCCGATCGTCGGTCGCAATTTAGTCGTTTTCTTTGTCTTCGTTTTCTTTGTACAGATACTTAATGTAGTGCTTGAGCACCATCACATGAGGATCAGAATGGCGTTTTACCCGAATTGAATTTTTGTCGTACCACTCGATGGTACCGCGAATCAATTCTCCATCCTGAAGCACCACCACCATGGGCGTGCTGTTCTGCATCTGCTTCAGATAATAAAAATTTTCGGCGTTTGTCTGTTCGTGTGGACTTGGTTTTCGCCGCGGTGGCCTTGTCGTGACCTGATCCTTTAATCCTGCGAGACTCGGTCGAATCAACTTACGATTAGACATTCACTTGAGTTTAGCGGCTTCGTGACGGGTTGTCATCGAGTATTTTCTCTACAGTTAAGTTCGCATGAAGCGCCAGAACCTCTGTCACCATTGGGCGATTGACGTGTGTCTTCATGCTGCTTTCCATCATTCCGAGGAGCTCCGAGAGTCGAATCCATAATTCCGTGGAGGTCCTTTCGGTGAGTTTTTCCAATCGGGGACGGATATCGATGTTAACTATACGATCGGCCAATCCTTCACGGAGATACAGGAGATCCTCGAACATCACGCCGATCATTTCAAGATGGGAACCAAAATCCTGTTTCGTTCCGGAGACTTCTTTGGCGGCCGCGAGCAGATCGCGATACTGATCTTCCGATGCGAACACAGCGGTTTCAATGAAATTCAAAATGATCTCGCGCTGTCGCTTCAGCACTGCAGCGTCGAGGGATTTGAGCATTCCAATGCTGCCGCGGCACCAGCGCAACATCAGTTCATCGCTGGAATGGTTGTAACGGCGAAGGTCATCGAGCGACAACGGAGTGAAGGCATACGATTGGCAGCGGGATCGAACCGTCGGAAGAATCGACTGTAATCTCTTCGTGATGAGGATCAGGTAGCTGTTTTCCGGCGGTTCCTCCAACGCTTTGAGCATCGCATTTGCCGACGATGCGTTCAAAAGATCTGCGGGATCGATGATATAGACCTTGTTGCGGCCTTCGAGTGGCTGGAAACCAAGCAGCCGTATCGCTTCACGGATCTGATCGATTTTAATTTCGGAAGCCTCTTCTTCAATACCAATCACAGAAACATCGGGATGAGTCCCGGCATCAATCTTGCGGCATGGGCCGCATGTATCGCAGAAATCGCCCGGTTCAGAGACGGCACAATTCAAAGTCTTTGCCAGCATCGTCGCGCAGGTCCTCTTTCCAATTCCCTCGGGTCCGGAAAAGATCAGGCCGTGTGGAAACCGGTTCTGGCGCAACTTTGTGCGTAATCGTTCAATGTGTTTCGGATTTCCGACGAAGGATTCAAACCCCATTATTCAATCCTAAAACATGGAGAATATCGCGATGTACTTCTTCAATGGTGCGATCTGCAGCGATAACGCGAATATGTTCCGGATCGCGGTTTGCCAGCTCCAGGTATCCATTTCGAACCTTGGTGTAAAACACCACATCTTCCATTTCAAAACGTCCTTCGTCTTCCGATTTCAATTTGTTGCGGTCCCGGGCGCGTTTCAATCCAGTCATCGGATCGATGTCCAGCAGAATGGTGATCTCCGGGCGATGGTCTCCGCAAACGAGATCTGTCAGCTTATCAATGATTTCAATTGAAATCCCGCGGCCGTACCCCTGATAAGCCAGCGATGCGTGATAGAACCGGTCGCAGATGACCGTTTCACCCCGATCGAGCGACGGCAGAATCTTTTCGGCGATGTTCTGACTTCGGGATGCATAGAACAAGAGCAGTTCGGCTGCAGAGGTCAGATGAATGGTTTCCGAGTTGAGCAGAACCTTCCGAATGCCCTCGCCTACCGCTGTTCCACCGGGTTCGCGAGTGATCGTGTGGGGAATCGTACGCTTGTTCAAAAACTCGGAAAGAATGCCTATTTGAGTGGTTTTGCCGCAGCCTTCTATTCCTTCAAAGCTGAGAAACCGTCCGCGCGTTGCCATGCCAGACCGGGTATTGTAACAGAACCTCCGCGGTTCTCATGGCCTCTGCCAGTACATGGTCGAGCTGCATACGCGATTCAGAGTCTTCGATGGCTTCGAGGCGTGCTTTGGTTTCGGGATGCTTCGGAACAAAGAGAGAGCAACAGTCCTGGTCGGGCTGTATCGAGATGTCGTAGGTTCCGATTCGGCGGGCGATATCCACAATTTCGATTTTGTCATCGCCGACCAGAGGCCGAAGCACGGGCATTGTCACCGCTCGTGAGATGACGTCGATGTTTTCAATGGTTTGCGATGCCACCTGGCCAATGCTGTCGCCGGTCACCAATACTCGTGCCCGTTCCCGCTTCGCAATCTGCTCCGCGATTCTCAGCATGTATCGCCGGTAAAGAATCACTCGGGTGTTGGCCGGAGATTCCACCATGATATGTCGCTGCACATCGGCAAAAGGAACCAGATACAGTTTCGAGCGCAGCTGGTACTCCGCAAGCAGAACTGCAATCTGCTTTGCCTTCTCCTGAGATTCCTTGTTCGTGTAAGGAAAACTGTGAAAATGAACAAAAATTGCATAGCATCCGCGCTTGATGACTTTCCATGCCGCCACCGGGGAGTCCAGCCCTCCGGAAAGCAGCACCACCACTCGGCCGCTAGTGGAAGAGGGAAGCCCGCCAACGCCGGGACGGCGATCGACATAAATCAGTGCGCGATTGTCGACGATCTCAATGGCGCAAACGAGATCCGGATTTTCAAGGTCGACTCGTTTTCCGGAGCGCACCTTGATCGTTGCGCCAACGCGCTGATTGACCTCGACGGAATTCAACGGGAACGTTTTGTCGGCTCTGCGCGTGGAAACGCGAAACGACTCAAATGACTTCGACTCCACAAGCTTCCACGCTGCGTCTTCCAGTCCCTCCAAAGTCAGTGTGGCCGGCCAGGCCTCGGCGAAGTAGGCAATCCCGGTGATTCTTGAGATCCGAATCAGGATGTCGTCCAGACGGCAATCCGGCCGCAGCTCGAGAAGAATCCTTCCGGAAATCCGGCGCACCGCACCGATACCGCAATCGGCAAGAGTTTCACGGATGTTCCTGCACAGGCGATTCTCGAAGTAGTCGCGGTTGCCCTTCTTGAGTCCGAGCTCGTGATAATGAATGACGATGAAGCGTTCCATCGTGCGTATTATAGACTGCCAGCTATGGGCGCGATCGATATCACCCACATTGCCGAGAATTACAGGAAAATTCAGAAGCGCATTCAGGACGCTGCGGCTCGATCGAAGAGGGATCCGGAATCTATCCGTCTGGTTGCAGTCACAAAGACCGTCAGCGTCGATAGTATCCGCGAGGCATTCCATAGCGGCATCCGCCATATCGGGGAGAACCGATTTCAGGATGCGTTGCCAAAGCTGGATTCGCTTAAGGATCTCGATTTGATCTGGCATTTCATCGGTCACATTCAAACGAACAAGGCGAAGAGAATTGCCGAAGAATTCCACTGGATCCATTCGGTCGATCGCGTGGAAGTAGCGGAAAAACTGGATCGTTCGGCCACGAAACCGCTATCCGTATTTATTGAAGTGAAACTTCATGAAGAACCAAATAAGTCTGGAGTTTCAGAGGCCGATCTTCCGCGACTCATTGCCGCCGTTCGCGGCTGTCGGCAGCTGAAACTTCAGGGACTCATGTCGGTACCGCCGTTTCTGGATAATCCCGAAGAAGTCCGTCCATATTTTCGCAGACTTCGCGAGCTTGGACTCTCGTTTGATCTTCACGAATTGTCGATGGGAATGACTCACGATTTTGAAATCGCCATTGAAGAAGGCGCCACCTGGATTCGCCTGGGTACGGGATTGTTCGGAAGCCGGACATGAAACTCCGGGTTCATGTGATTCCCAATGCCAGGAAGTCGGAATTTCGTGGGAGGCGCGACGAGACAGGCGAGTGGATACTCCGTTTGAATGCGCCGCCAGTGGAAGGAAAGGCAAACAAGGAAGCCGCGCAATTCATCGCAAAATCCCTGGGAATAGCGCGCTCCTCGGTGGATCTGATCGCAGGAGAAAAGGGTAGACACAAAATATTCGAGATTGTAGGCTTGCAAGTTAGTGATGTTGAACGAGAACTCGCCAAATGCTCCGGCTGAAATGAAGACTGCCGTACGCGAACTTCCCCGTCTGAACATGGGTCTTACGGTAGCAATCTGCTGCAGTTGCTTTGTGATTCCCGGTCTTGGGCACATTCTCATGGGGCGATGGATTCGGGGAATTCTGTTCACACTTGCCATCGGGTTGATGTTCCTGATGGGGCTGAGCATGCAAGGGGAACTGTATACGAGCGATCTCAATCAGGCGCCATTGCGTCTTTTCGGATTCTTTGCCGATGCGGGAATCGGATTGATGTACTGGCTTGCCGAACACTCGCATCGTCTGGGTGCCGGAAACATGAGCGCCCGCACCTATGATTACGGGACGGCGTATTTGTGGGTGTGCGGATTATTGAATTACCTGACGGCTCTCGATGCGTTCGATATTGCGCGGGGCCGCAAACCGTGAATCTGTCTCATTTCGAGGCCCTGCTCGTTTTTGCGCTTTTCGTTTCCGTTGTGTTCGGGATCGTCACGAAAAACACTCCGCGCGACCAATTCCGCTACGGGGTATTCGTCTTCTTCTCCTTCGTGTGCGTGGCCACTATCGTCGGCTGGTTGATGTACCCGCTTCCCTGGTAAGCAAAGCTATACAAAGGTTCTCTCAACCGAAGAGCGATTCAACACAATAAAAGTGCACACACCGAGAAACGTTCCATAGGGAAAGCTCAGGCATGTCAGTGCGGCAATGACCATACAAAAGATCCGGGATCGATGGTCCTTCAGGCGCTGACCGGTGAGGAATTGCAGTACGCCCATCCCAATCACCAAAACTGCAATACCGAAGCCCACGAACCCTATCAACTTCCCAACGAATTCCGGAGGAGCATCGCCCCCCGTACCGCGGGCAAGATGTGATAATGCAAAGTATCCAAACCCGGCATAAGCAATCACAAACACGGAAATCAAGGCTTGAATGCCTGCCGAGATAAAGTAACCGATGCGTAGAAGCCGAAGATGTTCTGTGTCGAGGATCAGTTGCCGCGCGTCGTCTTCCATAAGTTCCTCCGGATTCCGGAATATACACCACAGCGGACCGCGCGAGATTCCTCAATTCGAGAATGTGCGCGGTTGGTCGATCGCTCCCACCGGCTCACGCCGGTGGCTACGGGGTGTGCCGCCGCTCCGCGGCTGGGAAACAAAGGATTGCTTCGACAATTAAATATATTTAACCGTAATAACGACAGTGTGTTGGACCACTTCCAGCGGCATTGGCGTATATTCCGTTTCAGACCGACGAATGAATTGTGTTTCAGATAAAACAAAAAAGGAGTCCAAATGAATCGCCGTATAGTTCAACTTTTCCTCACAGTGACGACAACGGTGTTGCTGCTATCCGCTGCCGTTTTCGCACAGACTGGAACGACACAGTCGAAAACAACCACGACCGTGGGCGGCACCCAGAAGTCCAGCACGTCAACAGGGACGAAGACCACTGGAGGCGCATCGACCGCAGCCAAAGAGAAGCTCGATATCAATACCGCCACGAAGAAACAATTGATGGAACTACCGGGAATCGGTGACGCGCTGAGTCAGAAAATCATCGATGGCCGCCCGTATAAAGCGAAGAATGATTTGACGCAGAAGAAAATTCTCACCGACGATGCATACGCAAAGATTACCGATCTGATCATTGCGAAGCAGCCAAAGGCTACGACGTCCGCGGGAACGGCGGCGAAGACTTCGACGACAACGACGAAGACACCCGCTTCAACCTCGACGACGCCCAAGGGCAAATAGCGATTCCCCATGTAGGGGCGGTCTATGACCGCCCACAATTTTGAGGAATGTAATCTCACAGAATGCGGGCGGTCATAGACCGCCCCTACAGTAGCTCGACTCGCGATTATTCAAACCCTTGCCTCGCATAACTCGTGTCGATGTATACTCCGCGTCATCCAATCTGATGCGTAGGAGGAATCGATGCGTCGAAGAGAATTCCTGAGTACTGCTGCGGCTTCCCTTGCCCTGGTTCATACCTCCTTGCCTTCGCTTCTGGGAGCCCAGACTGCGCCGGTTCAGCGCAAGGGCCGATTGAAGCAGGGAGTGACGCAGGGCGTGTTTGCGCGAAACATGAGTCTGGAAGATTGTTGCCGCGAGGCCTCGCGGCTTGGCATCAAGGGTTTCGATCTTATCGGACCGAACGATTGGCCGCTGCTGAAGAAGTACGGACTCACTCCTTCCATGTATCCACTGGGACCCGGTGGCACCATACAGGAAGCGCTCAACAAAAAGGAGAACCATGCACGCCTCGATATGTCGCTGCGTGCTGCCATTGATGCCTCGGCGGCTGCGGGAGTGCCAAACGTGATTACATTCTCGGGGAACCGCGCTGCGGGAATCACGGATGCTGACGGCGCCGACAACTGCGTGGCATTTCTCAACAACATCAAAGGCTATGCCGAAATGAAAGGCGTCACCATTTGCATGGAACTCCTCAACAGCAAAGTCAATCACCGGGGTTACATGTTCGACCATATGGCATGGGGCGTCGACGTGATGAAGCGCGTGAACTCTCCGCGCGTAAAGATTCTCTACGACATTTATCACGCTCAGATCATGGACGGCGATGTGGTGCGGAATATCCGCGACAATTTCCAGTGGATTGGCCACTTCCATACTGGAGGCAATCCGGGCCGGCACGATATCGATGAAACTCAGGAACTCAATTATCACTTCATTGCACAGGCGATCGTGGATCTGGGATTCACGGGATTCCTCTCCCACGAGTATTCGCCCGATGCCGGTCACGATCCGATCGCAACACTGAACAAAGCGATCGAGATCTGCGACGTGTAATCATGGGGCGGCGGATTCAAGTCCTGGCACTACTGGTGTCGACTTGCGCTTACCTTGCCGGGCAAGCAGGACCCACGGAGCGCCAGTCCATCGATAATGCGGCGGTGAACCGCGGCCGGACCGTTTATGCGCAATATTGCATCAACTGTCATGGCAGCAACGTAAAGGGTGGCGATAACGGTCCGGATCTGATCCGCTCGGTGGTCGTCTTGCGAGACCGGCTCGGGAACGACATCGGACCGGCGATGAAAAAGCTCGACGGCCATCCAAAGGACCTGACATCGGCGCAGATTGTGGATCTGTCTCACTTCCTGCATCAACGTATCGAAGCGACATCGAGCAATCGAAATACGAATCAGCCTCCCAATGTCCTGACCGGAAATGTGGAGGCAGGGAAGACGTATTTCAACGGAGCCGGAAAGTGCAGCACCTGCCATTCTCCAACGGGAGATCTGGCACGCATCGGCACACGATATACGCCCATCAATTTGCAGCAGCGCTTTCTGTTCCCATCCGTCGCTCGCGGAGGTAAGACTACAGAAGTCACGGTCACTCCCGCTTCCGGTAAGGCGATTACCGGCACACTCGTTCGAATCGACGATTTCGATGTGTCCCTTCGAGACGCGGGCGGGGAATTTCTAACATTCCGCCGTGGCCCCAACGTGAAGGTCGAAGTCCGCGATCCCCTCGCAGCTCATCATGAGCTGCTCGATCAATACACCGATGCCGACATGCATAACATCGTCGCATATCTGGAGTCGCTGAAATGAAACTCATCGGACACATCGCCGCGGTGATTCTGCTATCGGCCGTCATGCTCGCGCAGGCGCCGCTCGATCCTGCAAAGTTACTGCAATTGCCAACGGACATGTGGCCGATGGCACAGGGGGATTACACCGGCCGTCACTACAGTCCTTTGACAAAGATCAATTCGACGAACGTGAACAGTCTGACGTTGTCCTGGGTGTATCGCGCCAATCCCGGCAGTGGACCTGCAGGTGGGGGCGGTGCAACCTCCGCAACGATCAAAGGGACCCCGCTGCAGATTAACGGTGTGATGTATCTGACAATTCCGGATCATGTGTGGGCCGTCGACGCCAGGACCGGCCGTGAGATGTGGCACTTTTCGTGGAGGTCGAAAGGAGGATGGCACATCGGTAACAGAGGTGCCGCCGTGCTCGGGAACACGTTGTATGTGGAGACGCCGGATTGCAACCTGATCGCACTGAACATCAAGGATGGGAAGGAGCGTTGGCACAAGGAAATCTGCGATCTCGAGCAGTTCTATTACGGTTCTGTCGCTCCGACGATCGTCAAGAATCATGTTATTGTCGGAGTCAGCGGAGACGATTTGGATATTCCGGGCTACGTGGAATCGCACGATCCCGAAACCGGGGAACTGCAATGGCGCTGGTATACCCACCCGAATCCGGACGATCCCGAAGCCAAAACGTGGCCCAGCGTGGAAGCCATGTTGCACGGTGGCGGAATGACGTGGGGACCAAGCGCCTACGATCCGGAGTTGAATCTCTACTACATCGGGACCGGAAATCCGCAGCCGGTTATCGCCGGACGCGCCCGGCAGGGTGACAACCTCTACACCGAATCCATCGTGGCATTGAATCCCGACACCGGAAAACTGGTCTGGTACTTCCAGGCCTCTCCCCACGATACCCATGACTGGGATGCCATCGAGGCACCGATTCTTTTTGACGGAGAAATCAACGGCACACGGCGCAAACTTCTGGCGCAAGCAAGCCGGAACGGTTGGTTTTTTGTATTGGATCGCGCCACGGGAAAGAACATCGTCAGCACGGAGTTCGTGAAGACAAACTGGACCAAAGGCGTCGACGCGAAAGGCCAACCCATTCCCGATCCTAAGAAGGAACCGCAGTTCGACGGCGCATTGGTTTCACCGAATCAGGGCGGAGCCGTGAACTGGCCGCCGCCGAGTTTCAATCCGGATACCGGACTTTTCTATGTGAATGCGACTCGGGCATTCAGCGTGTATTACCTCTATGATACCGACGACAAACCGGAAGGTTGGGGCGGCAATGATCGTTCCGGATGGTCGGAAGGGATGCTCGAAGCCCTCGACTATAAAACAGGAAAAGTGAAGTGGGTTCACAAATGGGCAGGTAATGGAGGCGTCCGCTCGGGATTGTTGAGCACGGCCGGCAATCTGCTGTTTGCGGGAGACAATGCAGCGAATCTGATTGCGTTTAACCCTAAAGACGGAACTATCCTTTGGCACGCGGGAATGCACGCCAGCATGAGCAATACTCCGATCACCTATGAACTTGACGGTGTGCAGTACCTGGTTGCCGCTGCTGGCGATAGTCTTTATGCATTCGCGATGCTGGCAAAATGATTCAGGGCGGATCCCGCAGGCCTGATATGAGCTGTCCAATGTTCTGTTGTCCGTTGATTAATGGCCCTGGTGACATTGATCCAATGTCACCAGGGCCATTAATCAACGGACAACAGAACATTGGACAACTCACATTGTGAAGAATTCCTGATCCCGATTCGGAACAAATCACCAACCTCAGTGTCTATGCCTGCAGGAGGCCCCGCTATGCATTCCCTCAGCCGCAGGCGCCGAAACTCATTTCTTCCAAACGCTACGATCAACATCACGCCACTAATCGACGTCCTTCTGGTTCTGATTGTGATCTTCATGGTGATCACTCCCGTGACTCCGAAAGGATTCGACTCCAACATTCCAGTGCCGCCGCAGCAGGAATTACAGGTAAAGCCTGAGAATGTGCTTGTGCTGGGAATTAAAGAAGACGGCGGTATTCGTTTGAATCAGGAAAACGTGGATTGGGGCAATCTTCCGGGGCGGCTTTCGGACATCTTTCGCACCCGAGCCGACCACACGATATACATTCAGGCCGGCAACGATGTTGTCTTTGACAAGGTCGCTCAGGTGATCGATGTAGCCCGGGGATCCGGCGCCGGCAGGATCGGTCTGCTCACCACTGCGATCGGGTTGAAGTGAACACGCCTCTCGTCTAAACCGAATTTGTAGTCGTCCGTCTATTGCCGTACTTGATCACCCCCCGAGGATACCCCCAATGAAACACGACAATTTGGACGAGCACGGAATGTTCAACAGTGGCTCCGGAATATCGGATGCCAAAAATTCGTTTCTCCCACTAATGCGGCAGTTGCGGGAATTTCTGCAGGAATGGCGGAATCCCAGTCCTCGCCTCGAGATCACCGCGACGCCAGTGCCAGTTGATGAAATCTGGTCCAGGCGCGAGAACCATATTCCAGGACTCGTGTCCTTACTGGTGCATGTCTTCGTCGTTTCAGCGTTGATTGCGTTTTCCGTGGTTTCTTATGTGAAACCGAAACTGGCAGACAGTTCGGGTTTAACCGAACGCTTTGCGTTGTCCCTGCCCCCTTCGGCACGCGCCGACGGAGGTGGAGGCGGCGGCGTTCACGCACTGACACCGGCTTCGCGAGGTGTTCTGCCGCGAGCCGCCGATAAGCAGTTTGTCCCGCCGACTCCGGTCATCACCAACATGTCTCCGGAATTGATGGCCGAAATGACCCTCGTCTCGCTGCAGCCCTCGAATGTGCCCGTTTTGAGTAATCTGGTTCAAATCGGATTGCCAGCCGGGGTTGTGGGGCCACCCTCCGGAGGAAAGGGAGACGGTTTCGGAATAGGCGACGAAGGTGATGGGCATGGAGTCGGCAATCGCAAGGGTCCGGGCGGACCGGGATGCTGTGACGGCTTGGGTGACGGAATGCCGCCCGGTATTCGCGGGAATTCCCCCGGACTCGTTCTGCCAAGTTGTCCGGTCCAGGTCGAGCCCAACTATGCCGACGAAGCTCGCCGTGCCAAAATTCAGGGCTCAGTCGTTCTTGCGGTCACAGTCCAGAAGGATGGATCCATCGAGCCCAATAAGGTCGTGCAAAGCCTGGGATACGGACTGGATGAAGAGGCGCAGAAAGTTCTCAATAAGTGGAAATGCGTTGCTGCGAAATACAACGGACAGCCGGTGGCCCTTCCGATACAGATTAAAGTCAACTTTCACTTGTACTGAGGAACAGGACAGGGGACAGAGACCTGGAGGCAATGCGATTCCGAATGTAGGGGCGGTCTTTGACCGCCCACAATTCGAAGGATTGCAGGCCTCTCACTTGTGGGCGCTCATAGACCGCCCCTACACTCGGAATCGCATTGCCTCCAGGTGTCTGTCTCCAATTCCTATTCCGCGTTCTTCAATTTCAGACTGGCTTTGTTCTCTTCAAGGAAAGTTCGGAGCGCGTCGGCGGAACTCAGCAGCCGGATCCACTGCTCGTAGTAGAGAGTCACCGGAAATCTGCCGAGTCCGTACACGCTGACGCCGCCCTTTTCGCTCACCTTAAAATCCATTCGACCGGAACGCTTGGCGCCAACCTGTTTCTCGAGATCAGCGATGCGAGCCATGAGTTCGTCTTTTGTAGGTTCCGACATGATTTGACCTCTTTGGGTAATTTGAACAGTTCACGATACGCGAGAAAAGTCGCGGAATTCCCGGCAATCTTTTTCGCTTTTCCGGATATGCAACGGCTTCCATGCTAACTGTAATTCGAATCCGGCTCCTAATGAACTCGCAAATATCGGGCCTATCAAGTTGTGAATGGATGCGATTCCGGCTGTTAGGGCGGTCTGCCCGCCCCACAGCATCGCAATTCCGAATTAGTTACTGCAACTTTTATGCCGATCCAGCTACTGTCGTTGTCCCGCCGGTGTGGCCACAGGAGGCAATTGAATGGGCCAGTTCGGGTCGAATGTCGGCCAGTTTGGCGCCGGCGCCTCCGGCGGAGGGTAGAACATGGCGGCATAGATGGTCTTAATTCCGTCATGAGATGAGAGACCATCGAAATAGCTGTTGGTTGCGGCAAGCATGGCTTCGCGGCTCATGCGGGCGTCCCTGGCCAGTGTTCGTTCCGGCGGAGGGTTGGCAATCAGCGTTTCGGGATCGAACTGGTTGTTGGCGCCTCCATTCAATCCGACATCACTCTTCCGCGAAATCACCCATTCGGCTTCCGTGATCTTGCGGTCTTCCACTTTCAGGCGCAACGTTGAGATCGCCGGCGTGCCGTTCTCGTCGAGCAGTCCGAAATAACCCGCCTGACCGGTGACCGCATCGAAGTATCGCCGCTGGACTTTGCCGAGAGCCGTGACGGTTTTCCACACTCCCATTCCGGGCTTCACCACCACAGCATTTTCGGTTTGCCGGAATCTGGCAAACAATGGCGCAGCAGCAGGATCATGTTTGATGACAGCATTCAAATATTGATCCAGCGTGGTTTTCAGACAGGCTCGGTCACAGTCGGCTGCAGCGAAAATATTGGAAGGCACAGACAGCATGATTGAGATACCAAAGACAAATCGAATGAACCTTGAATTCACGAGTCCTCCCCACTTTTTCGCCACATCATACGCGCAGAATTCAGGGGCACCCCTTGAATTCGAATCACATTCCCACGGGGACGTCGACAACGTCTTTCGGTGCAGCGGAGGCTCGGAAACTGGCTCGCTCTTTTGTCCGGGAGGATTGGCGATTTCCAAACTCCGTCAGAATCGTTTCCAGAACCGGTAGCATGGTGCTGACCTGACGGATGCGAATCACGAAATCCCATAGTGGTTCAAACTTCTTCCATCCCGCGGCATACGCGAAATGACGAAGGCTTCCGAATAATGTTTCCTTGCGCAAGGCGCCCCGCAGTATCGAACCCCAGCGATAGAAGTCCCGGTAAGCGCGCCAGTACCCGGAATCCAACTCCGCCGCGGTAAGGAGTTTCGGCCGGAAAACCGTATGACGCGTGTCATAGAGATCCCAATTGCCATGCAACATACGGCCCTCATGTTGCATGCGGTGATACAGAGCGGTGCCGGGATAGGGAGTGAGAATATGAAAAGTCGCCGTTTCTATCCCGTGTTCAATTGCCCAGGCCACTGTTTGATCGAAGACGGTTTCATCATCGGCATCCATGCCAAATACAAAACTGCCGTTCACCATCACACCCGCATCATGCAGACGGCGGACAGCGTCACCATAGTTTAGATTCACGTTTTGGTGTTTTCGCTGCTCGCGCAGGTTTCGCAGGTTCGTCGTTTCGAATCCAACAAAGAGACTGCGAAGGCCGCATGCGGCAGCCTTTTCGAGCAAGTGAGGTTGAAGCACCGAATTCACGGTGCCGGCGGCCTGCCACAAACGTCCCATTCCCCGCATGCCTTCGAACAACGCCCGTGCGAATTGAGCGTTTCCGAAAAGATGGTCATCGAGGAAATAGAGATGACGCCCAGGAAGGCGGTCGATTTCCGCCAGGGCCGCATCCACCGTTTGTGTGTAGTAGGAACGGCCTCCCGTGAAAAACGCTTCCTTGTAACAAAAGTCACAAACATAGGGACAACCCCGGGAAACCACAATCGAATTCGGCACGAGATAAAGTTGGCGCTTGATGAGATCCCTGCGGATCGGCGGAAGGTTTGCCAACGTGCGGATCTTCGAATCATATCGGCTGGCAGGACTGCCGGCCCGATAGTCCTTCAAAAAGCGTGGCCAGGTATCTTCGCCCGGCCCGAGGAAAATTGTGTCGGCATGTTGGGCGGCTTCTTCTGGAAGGGAAGTCACATGCAATCCACCGAGCACGACATACGTTCCTTGGCGACGGTAATGATCTGCGATGGAATACGAACGAAAGGCCGAGGTAATGTAGACCTGAATCACTACCAGGTCGGGTCGGTCATCGAGAGTCAAGGTCTCCACATGTTCATCGACAATCCGAACCTCATCGTCAGGATCAAGGTAGGCGGCGAGAGTCGCCAGTCCAAGGGGCGGGAATAAGGAGTATTTGATCGGCTGGAACAGCGGGCTGGTGGCTTCGGTCAGAGCAGGAAGGATCAACTTCACGTTCATGATCCAGAGCGTAAGCTCATCTACTTTCTAATGTAAAGTAATTTGTATTGCGAAATGCGTTCGCCCCGGCTCGTCGCGGGCTACCTTCTCCCTTCTTGACATTCAGCGGACCGAGCGGTGGGTTGGTTCTCAGCCGCGTTAGCGG
>JBGPBY010000074.1:0-19080 GCA_041481485.1 Terriglobia bacterium
AGGACGGCGAAAAAAGCCTCTCTTATGGATTACCTATTCTAGTATTCCCTTTCTGAAAAACTGGGGCCGGTAATTTACCGCGCCTACAGTGGGCCATGATTGTCATGCCTTCCGCTCGGACGGAGTTTTCAGCAAGGAGCGGCGCCAATAAATTAGGGACAGAGAGCAATTTCCTTAAGAAGGAAATTGCTCTCTGTCCCTAATTTATTCACACCGCCGGCCTACCGGTGCGTTCCAGATATGGCGCCGCAGCGAGTCCAAGAAGAGTTGGAATCCAAAATGCGATAACGCGATAGCCCAAAACGACAATAAGTCCGACATCAGCCGGGATTCCAAGGACGACGTAAATGGCGACCATCGTCGCTTCGAGAGCACCGACCCCGCCGGGAAGCATCAGGATTCCGCCAATTACCTGAGGCAGGGCATATCCCGCAAGAAGCACACTTGTGGAAACAGGATGCTGCATGGCTCGAAAGATCAACCCAAGCGTGGCAATGTCGAGTCCTGTATTGAGCGTCGACCATAACATCGGTATGTACCAGGGGCCTCTTATCAGCAAGCCGACGGAAGCAAACCAATCTTCGGCAGTGGCCAGAACTTCTACGTTCATGTCACGGTGCCGAATTCGCGCCCAGAATCCCAAAATGGATTGAGTCAAGTTCCTAATCTGATCTTGACGAGTGACGCTCCAGTACAGACCGATGGAGAGCAGGGCTACCAGGATTTCAAATACGATGAAAATAGCCAGCCTGCCGTTTGATATCTTGTGCCTCAGGAGCAGAACAATGAACCCCCAATTGGAGAGCACCAGAAGCATGCCATTGTTGAATATTGGCGGGATCCATCCCGCGAGTGCCGCCGATTTGGGACTTAGTCCGGCCCCCCTCGCCCAGTGATACGACGTTCCAGCTGTGCCGGCAAAGCCGGGGCCCAATGTCCCAATCGTGTTCGAGGCGAGAATGATCAGTATTCCTCTGGTCAGTTTTAGTGAATAACCGGAAAGTTGGACTGCCGCGCCGATCAGCCCGCCGCATGCCACGTAACTTAAGGATTCTGCCACGACCGCAGCGGCCACCCAGTAACCGTCGAGACCATGCAGCGCACGGAAGGCGGACTCCGCTCGCGTGAAGTGAGCAAGAAGAAAAAATGCCGCTCCGCCCAGAAAAGCAAGATACAACAGTGAGCGAAATTGACGACTCATGGACTCTTACCAGCCTACATACCCACTCTTAACTTTGTCTATCCGGGGAGATACTGATCTGAGCTGCGGCGAGTGCGGTGATTACGGCCGCCGTGTCGAGGCGCGGCCGATGGAGTCCTCAAGTTTATGGTTAGAATCCGCTCTCTGATTACTTTCTGGAGGCTGCGTTCTCCAGCAGGGTACGAATCTCGGCCGCGCCGGTGCCTGCAGCCTGAGTGCCGCCCCGACCGCGACCGGCAGCGGGTGTACCGGCCGTACCTTGTGCTCCCGCAGCTGGAGGATTCGCGGGAGCAGCGGCGTTGCCCGCCCTGGCGCCGCCGGCGCCACCGACCAGGTCGATCGCTTTGCGGCCGTTGCTATCGGCGATCTCAGGGTTGGCGCCTTTCTCAAGCAGGTAGCGAACGAGATCGGTCCGGCCCGCCTGCGCCGCCGCGTGAAGTGCCGTCATGCCTTCGTTCGTGGACTGCGATTTGGGGTTACGCATGGAATACGTCTTCGTACCGGTGACTTGAGTGTTCACATCTGCGCCGTGCTGAAGAAACAAGTCCAGAAGCGCGGTACCCTGTCCGCCGCGTTGGCCGCCTCCGACGCCTGCCGCGACAAGAAATGGCGTGACACCCATCGCGTTGACGTTGGGTGAAGCACCCTTGGCCAGAAGGGCTTGAATCACTTCCATGTCGTTGGCGTTGGTCGCTCGAAGCAAAGGTGTGGCTCCCGTATCCATTAAGGGGTCGGCGGCGCGTCCGGTGTAGCCTCCCCGCGTGGGGCGTTTCATACGGAGCTCGGGATTGGGGTCGACATTCGCGGCCAGTAGAGCCTTGATGACGTCCATAACGGAGGAGCGCGCGGAATGAGTACGGTCGATCGGGACCCTCAAGCCGCCGCCGCTGCTGCCACCGTCTTTTCGATCTACGGCAATATAGAGGGCCGTGCGTCCATACCAATCCCAAATCCCGGGATTGGCTCCATGATCGAGCAGGAGTTTGGCGATATCATTGTTGTCGTTATCGAGCGCGATCATCAGCGGCGTTACGCCTTCCGGCGTCGGCACATTCACGTCGGCACCGCTCGCGATCAGCGCGTCGACGCAGTCGTAACAGCCGTCGCGTGAGGCATAAAGTAAGGCAGTCAATCCACCGAAGGGATGATATTGAACGCGGGTCTCCGCCGTAATGTGGCTCGGCCAATCGAAAGCCAGAGCCCGAGGCTTGACGTCGGCGCCTTTGGAAAGCAGCAGCTTGACCATCTCGCCCGCATTTTTCCTGGCCGCCGCGGCGTACATCAACGGGGTTTGCTTATACTCCTTCTCGACCGTATTCACGTTGGCGCCGGCTTTGATCAACATTTGGACAATGGGTAAGTCTCCGGTCTTGATCGCCAGCATCAACGCGGACTCGCCTTCCAAGTTGGCGCCCTCAACACCAGCGCCGGCATCAAGGAGCGCTTTCACCATTCTTGCATCGACTACCTTAACGGCCTCGGCGAGCGGCGTGTCTCCGAATTCGTTCGTGACGTCGGCTTTCGCTTTCTTCGCGATCAACGCGTCGAGCAGCTCATAGTCGACTCTATAGACTGCCCAGTGGATCGGGCGCGTGCCGTCGGGTTGTGCTTCATTCACATCCGCGCCTGCGCGAATCTTTTCGAGCGCAGCCTTGCGATCACCCTTTTGAATGAGACTGGCAAGAGAACCCTGTCTCGCCTGCGTCAGAACCGGCACGGAGGCCGTGATCACGTAGAACGCGGCGAGCCAGAGAACGGGAAGAATGGCGCGTTTCACGTAAGCCTCCTACTGGATACTCGAGTCGAGTTTATTGTGGTGCGCGAACATACCCTTCGCCGCATCGTACAGGAATTTGTACGGATCGCTCCAGGTTCGAGCCAGACCCTTCATCACGCCGGCGTCCAACATCTCCTTTGGACTCTCGCCCTGGAGAATTTGTTTCCACACGCGGCTTCGAACCTCTTCCATCATGTCGCGCTCCGCTTTGAATTCCGCCCGGGCCATGACGGGCCCCGACGCGGGGACGATTCTGGTTTGATCATTGCTGAGTTTGAGAATCACGTCCATGGCATCGACGCGGCCGCCGATCCACGCTCCGGTGAACCAATCGAGGGCCGGGTCGCGAAGCGGAGAAGCAACATCGCCTACCGCCAGGACATTCGAAGTCTTGAAAAACACGTAGATGTCGCCGTCGGCGTGGGCGAGCGGCAGATGCCCATAGTCGATCTGTTCGGTGCCCGACTTGAAGGTTCCGGTGGTCAGAAATGTTTCGGTGGGCCGTGCGGATTTGGGGCGGGCCTTCTCAAAGCGATCTTCGCTCGGCACCCAGTAGTCGGTCGACATCCACTGGCGCGTGTGTTCGTGCGCGATGATCTTCGCACCCGCAGCCGCAAACATTTCGTTGTTTGCCGTCTGGTCGAGGTGGTAGTGGGTGTTGAAAAGAATTTGAACTTTCGCATTCGACCCAAGCGCCGCCATGATCCTATCGCCCGATTTCGGAGCGCCGCTATCGACCAGGACCAGGCCGTCCGCTTACGAGAACGCGACAACATTCGTTCCGCCGCCGTCGATGACGGCCAACTTGTCCGATTGTCCACGAAGCAGAGAGGGAAAGCCCAACGCCACCGTTCCGGCCAGCGCAGACTTCAATAATTCTCTACGATCCAAGTTCTAACCTCCGACTATGAAGGTGTGAAGGAATTGTTCAATGTTCATTTATCATTAGGATGCGCCTTCAGCTCAGCTTCCGTAAGAAACAACTGCGCGAAGCGCCACCGCCGATGACAAATGACAATTGAACATTGAACAATGAAAATTTCTTCAAATCTCCGAAATAGTGCCTGTGCTGTCGCCGAACTTCTCGCGCGGTGCGCCTACCTTCTGCAGCAAGGTCAGGTGCAGATTCGCGATCGGCGTTCTTTCCGGCAGCACCACGTGCTGGCCGCCGAGCTTCATTTTGCCGTTCCCGCCACCGACCAGAATATTCGGCACCGGATAGTTGTTGTGCTGGTCGCTGTTGCTCATGTTTGATCCGAACAGGATGATCGAGTGATCGAGCAACGTTCCCTGCCCATCCGGCGTTGCTGCCATTTTCGCGAGAAATTCCGCGAACTTCTCCACGTGCCAGGTCTGGATTTTCACGAGCTTGTTGAGCTTCTCCAGATCGTTCGAGTGGTGCGAGATGGAGTGGAACGCATCCGGAACGCCGATGTGGTTGTAAGTGCGGTTCGTACCTTCCGCGGCAATGATGTATGAAACGACGCGAGTAAGGTCTGCCTGATACGCGAGTGCGATCAGGTCGAACATCAACTTGACTTGCTCGGCGAAGTCTTCCTGTTCCCCGACGGGAGCATTGGGAATTTGGAGCGCGGACATATCCTTTGCCCCTGCGAGCTGCGCGCGCCGTTCGATCTCGCGCACGCTTTCGAGATAACCGTCCAGGACCGCGCGGTCGCCGCTTCCAAGCCGGCCTTGTAGCTTCTTTGTGTCGTCCAGGACCAAGTCGAGAATGCTGTGGGTCTGATTGCTGATGGATGCGCGCTCCTGCGGCGTGTCGCCTTCCCCGAACAACTGTAAAAAGACCTTGCGCGGATTGGTTTCCATCGGGAGCGGCGAGTCTGCGTCGCGGAATGACAACGTCGTATAGATGCTGTTATTGCCGGCCGACGTTTGTACGATTGTTTCCGACGAGACTTCCAGCGAGGGAAGCGGCGTGTCCTGGCTGATGATCTTCGAAATCAACTGATCGAGAGTCACGGCCATGTGTGCCTTGGCACGGCCGGTGTCCGGACGAGTGCAGCTGAGCCATGTCGAAGGAGTGAAACTGTGAACCGAGCCGGCTGTGGACGCGTTCTCGAGATTTCCGAAAGATGAAACGTACTTCTTATGCGGCTCGAGCGAGGCAAGAATCGGGCTGAGCTTGAAATTGGCGCCGGAACCGCTGGGCGTCCATCTGTCCATGGCCGGGCCATGCGATGTGTTGTACATGATCGCGCCGTGGGGAAAATAGAAGAAGCCCATGCGCAACTTGGGAGCTGCGGCGGTTTGCGCAAGAGCAGTGCTGGCCGGCACCATGGCCTCGAGGAAGGGCAACCCCAAAGCCACGCCGGCGCCCTTCAGTACCGCTCTTCGTGAAATATGTTTCTTAGTGATGAACATATGTTTTACCTAAGGTCCCCTGCCCCCTGTAGGCGCGGTCCGCGAAGCGCAAGCGCGGCAGTGCGCAGCATCAAGTATTGACCGCGCGCATCCGCTCAGTTCTGGCTCACGCGCGGTCAATACTTGATGCTGCGCACTGCCGCGCTTGCGCTTCGCGGACCGCGCCTACAGGGGGCAGGGGACCAAAATCATTTTGCAGCCTCCGGGGCTTGCTTGCGAAACGCATCGCTGTTGACGATTCCCAAAACGATGGAAGACAACTTGTAATTCTCTTTCGCGGCCGTGCGAACAATCGCACGAACCTGCGGCATATCGAAGTATTCCAGTTTGCGGTTGATGGCGTACATCATCAGCCTCTCTGTCACGGCATTGACGAACATCGCAGGGCGATCGGCGAGTTGCGCCCGGAGTTCCATCACTCCATTGATCGCGACTCCATTCGGCAGCACCGTGCTGGCGTCAATCGGAGCCTTCGCCTGGCTGTCGACTGTCCGCCAGGCCCCAACCGCGTCAAAATTTTCGAGAGCCAAGCCGGTCGGATCGATCACACCATGGCACATCTTGCAGCTCGACTTGTCGCGATGCAGCTCAAGCCGCGCCCTTACTGTCTTCGGCTGCTCACCTGCTTTTTGGGAGAGATCCGTGGCTGTATCCGGCGGAGGTGGCGTCGGGGGCGTCCCCATCAGCTTATCGAGCACCCATGCCCCCCGTAGCACGGGAGAGGTGCGGTCGGGGTATGAAGTCCGCATCAGCACGGCGGCCTTGCCCAGAAGGCCGAAACGTTCCTTATTGGTGAGCGTGACTCTGCGGAACTGAGGGCCGGAGACGCCCGAGATTCCGTAATGCCGAGCCAGGCGTTCGTTCAAGAATGTGTGGTCTGCGTTGAGGAGATCTACCAGGTTACGGTCTTCCAGGAGGATGCTGCTGACAAAAGCTTCCACCTCGGCAGAAAAATCACGCCGCAGTTGATCGCTGAATCCCGGGAATACCACCGGGTCGGGCTTCACGGACTCCAGGCTGTCGAGATTCAGCCATTTCATCGAAAAGTTGCTGACCAGACTCGATGCCCTCGGGTCGGCCAACATTCGGCGCACCTGCTTCTCCATAGCACCAGACTTCGTTAAACCCCGAGACTCCGCGAGCGTCAGCAGTTCCTGATCGGGGCCGGTGTTCCAGAGGAAGAACGAAAGACGCGAGGCTAATTCAAGATCGGTGAGGGTGAGATCCGGATTCCCCTGAATCCCCCGATAAAGGAAATTCGGGCTGGCCAGTATCGCTGCTACCATTTGCTCGACTCCCTGGTCGAAGCTTCCTCCGCCTTTTCGCGCGGCTTCATAGAACTGCATGAGTCGAGTCACCTCGTCCGCGGTTACCGGCCGGCGATAGGCGCGATGCGCGAGATTCTCCGTTATCTGACGCGCGCAAGGGGACTCGCCCTTTGCATTCCGGTCGCAGACGAAGATGAGGTCGCGGCTGGGAGTTCTGGAAACACCCGCCGGATTAAAGGGGCCGCTGATCACAACACCGTCGACAAGCCTGCTCCTCCGCGGAATGGGCGCACAGGAGCAGCTCTTGGTCAGTTCCTCGAAAAAAGGATCCGCGATATTGTGAGGAGACTCCTCATGGGAACGGTCGATAAGAGCCACAACGACGTCGTGAACACCGGCTTGCACTTGAATGGGAATCTTCGTGAAACGCTCCATGATTTGAGCGCGTCCTTTGGGCCCCGACGAATGAAGCTGCCAGTCGTTCGGTCCGCCGATCGTCTGGCGGAATACCGTCTTGTCATCGACCATGATGACCGCCGTGCTCTGCGTCTCAATCGTGGAAGAGTAATAGTTCATTGCGAGGTCGTTGATCGTAACTCGATACTCGCCGTCCGCGGGGAAGTTGTGCTTGAAACCGATGCCGCCACGGGTGCCCAACGGCAGGGGCACGTCGGGGTTTGAATTGGCGGCGATGGAGTACTTGGTACTCGACACCGCTGGATTGGGACTGCCGATCGCGAGCCTCGCCACCTGCCGCGCGGCAGTGACGTACTGGTTCACGAAGGCGGGCGACGTTGTAAGCGCAGCCGCAATGTTGTCGAATCCGTCGACCTGGCCGTCCTGCGGCAGCACGTCCGTCGCTTTGAGTTCCACACCCACCAGCGCCTTGACCGATGCCACGTACTCCGTGCGGTTCATCCGCTGGATCGGAACATGGCCCGCCTTCGGTCCCTTTGCATGGGTGTCGAGTGTGTTCTCCATCCAGCCGACGAACGAATCCACATCTTTCTGCGCAGGCTGAGGAGTGCCGGGCGGCGGCATCAAGCGTCCGCGCAGCTTGCGCACCGCCTTCTCCCAGATCTCCGCGCTATCCGCGGCGGCGCCTGCAGATTGCAGGTCCAGGGTGTCCAGTGCGAGGCCGCCGACCTTTGCACGGCTGTTGTGGCAGCCGATACAGTAGGTGTTCAGCATCGCTTGATGGGCCTGCTGCGCTTGCTGTGGATTCGGCACAGTCTGCACTGCTGCGCTGGTTTGTAAGAGCGCCGGAGCCGCGATCAAAACCAGAACAACACTTACGTGGAGGAGACGCTTCATAGATTCCGTTTACTTCGGTGCGATACCCTCTGTGATCTCCATCTTGGTTCCCCATGGGTCGGTAATGAACGCGACACGCATCGTGCTGACGAAGCGGCTCGCGGTCAGCCCTTGAGTAATGTTGACGCCCTCGGCTTCCATCCTCTTAAGAAACCCGGGCAGATCCTTCACCTCGAAGCCGATGTGATCGAGCGAACGGCCCGCAGTGGGATCAAGCTTTGTCTCGCTCTGCGACATCGCAAGACTCACGCCGGAGACATCGACACAATCGCTTCCATCGGGCGCCCCCGCGCTAGTGCATTTGCCCGGAACGCCGCCCAGGACTTTCGCGTACCAGGCCTTCATCGCCGGAACGTCCTGGGGATACAAATGAATGTGGTTGATCTTCACGGGCACCTGGAGCGACGGGTCCCCGGTGAATTCCAATCGAATACCGTCGGGACCCAGAATGTAGCCGTGGGTGGGTTTATCCTGCTCGATCTTGTATCCCGCGGCCTGCCATTTCGCCATCGCAGCCGGCAGATCCTTCCAGACGAAGCCGATGTGGTTCACGATCGAACCGACGGTACCGCCCGTGGTCTGGCCGCCCCCGCGAAGGAGGATGAAGACGCCAGGAAACTGAATCATCTCCAGCTGCTGATTCGCCATCGGAACGCCGCCCATCGTGGCCCAGAACTTCTGCTGCGCGGGGACATCGCTGACGTAAAGATGGATGTGCCCCATGCTGACTCCCGCAGCGTTCTGCGGAGCGAGCTGCCCTGCCGCAGGCATCGCGAAAGCCGCGGCCAGCAGGAAAACAGATGCGATCGTAGTTTTCATCGCAGACACTCTACTAAGGATTATGGGCAAAAGGAAGGTGTGGGTGGCGTATTCCATAAGTCCTAAGTTCCATAACTAAAAAGCTTCTGGCATTCCTTTCGGAGAAAACCGTGAGTTACCGGAATGGCGTGATTGCCCTTCTTGAAAACATACTCGCACGGGATGAGACATGCCCTCCACTTGTAGTCTTCTGTGCCACTCTTGCGGCCATATGCGGCAATGTCTTCCTGGGAAACGCCATAGACGACTGCTCCAATTCTGGACCAAACGCAGGCCCCGGCGCACATCGCACAGGGCTCGTGTGTCGAGTAAAGGACGAAGTCGGGCAAGTAACGGCCATAACCGCTGGATACGTACTTGAGAGTTTCCAGTTCAACGTGTTTGATGCTGGATCCGGAGGTTTTCACGCGATTGCCGGCGTTGGCGATGACCACTTCGCTCTTGCCTGTCACGCGCGTAATGACTGCACCAATCGGATAATCGCCTCTGTCTCTCGCGCGTTTAGCCTCCGCAATTGCCAATTCCATAAATCTCTTTCTGGGTTTGAACGACGCTGGAATCATGTCGTGGGATTATATCCGTTCTGTCCGGCATCGCGAGGAAGTCAAGGAAGCATATGCCCTCGAACTGAACAACTTCTGAACAGCTAAGTTATTGGAAGCTCATTGTATTTGCAGGCATGCCAATGCGCTTACCCAGGTTGCAGCGGGCAGCCATCGGCATCCACGATTTCTTCCGGACAACCGGCACTTCTTTACATACAGGGCAGACGGCCGCGCGCTGCGCCTCAACTGGAAGGGCAAACCGCAGATAGTTCAGACGAATTCAGCATCAATACAGCAATAGTTCACGGCGCGTGCATTGTGCGGCCCGGCAAGCAACATTAGGATCTCCCAGTGTAGCGAATGAGAGGTGCCTCGTGCAGTTCAGAGCTGGATGGAAAGTGGCGCGCAAGTTTCTGTGGGTTATCTCGGTCGGTGCTGCACTCGCCGGCACACCGGTGCTGGCGCAAAGTAACGGAGATGGTTTCCTTTTCAGAAGACCACTCGGTCTGGTGACGATCCGCACGGGCATTGACGGTCCCCGCGCAGGCAGCGACATCTTCTCTTCATTTACGAAACAACTGACCATCAATCGCCGCGACTTCCGTGCCTTCAATATCGCGGGCGACGTTGCGTTCCATCTTCGCGACCGTTTGCAGGCCTATGCCAGCGCCGGCCATTCCCGATCTGTGACATCGTCGGAGTTCCGTGGCTTTGTGGACAACAACGATATGCCCATCGAACAGAAGACGACATTCGCGCGCGTGCCGGTGACTCTGGGCGCAAAGTTCTATCTCACCGAACCCGGCAGGTCGGTTGCACGCAGGGCCTGGATTCCGGCACGTCTCGCGCCTTATGCCGGGGGAGGTGCAGGAATGATGTGGTATCGCTTAACGCAAACGGGAGACTTCGTGGATTTCGACACCATGAACATCTTTCCCGACACGTTCAAGTCCAGCGGCTTCGCGCCCACGGTAACAGCGTTTGGCGGATTCGAGATCAACGTTCATCCCCGCTTCGTTATTAACGTCGAAGCGCGCCAGACCTGGGCGAAATCGAAGCTCGGCCGGGACTTTTCCGGCTTTGCCCCGATCGACCTTTCCGGTTTCGCGATCACGACCGGCTTTTCCATTCGTTATTGACGTGAGGCTGCGGTTGCCAGCGAAAAAGAAGATAAGAAGAAGGCAAGAAGAGTACAAGAAGAGGAGAAGAAGAAGATGTTAAGACGGATCAAGACCACCCACCTGTTTCTCATATTCTCTATTCTGACAGTCGTCTTCGCACTTCCGTCGGCTGGGGCCGCGCAGCAGACGCCGAGCGATCCGCGGTGGCGCCCGTGGCTGGGGTGCTGGGCCATGAATGACAAAGGTTCGGTTTGCATCGTTCCTTCTGCCAGCGCCACGGCAGTGGGACTGGTCACGTTGTCTGCCGGTAAAGAGGTGTATCGAGAAATCATCGATGCCTCTGGCGAACAGAAGGACCGCATCTTCGAAAGCTGCGACGGATGGGAGTCCGGACTTTGGGCGGACGATGGCCGGCGTTTGTATCTGCGTTCTGAATACCGTTGTGGCAATGGATCGGTTCGCACCGGGAATGAACTTTTCGCCATTTCACCCGCTGGGGAGTGGATCGACAGCATCAGCGTCACGGTGGACGGAAACACTGGCGTGAGGACCACCCGCCGGCGTGTCGTACCTCGCCCCGACGCAATGCAGGCGGAGTTCGCTGGACTGGTTCTACAGCGTCCGGCGCCGCGCACCGATACCATCATCCCGCCGATCAGCTTCGCCGAAATCGTCGAGGCTTCCCGCCTGCTTGACGGGCCGGTGGTCGAAGCCTGGCTCAGTTTGGTGAAACCTCAATTGAAGGTCGACTCCCGGCGGTTGATGGACCTCTCCCGCGGGGGTGTACCGGAAGGTGTTATCGATATGCTCGTGGCGCTGGCCTATCCGGAGTTATTTAGTATCGAACCAGCCGCGCCCGCTCCATTTCCGCCTTCAGTCGCCGCGCGCGTCGTTGCCCCGTCTGTCACCGCGCCTGTTGTCACCCAGCAAGTCGTTATTGTCGAACCCATCTATGAAGAACCCGTCTATGTTCGCCATCCTGGCGAGAACTGCCAGTTCGATTCATACCACTGGGATCGCTGCGACGGTTGGAGACCGCCCCGGGAGGTCGTCGTCATCAACTCTGGAGGGAAGCCTGTTGCGCCACCACCGCCTCATGGGCGCGTCACGAAAGAAGCAGGCTACCAATCCGGAGAAACTGTAACGAAGAGCGAGCCTGTCAAGGCCTCCTCCGACAATGCCGACACGAATTCCAAGACAGAGACAAAAGCCGACTCGAAGAACGATTCAAAAGAAACGACACCGTCCAATCCGCCTCCGGCGGACCCTCCTGCGCAGCGGACCGCACGCCCCCGGTAGCCCGGATAGTCTGTTGCTCTCGCGTCTACAAAATTATCTACAAGTATATAAGTTTTTATATACCATTGCTGCGTGAAACCAATCGAATGGACGGGATCTTCGCTCGAAGTGGTACGTGGTTTTCCGGAGATAGTGCGACAACAGGTTGGATATCAACTCTACCGCGTGCAGACGGGCCTCGATCGGTCCGATTGGAAGCCAATGAGCAGTATCGGCGCGAATGTCCGTGAGATTCGATTACATGTTTGAGATGAGTATCGCGTGATCTACGTCGCAACCTTTGAGGAAGCCGTATACGTACTTCACGCATTTCAGAAGAAGACTCGCAAAACAACTAAGCGAGACCTGTCACTGACAACGTCGCGGCTAACAGAACTCATCACATGAAGAAGCGGAAAGAGAAAAAACCATGAAGTCAAAACCGTCTAAGAACGTCTTCAAAGACTTTGGTTTCGCCGCCGAGGAAGCCGATAACCTGCGCATTCGATCGGCTCTTATGATTGAGATTACGGAACACATCCGGCAAGCGGAATTGACGCAGAAGGCTGCCGCTCAACTCCTCGGGGTAGCACAACCACGGATCAGCGACATCATCCGAGGACGAATCGAAGTCTTCAGCATCGACACGCTCATTGCCATGCTGTCACGCCTGGGGGTAAAAACCTCCATACGTGTCGGCAACAAAAAAATCGCCTAAGCGTTCCAACCGGCACACGCTCAGGAGTTGCGCCAACGCTTCGGTCTTTTGAAGAGTCGCCGGATATGCCTTGCTTATTCCACGGATGGAGGCGGCGGACGTCGACTTTTTCTGCGAACTGCGCCGCGAGACGTGGCAGCACTGCGTCAAATGCGACGCCTCGCTTGCCGTAGAGTCGATGAGAAGGCCACCCTGAACGCGACAAGATCGCGAAGTCGTTGTTCGTCAGATCATCGAGGGACCACCCACGTTCCGGCGATGCGGTCATGCAGGCCGCGGTTTACGGCTGCAATCGTCCACACCACTCCTGCGATCATCGCGGAAAACACAAGACCAATCGCCAGTACAGATCCCGGACCGGGGCCCATATCCATCTGGGTAGGCACCGAGACCAGCCACACGAGGATCGGCGCGCAGGCGATTAGCGTTCTCGCAAGCGAGCGCATGCGGCCGATCTCGGCGCCGTCACGCGTGACCACGGCAAGCCCGATCAAGCGGGTGGCCACGCCACCGGGAACGGCGATGGAGGACACGATGCTGGAGAACACGCCCAGCAGGCTTCCAATCGCCATCATTAAGGTCAGAACGGTCGCGCGGGGGCTCCTCGCGAAGCCCGAACCTTGCGGCGGGCGCACGCGATCAAGTATGGGTCGGATGGTTTCCCTGCTTCGAGCCAGTTCTTCCGATGTCACCGTGGGATACCTCGTCGCAATCTCGGAAGCCAGCCGGCGCAGTTCGGGCTGGTCTCCTTCCTGCCCCTGACTTGAGCTGCTCCAAAGAGGGGGATTGCGCAAGAGCGCGCCGTGCTGACCGGCGAGGTACGTTTCAATCGCGAGACGGTATTCCGGAGACTGCACTGTTTTGTCGGGGGGCACGTCGGTTCGCAGCACCGTGAGCAGACCAATCACCTCTCGGTCCTCCGCAGTCAGGATGAGAACGTCTGCATTCTTCAACACAACGAACGCAGATAATCCGAAGAGTAGTAGCGGCGCTGCCGCCATCGCGATTGGAACGGCGCGGCGCCAGCGGGATAAGCGTTCCGGCGATGCAGCAGCCTCTCTCAATTGAGCCTGCGCTTCTTCCAGCGAGCGAGGTGCTTCGCGCGACCAGCGCCGAAGCAGGACGCATGCGGAAAGCGGCAACCTTGGTGCCGAGTCCTTTGAAAATGCCTCCGGCCTGGTGACGCGGCCGGCGACAGCAGCGAGTAGTTCCATCGGAGTGGCTTCTGCGTAAGTAGGCATCGCCACGACGCCGGGAGCCTCGAAATCCAGCAGGACAGTCCTGCCGTCCGCTCGCATCCAGAGACGGTCGAGTCCGAGTGAAGGAAGCGACCCTTCCTTCAACGCGGCGGCGAATTCGTGGAGCAAGTCGGTGAGCACGACCCTGGCCGCAGGCCAATCCAGCGACGCTTCATTTCGCTTTAACAGGGGCCCGCCGGAGGGAGCTTCGAAAGCGTCCCAGTTCTCCGTAGCAGACCGCCGGCCCGTCAACCAGTGCAGGCGCGTCACGCGCGAAATATCGCGCCGGGCCGGCGCAATGGGCGGTGTTCCCGGCGGCACCGTTCGAATCCACACGCGGCGGCGCAACACCGGATCGTACCCAGCAAGGAGCTTTCCGGCTCCGGCGTTTCCGATAGCAGTAGTGACCGTGAAAGGCCCGATGTGCTCGTCCGAAAACTCTTCAGCCGTTTCCGTTGAAGACGGCGCAGTCGCCGTTTCCACACGCCGCCCTCGCTCCACCGGACGAACCCGAATACGCGTCCCGCTCATCATGTCGTACAGCGACGCGTACCCGTTCTCATGTCGTGCGGTCAGAAACATCGCCGCCGTGACTCCGAGAGTGGCCATCGATGAGAGTATGGAGAAGGCGGTTCCATGGGTCTGCAGCCAGGCCTCGTATCCCGCCGCCTGAGCAATCCGCCAAAACAGGATCGGCAGCGCGCCCACCGCAGCGCCAATCCCGGTGCGCATGAGAATGCGCCACCATGGCGCACGAGCGCCATCCGCGGACCGCACTCGCAAGCCGAAGAGCATCGCACCCAACGTGGCCCCCCACAGACTCTCAAGTACGAACGCGTAAGTACTGCTAATCGCCAGAGCCGGCCAAATACCCGAATTTGACGCCCCGAGACGCGCAGTGAGAACAATCACCATCGCCAAAGGGACAGACAAAATGGCGCGGTCTGCAAAACCTGCCAGGAAGCGCAATCCCGGCTTCGCCGGCAGGTCCGCGACCGGCAAGAACGGACGAAGAGCAGCGGCGAGATCCGCATAGGACCTCGGGCGCTCTCCGGGAACCTTGGCCAGGCATTGCAGCACGACTGCAGCGAGGCCTGCCGGAATACCGCGACGCAAGTCGCGCGGGGACCGAGGCGGCTCGCTGGTCACGCGCGACACGAGTTCGCGAAGATCTCGTGCATCGAACGGTGGCTGTCCCGTCAGCAGGTAGTAAAGCGTCGCGCCCACCGCGTAGATGTCTGCGCGGATGTCGAGCGGCTCGCCGCGAAGCTGCTCGGGAGGCGCGAATTGCGGCGTGCCCTGAAATGCGCCCGCTTCAAATTCATGGTGAACGTCGCGCGCCAATGTCGAGATAGACAGGCCGAAGTCGCCCACTTTCACAGCTCCATCGACGTCGATGAAGCAGTTCGACGGCTTGATGTCGCGATGCAACACGCCTGCCGCCTGTGCGGCATCCAGCCCTCCAATGATGTCCATCACCGCGGCAACGGCCTCAGCCGGCGCCAGCGGGCCGCTGGCGGCAACGCGTTCTTTCAGCGTCCCTCCCGGAAGCAATTCCATCGAAATCACAGGCAAGCCCTCGATCTCTTCGCTTCCGAAGATGTACACCGAATGCGGATGACTGATGGACGCGGCAAGCTGCCCTTCGCGGAGAAAGCGAGCGCGGTCGTCGGCCCTTTCCAGACGGCTTCGCAGCAGTTTCAGCGCGAGGCGGCGTCCGGTCTCAAGGCTCTCGGCTTCGTAAACTTCACCCATGCCTCCGCGTCCCAGCAGACGGCCGATGCGGTATGACCCCCAGGTCTGACCGGCAGTCAGCCGAGGTTCGCCGGAAACAGAAGCTGCGGAAGCGGACGCGTCGACTGTACCGGATACGGTTGCCATGCCCGCAGCGATCAGGCAGGCGGCGCAAAGGCCTTCCGGCGCGTCCGAAGATAGCGGTTTTCCGCAGCGTGGGCATTTCTTATTCGCCATACAAGGAGTAGAAAGAACAGCGTGTGAAAGTTACACGTCCAGCGCGCGCAAGAGATAGCGGATTTCGTCGTCTATCTCGGACGGGTCGGCAACCGTCTCTGCGATCTCCTCCCGCAGCCGCTTTTGGAACTTGCGACGCAGCCGGTGAACGGCCACACGGACCGCTCCCTCGGTGCTGGAAATATCCTTCGCGACTACTGCGTAACCTCCGGCGGGCGCGCCGCCAAGCAGGCAGGACTTGAGAGCCTCGAATTCGGCTGTCTTCGCAGCGGCTTCCCATTCCCCGCGCACCTGCGTCAGCGCCTTTTCAATAACGGTAAGCGCCCACCGTCGTTCGAAGAGTGTCTGCGGGGTTTCCTTGTCCGCCGGTTCAAACAGATACCGTCCTTCCGCACCGTCAAACTCAAGGGAGAGTGGATACATTCCCCCACCTCGCTTCAGTGCCGTCCGGTGTGCGAAGTCGTTCGCAAGGTAGTGCTGCAGGGACGCCAAAAGGAAAGCCCGGAAACGGCCGCGTTCTTTTCGAAGCGAATCGAAGTCGCGCCGTTCAATCAGGAAAGTGAAGAAACCCTGAGTGAGATCTCGCGCATCGTCGGGTGTCGCACCGCGACGCCGGACATACGCATAGAGGGGATACCAGTAGGTTTCACACAGCTTCGCCAGTGCGGATCGTGCGGCGGAATCTCCGGATCCAGCCGCATTCACGATGCTCCAACGAGTGGTCTGAAATCTCAAATTGAACGTCTTCTCGCTTTCGTTCGTTCAGAATAGAAAATCCATTATGACGCGCGCAACGTCGGGAGTCAGCGGCATCAGCGCCATCAGTGAATGATAGTCAGTTCCGCGTTTGCCGTACTGCCCTGTTCAACGTGAATAAATTTGCCCCGATTCTCGTCCTTCGCGATGAACGCAGCGTTTTGATAGGCGAAAGGACGGACGCTTTCCCGCGCGAACAGCTTGTAGTCGCCGGGAGGCACGCCGCGCATCACGAATCGTCCGGAGGCATCGGTGGCCGCCGACAGATAGAGCGCGAGGTTCCCGCGATGCGCAGCATCCGGCACCAACGCGACGGTGGCTCCGGCAACGACCTTAGCCGGTCCGTCCTTCACGGTGCCGCTTACGGTTCCGGCTCCGGAGCCTATCAGTACCTGGATAGGATTATTCTCTCCTGGACGAACATCGAATCCCGCATTGAATACACTGACGGCCTTGTGCCGGACGTCCGCGAGGTAGAGGTCCGGCGTCAACCCCGCAACGGTCATCACTCGGTAGTGTCCCTCGGGCACGGACGGAATTTTGAACGTTCCGTCCGGACCAACCATCGCAGATCGGGCAAAAACCAGCTGGAACGCCGGAATCCGGATCGAGGCGTCGTCCGGCAGCAACTGCACTCTCAGCGAGGGCGGCACCTTCACCCCTTCCGATGCAACGAGCGTTCCGCTCACTTCGGATGACGGTGATACAACAATGGCAAGGTTTGCAACATCCATGTCGCGTACTTCGACTCTGGCGCGTCCCCATGCGAGCGGAAGTCCGCCGGCGACCTGCGCCGCAGGATCCGCAACTCTGGCGAGGAGTTCATACACACCCGGCGGAACGTTGCTGATCTCGAACTGCCCAGTAGACGGGAGCAACGGGACCACTCCGACCTGTCGGCCATTGGCATCGTCCGGCGCGGCCTCGTCCCGGTTCAGCATGAACAAGACGGCTGCACTCACTCCGGGCGCTCCCAATTGAGTTGGTGGAGGCGAAATCAGACTGTTCACCTGTCCGGAGACCTTGAACGACCGAATGCCGCGCAGGGGAATGTCCATTCCCCTCATGTCTTCGCCTCCAGCGATGGTGACCGTTCTTGCCAACGCAATGTCGGTTACACCGGGGAAATAGGTTTTTAACGGCGAAGCGGCCGGCGGCACTCCCGGCGCGAGAGCAACCGGAGCCGGTGTCACGGCAAGGTAATACTCTCCGGGGGGCACCCAGAACAGCCGGAACTCTCCCCGATCATCCGTCACTTTGGAAACTTGTGGAGCGAGCGTGGCGCGCCCGAAGGCATACGCCAAGGTGAAAGCCTGCACGGTGGCATTCGACATCAACTGGCCCTTCTCGTCGAAGATCCTTCCGCCGATGATCGCACCGGGAATCATGGAAAGGTCAGCATCGGCAGTTTTTCCCGCATCAACGGCGACATCGGTCGCTGCAGTGGGAGGGTTGGACCCGCCCTCGGGCTTCCCGAAAAAACCTTCTTTCTGGACGCGGACAGCGTAGGCGCCGGGGCTGACATCTTTGAAACTGAATCGCCCGTCGCGGTCCGTAGTCGTTGTCGGGGGCGTCTTTCCGGACAAGGACGAAAGCTGGGTGTACAGGTTCGACGTCGTCAATGGGAACCCTCGCGCAATGGCCGCATCGGACAGCGCCTGAATGATCTCAGAGGTGCTCGCACCTGGCTCGGGCTTCACGACGATTCCCTGAGACGCCGCAGTGTTCAGCAACACCTGGATCGCCTGTGGATTGGCCGCGCCGCCCTGCAGCGTGACCTGCGCGCCATCAAGCGGCTCCCTGGTGCCCACGCGAGTTACAAATCCCCGAATCGCACCCGGCTCCTCAACCGCGGGCTTCTGCGATGCCGCCGCGCCGACGGTGCCAGCGGCGATGAATACGAGTGTGGTCACGATTTGTCGCCTGATCATGATCGTCCTCCGTGTTTACATTTCCGAATCAGCCGGACCTCGAGGTCCTGAAATCCGGGCTCAATTTTGGGAAGACGTTTTTCGAGCTGAACGTTACAGATCCGGTTTAGGTACCAGCGGACTGCATCGCCTGATGGACGGGAAATTCTTAGGACAATCCTCAATTGGGAAACGAACCGGTATGAGCCGGCGCACAAATGACGAGAATATCGATGATCCGTTTTCAGTTGTTGCATGATATAAACTCGGCCCAAGGCAAACACTCGATTCGAGTGTTTCGCAAACACGGGAATCTATTTGTCAATCACGGGGGTTTAACGCCATGCGAATAAACTATCGCTTGTTCCTTTTGTTGCTCTTTCCAGTCCTTTTTCTCCTTAGCGGATCTGCCGTCGTTAAGGCTCAGCAGGGAAGTTCTTCGGCGGTCAAAGGGGGGCGCTGGTCGGATTCAGCCACCTGGGCTGATAAGAAGGTGCCAGGCGAAGGCGCCGCTGTCACCATTGATAAAGGCATGGACGTTGTCCTCGATGTCAGTCCGCCGGCGCTGCACGGTTTAAGGATCAACGGCAAACTGAGCTTCGCGGATAATAAAGATCTTGAACTGACTACCGAGTGGATCATGTTGCACGGGGAGTTGGAGATTGGTACTGAAGCCGCCCCCCACAAAAGCAAAGCAACAATTACCCTGACCAATAACGTCCCGGGTGAAGACATTGAAGCAATGGGTGACCGCGGGATCATGCTCATGGGCGGAACCCTGA
>JBGPBY010000075.1:0-19074 GCA_041481485.1 Terriglobia bacterium
CACAGTCTCTGACGCCCAAATGCGTCGGCTTAATCTGGTTAAACATGACACCCTTGGCCAGTGGAACTACAGCCTGCGCCCCAATCTGAATGTGAATTAATTTCTGGGCAGCCGCTAAGAAACCCAGGGCGAAAAAGAAACGTATGACACGGAGTCAGAAGGCAGCTGTATCGCCCGCCGAAGTTACTGTCAATCCGCAACGCCTTGTCGCGGAGAGTCCCTCGGCGCCATTCAAAATGCAGCCGGAGGAGATCGGTACTCAATCAAGGAGTGAAAATCGAAATCGTCCGGCTTCGTTTCGCTTAACGGATTGTCAATGATGGTTTCATTTGCGGCGCACTGAGGCTTCTCTCCACCGAACGACGCCAGGGCTGTAGTGCTACTTCACTGTGACGTCGTCCCAATAAACGGTCCCGACTCCTCCGCTCGATATCAGATGGATGCGCATGCGGCCGTTTGACGTTGCAACAAAAGTGACGGAGTAAGCAGTCCAAACATTGCTGGATGGCGTTCGAAACGCGTCAACAACACTATTGGTTCCTGTGGAATCGTGAACCAGAAGCAGCGCCTGGCTGGTGGCGCCGGGGTCGGCGAGGGCATATGCCGTGATCTGATAGGACCCTCCGGGAGTCAATCCTGTCAGATCCAGAAACGCTCCTCCCATGGTGCTGCCGGTCTCCGACAAACTGAGTGTCCCGGTCCGTGCCAAATTCGCGATCGAAAGAGCAACTCCACCGAACGTTGGCCACGGCGATATTAATGCGTTCTCAAAGCTGCTGGCATCTGTGACACGAATGTCATCCCAGTAAACGGTACCGGTGCCGCCGCTGGAAAAGAGAATGACCCGCATACAACCACTGTTCGTTGTCGTGAAAGCAACGGTAAAGGATTCAAAGCCGCTGACCGGCGAGCGCCATCCGTCGACGACACTGTTGCGCCCGGTACAATCATGAACCAGCAGCAATGCCTGACTGGTGGCATCAGGCTCGACATGTGCGAACGCAGTGATCTGATAGAGTGCTCCAGCCGTCAGTCCCGAAATGTCCTGAAATGCGCCACCAGGACTGCTGCCATTTTCAGCGAGGCTCGTCGCTCCGGATCTCGCCGCCGACATGGAGATTGAAATGTTTATTCCGCCGAACTGAGGCCACGTCGATGTGACCCCAGTTTCGAAACTGCTGAGATCCACTACGCGAACATCGTCCCAATCAATGGAGCCGGGATCGCCGCTGGATAACAAATAAATGCGCATGCGCCCGGTCGCGGTTGCCAGGAACGTCACGGTGAAAGGATCCCATGCGGCACGGGGGGAGCGAAATCCGTCCACCACGACGCCGGCGCCGTTAATGTCCATAACTCGAAGCGCACCTTTGTTGTCTGTTCCTGGATCGACATACGCAAAGGCAATGACCTGATACAGCCCTCCCGGATTCAGCCCCGATATTTCCTGAAATACGCCGCCGGAACTACCACCAGTTTCCGTCAAGCTTGACATTCCGCTGCGTGCTCCGAATTCGATGACGGATGCGTTCACCCCGCCGAACGAGGACCACCGGGAAGATGTCCCGTTCTCGAACCCGCTGGCATCGCCGACGTGCACATCGTCCCAGTAAATACTGCCGCTCCCACCGCTGGAAAAGAGCAGAATTCGCATCCGGGCGGTACCCGTTGCAATGAATGTCACGCTAAAGGAATCCCATCCGCTTCCGGGCGTTCGCCAGCCGTCGACGATGCTTCCGGTTCCTGTGGTGTCATGAACCAGAAGTAACGCCTGGCTGGTAGTGCCAGGATCTCCATGCGCGAAAGCAGTAACCTGATAGAGCGCCCCTGGAGTTAAGCCCGAAACATCGAGGAATACACCACCCTGGGTGGTGCCGGATTCGACCAGACTGTAGTTTCCCGTCCGTCCCTCTGCGTTCGAAATTGCGGTCTTCACTCCGCCGAATTGGGGCCATGCCGCGGCATTTTCAAATCCGCTGACATCGAGGGCCCAGACATCATCCCAGTAAATGTTACCGGCGCCGCCGCCGGACCACAGGCGGATGCGGACCTGCCCAGTTCCCAGCGTGAGGAACGACACCGTAAATGCCTCCCATCCGCTTCCTGGCGTGCGCGGGCCGTCGACAACTGTGTTGTTGCCGGTTGCGTCCTGAACTTCAAGCCTCGCTTGATTCGTGGTTCCCGGATCGGCATGCGCGAATGCCGTAACCTGATAGAGCACTCCGGGAATCAATCCTGAAAGATCCATAAAGACACCACCAGAACCGTCCGATTCCGAAACGCTTGAATCTCCCGTTCGCGCAATAGAATGACTGACCGAGGAACTCGCGGTTCCAAAGGGCTTCCATGGCGCTAAATCGCCATTTTCAAAGCCTGTCGACAAGGCGATTCCGGGTGAGACATTGTCGACGTGGATGGTTCGCTGTGCCGTCTTTACGTTTCCCGCCGTATCCCGGGCCAAGGCGACCATAGAATGGACTCCGTTGGAGACAGTAGTGGAATCCCAGACGATGCTCGCCGGAGATTGGATGATGTCCGGAGCATTCACATCCGAATACACTTCCACTTCGATGACACGGCTCCACATGTCAATTGCTCCGGTAATGTAGACACGAATTTGCGATGTTGTAATCGGTGTAAATGATATCTGGCGCCAGACTCGATTGTTGTTTGTAACGTCCGCCCCAGGGATAAGCACCCATGTTCCACCATCCCAGTACTGAACTTGAAAGGAAGTAATTCCGTACCTTGTAAACTCCAAATCCATGGAAGGATCGACGGGATGATCGAAGTCATCTTGCAGAGTGAAGACGTCGACTTCATTTATGGTCTTGACGCCATTAAAGGCAATCTGAACGAAATCTGGAAATGCTCCCGGAGTGGCATCGTTCCAGCCTCCGCCGTTCCCCCAGTGAACTCCTTTGCGGTCCCCGTCGATGACTGCGATCTCAGCGTAGTTGTCACCGATCGTGGAGGACGAGCTTACCTTGCCGCCATTGGCGAAAGCCGCGACATTCGTGCGTACTTTGGTCGTCAGGATCTCTCCGTCCAACTGGAACTGAATCTCAGCCAATCCAGTGTCGTCGCTGGCCTGTGCGGAAATTGAGACTGCCTTACCGGATACCACAGCCCCAACAATCGGTGCAATGAATGAAACCGTGGGCGCAGAATTGTCCACGATTAAATCGGTTGAAGAATAAGCCAGGTTCCCTGCCGCATCCCGGGCAATGACACTTATTGTATGAGGACCGTCAGAGACATTCGTGGTATCCCATGAGACGGAATACGGATCGGTGTGGACTTCACCCGAAAAGTTGACGCCGTCCAGCCGGAACTGCACGCCAACCACGCCGATATTGTCATTGGCATCAGCCGTAAGAATCACAACTCCGGAGAGATTGTCGGCAAATGCAGGCGAAACCAGCAGGATGAGCAGACCAATGGCTCTTAACAGGCTTTTCATTTGGGGAATTCCGATTAACGCTCAAACCAATGCGGAGAGAGTAATCTATTCGAGATCGCCAGGGGAATCAACGAAGCTTTTGGGCAGTGGTCTCGTTTGCATAATTTTGTAAATTGCGGTACTTAGCGCTTTGCTACGGTGTGCGATCGAAGTCCGACAGGGCGCGTCCGCGCTCGGCATCGAGGCTATCCAGGCGGCCAATCGCGGAATCGCGGGCGTCTTTGATGGTGCGTTCCGCATCGGATTTCAAAATGTATCCGGCGCGAAGATTCTCGTTCGTCACTTTCTCCACCGCATTCACATAAGCGGAGTGTGTGGGGTAAAGCTTCTTCAGCGTTTCCATATCGAAGGGTTTGTAGTAACCCCAGCGGGCGCATGCGCCAGGCCCGGTATTGGTGCCGTTGTTGAGTCCCGTGGGTACCGCGACTTCAGCCAGACGGATTCCGCCCATTGCCAGACCCAGAGCATCTCGTGCCGTGACAATCTGGTTGCCGTTCATTGAGGTCGAGATTGGAGGCGCGGATGGTGGAGGAGTTTTCTTTTCAACCCAGGTCACCAGAAGGTCCAGGGCACTGGCAATCACGTATTGCACCGGAGCGCGGGTTCCCACATTCGGCACACCGCACGCCGGTGACATTGCCGCTTCCGATGACGTTCCGTTATCCCGCAGTTCGAGCGGCTCGCGGCTTTGCCGGAGATGCTGATCGACATGGGATGTCCCTGCGATTTCCCAGGAACGGAATAAGTCGGTGTCTTTCTGACGTGCACGCGCCTCTCCGCTGCTGACATCGTACTCGGTGGATATCTTCCACACCGGAACATTCAGGTCCGGGCGAATCTGCTGATTGAGAGACGAAAGAAGAATGAATCCGTCGTAAACCTTGGCGAGCGGGTTGATGGAATTGACATAAGTCGAGAGACGATTTGCGGACTGGGATTCGCCGACGGCAAAGACATGGCGCGGTTTCAACCCGCCAAGCAAGTCCGTACCCGAGGGGGTCTTCAGCGCCTGTCCGGTCTGCGAAAAGATGTCATAGGACAGGGCATCGGCCATGACCGTGTTGTTGTGGGTCACATCCAGATCGCCGTATCGCTCCATGCTGAACTTTTTCAGCGCCGACACTCCAACGTTCTGCGCCGACACTCCCACCCAGATATACCCGTCGCTGATCATGTGCTCCCAGGCAAAGAACCACATGTTCTCGGCATCGAAATTATTGGTCACGTTGTCCCATTCCACGAGGACGCTTCCATTGAAACGCTTCGCGTCGGCCGGCCGGCGGACGACGACACGGGTTTTGTAGGGATGATCGCTGTCGATCACCGTGCCGGTCGTTTGCGCGGGCGTGTTGTACCGGCTGGCAGTGCCCTGAATGAAGAATTCTTCTTCGATATAGCCGTGAATGGCCAGGTCGTGATTCGTAGCGAAAAAGGTGTAGTTGTGCGCCGAAGATCCAGGGAGGCCGGGTGAGGAGACCGGGCCGGTCACCCTGGGATTGGGAACGGCGGCGAGCCCGAACAGCAAGAGTAGAATGAGGGTGGTTTTCATGGTGGGTTTATAGCACAAGCTGGGCACCGGTACGAGTTTCAACAAGGCATTGAACTATTTGCCGGACAGCGGACTGTAGGCGCGGTCTATGACCGCGCACAATGTGTCAAATTAGAAAACGCGGGGGTCATGGACCGCCAGCTGATAGTTGTGGGGGTAAATCCATTTCCGACTTATTGTGCGCGGTCATAGACCGCGCCTACAGTCTGCTGTCCGTCAAATATATTTTTCGTTACCAGCTTCGACCCAATTGGTAGAAAACTCTTTACATGAAAATTCAACGTTCGCTCCTTCGATTTGCCATTCCGGTTCTGCTGCTCAGCATCGTTGCCCGCGCCCAGACCCTGCCACCCGGTGTTGAAAAGCGGGCGTCCATGGCGGGCATTACGGAGTACGCCTATCCGAATGGTTTGCGCGTGCTTCTCATTCCCGATACCGGTAGCGCAACGCTTACCGTCAACATGACCTATCTCGTTGGATCGCGTCATGAGGGATATGGCGAAACCGGAATGGCGCATTTGCTCGAGCACATGAATTTCATACTGACCACGGACGGACGCAGCATCAAACAGGAACTGACGAATCACGGAGCCCGTTTCAACGGCACGACTTCGTATGACCGCACGAACTATTACGAAACAGTGCAGGCCTCTGACGACAATCTGAGATGGGCGCTCAGTTTGGAAGCAGACCGCATGATCAAAATGCGGATCGAGAAAGAGTTGCTCGATACGGAAATGACCGTGGTTCGCAACGAATTTGAACGCGGCGAGAACAGCATATCCAATGTTCTGACGGAACGTGTGCTGTCCACGGCGTTTCTGTGGCACAACTACGGCAAGTCCACGATCGGTTCGCGACAGGATATCGAACGGGTACCCATCGACAGGCTGGCCGCGTTCTATCGCAAATATTACCAGCCCGATAATGCAGTTCTTACCATTGCCGGACCGATCGATGTTACGAAAACCCTGGCGATGATTGCCGAGATTATCGGTTCCATTCCGAAACCGACGCGAAAACTGGATGTGACCTATACCGTGGAACCACCTCAGGACGGGGAACGCTATGTGGAGTTGCGCCGGGTTGGGAAAGGCAGGAATCTCGTTGTGGCATGGCACACCCCTTCGTTTGCGCACCCTGACGACGGCGCCATCGAAGTAATGGAGGGGATTCTGGTCGGCCCAGGAGGAACGGGGCGCCTCTATAAGGCGCTTGTCGACTCAAAGAAGGCGTTGTCAGTATCGATGGGAATTATGGAATTGCACGACCCAGGATTGACGACGGTTTCTGCGACGCTGAACGATGAGCAATCCATCGACGAGGTGCGCCGGGTGATTTCCGACACCATTTCCGATCTGGTCCGGAATCCTCCGACAAAGGAAGAAGTGGATCGTGCAAAGAACGCCACCGTGCAGCGTATGGAACGGGATTTTACAAGTTCTCAAGATCTTGCCATGAGCATGACGGATTCCGCGGCAAGCGGAGACTGGCGGCTTCTGTTCACAAATTTCGAGGAAATCAAACGCGCCACCGCCGAAGATGTGGTTCGCGTTGTGAAGACCTATTTCAAGGATTCGAATCGAACCGTTGGGGTCTACACTCCGGATGCTGCACCGGATCGCGTTTCCGTCCCCGATGCGCCTGCGATGGATCAATTGCTTCGCGACTTTCCTACCAGCGTCAATGTGTCCGAAGGCGAAGTCCTGGATCCGGAGGCCGCTAGCCTCGAGAAGCGTATCTCTCGGCTGAAGCTTCCCAGCGGCTTCAAAGTGACACTGCTGCCGAAGGGATCCCGTGGCGACGTGGTCAATGCGGAGATCAGCGTCCGGTTCGGAAATGAAAGCCTGCTTGCCGGAAAACAGGCCGCTGCCCAGCTGGCCGGATCGTTACTGATGCGCGGGACCAGCACCATGACGCGCCAGCAAATTCAAGACGCGATGCAGAAAATCAACGCGCGGATCGGCGTCAGTGGCGGACTCTCCAGCGCCAGTGCCACGATTGAAACCACATCTGCAAATCTCATTCCCGCCATTCGTCTTGCGGTTCAGATCCTGAAGGATCCCATTTTCCCGGAATCGGACTTCGAGCAGATCCGGACGCAACAAATTAACGGACTGGATCGCAGTAGAACGGATCCGTCGACGCTGGCGAATGAAGCGTTGCAAAGCAATCTGAGTCCATTTCCACGTTCCGACGTCCGGCATCCTCGCACCATCGATGAGCAGATTGAGGACCTCCGGAAAGTCACGCTGGCCGATGTGAAGGCGTTTCACAAACAGTTCTACGGCGCCTCGCAGGGGGAGATGGTGGTCGTTGGAAAATTTGTGCCGGATGATGTCCGCAAAGTGGCCGAGGAAACACTGGGTTCCTGGAAGAGCGCCAGCCCATATGCACGCATCGCGTCAAAGTATCTCCCGGTGGAAGTCATCAATCGGAAGATTGACACGCCGGATAAAGAAAACTCCCAATGGAATGCGGCGATTCGTTTGCAGATGAACGATACGGATCCGGATTATGTGGCGATGGTCGTTGCGAATTACATCATGGGCGGTTCGATTTCATCGCGAATTTCCGATCGGATCCGGAATCGGGAAGGACTGAGCTACGACGCGGGTTCCTCCTTCAGCGCGCCAACGTTCGGCGATGCGGCTTTGTTTTCGGTCTCCGTGATCAGCAATCCGAAAAATGCCCCCAAGGTCGAAGCCGGAGTTCGCGATGAACTGGCGAAGGCTCTGGCTTCGGGCTTTACCGCCGCCGAACTTGCGGATGCAAAAAAGTCCATTCGGGAACAACGGTTGAATAACCGATCCAGCGATTCGCGGTTGCAAAGCCTGATTATGACGCGCGATCAATCGGACCGGACTTTGGCATGGGACGAGCGCATCGATGCGGCAATTGCGGCGATCACGCTCGATCAGGTGAACGCGGCATTTCGAAAGCGGATCGATCCTTCGAAACTCTCCATTGTGAAGGCCGGAGATTTTAAGGCTGCAGGAGTGTTTCAGCCCTGAGTTTGTTAGGTAAAAAGCCGCACCAGAAATAACCTTGCCGTGGTTTAATCACGCCTCTGTGAACGAGCCGACGAAAGCAAGATTTACGCTGCTGCGATTTGCATTTGCGTTATCGATCGTGACCTATCTCGATCGCGTTTGCATCTCCACCGCTCAGACCGCCGTCTCCGCAGATCTCCATTTATCGACATCACAAATGGGAATAGTCTTCGGGGCGTTCACATTGGCCTATGCCCTGTTTGAAATCCCCAGCGGACGCATGGGAGATCGCATCGGACCGAGGAAGGTTCTAACGCGCATCGTTCTCTGGTGGTCTGCGTTCACGGCGGCCACCGGCCTGGTCTGGAATTACGTCTCGCTGCTTGCGACTCGTTTTCTGTTTGGAATGGGTGAGGCCGGTGCGTTTCCGAACATCTCCAGTGCATTCTCACGCTGGCTCCCCGAGGGCGAACGCGGCCGCGCGCACGGCGTGCTGTTTTTCGGATCGAGGATCGGCGGCGCAATGACGCCGCTTCTGGTCACACCGATCATTGCTTATATGGGCTGGCGTCCGTCATTCTGGATCTTCGGAGCGGTGGGAGTGTTCTGGTGCGTCTTCTGGTGGAGGTGGTTCAGGGACGATCCGGCGAAACATCCCGCAATAAACCAGGCTGAGCTGATTATCATTCGAGGCGGCTCCAAAGCCGAAGGATACCCGAACATGCCCTGGAGCAGCTTGCTGAGCAAACCGATGCTGAGTATCTGCGCCATGTATTTCTGTTACGGCTACACGCTGTACTTTTATCTGACGTGGTTGCCAACCTACCTCAGCAAGATACGCGGGTTCACTTCCACCTCAACCGCCATCATTCACGCCATCGTCCTGCTCAGTTCGGGTGCGGCCTGCGTGTTCGGAGGAAAACTCACGGATTACCTTGTCAAGAACCGTAGCCTGCGGACCGGACGCCGCATTGCCGTCGTTTCGATGCCATTGAGCGGGCTCTTTCTCGCATTGGCGGCCTTGAGTTCCAACAACACGGCAGCCTGGATTTTTTTCGCGTTGGCTGCAGCAATGCTCGATGTAGGACTCGGCGGAATGTGGTCCGTTTGTCACGACGTGGGTCAGAGCGCAGCAGGCACTGTCACGGGTTGCATGAACATGTTTGGAAATTTCGGCGGAACGATCAGTCCGGTCGTCCTGGGATACCTGGTGGATTGGTACGGTTCGTGGGTGCTGCCAATGCTGATTGCTTCGGGGATGGCCGCAATGAGCGGTGTCCTGATGCTTACTGTGGATCCCAACAAACGACTGGCGCAGACCCACTGAGTCGCTATGGCCTCATCCCGAAAATCTCGCAAGTTGCGACATCGTTCACGGGCGTAAGCCCGCGGAAGACTGAGACCGATCCGGCAAACCGTCATTTTTCTTTTGCTCTATTTGCCACAACCGCGAAAGAATCCCTCTCATGAAAATTCGCAAATTCGCAGTGAGCTTTCTTGCGGCAGCGTCGATTCTGTCCAGCCTGTGGATCGGAGCGCAATCCTCCGTGAGTCCACGGGATCAAATGATTGCTTACCTCAACGGGATTGCGAAAACACAGCTGGATGCTCGTGCGGCATCGGTGGCTCAGCTCCAAACGCGGGCTGACGCAGAACACCGTAAGTCTGCTGTACGCGAAAAAATTCTGCAGTTGATCGGTGGGCTTCCGGAACGCAAAGGTCCGGTAGCCGTCCGTGAATTCGGCTCGGTCACGGCTGACGGCTTTCGAGTCGAGAAGATTGCCTATGAAAGCCTGCCCAACTTTTGGGTCACTGCAGATCTATACGTTCCAGACAATGCTTCAGGGGGTTCAGGTCCTTTCCCCGCCATCGTCCTTGCACCCGGACATGGGGCTGGCGGAAAAACCGAAAACTGGAGCTGGGGAGGGAACTTCGCTCGCAACGGGATCGTTACTCTCGCCTATGATCCCATCGGACAGGGAGAGCGCCTTCAGTACTTCGACGAAGCTCAGAAAAAGTCATTCATCGGAAATCCAACCGGGGAACACGGTGAAGCGAATGTCCCTCCATTGCTGATCGGCGACGACATCGCACGGTATATGGTGAATGACGCCATGCGAGGAGTGGACTATCTGATCTCCCGCAAAGACATCGATTCCGCTCGCATCGGTGCATTCGGTTGTTCCGGCGGCGGAACGATGACCGCTTATTTCGCTGCCCTCGACGATCGCGTGAAGGCCGCGGCCACCGCGTGTTACATCACTTCGTTTAGTGCGCTCCTGGCTTCGCCGCAAGGCGCTCAGGACGCTGAGCAATCGATTCCGCACTTCATTGCCGAGGGACTGGATTTCGCCGACTGGGTTGAAGCGTTTGCGCCAAAACCGTATGCCGTGATCTCCACAGAAAACGATATGTTTCCATTCGTAGGCGCGCGGCAAACTGTAGACGAAGCGAAGCGGTTTTATGGAATCTTCGGCGCCACCGATCAGCTGGAATGGATCACCGGTCCGGGCGGACATGGAAATCTGGGTCCGATTTCTCCAGCAATATTGGCGTTCTTCACAAAGAATCTAAACGCATCTGCGGGATCCGCATTCACAGCGCTTCGCGCGGCCCAAACTTCGGACATGACGGTAACGGCCACGGGACAGCTGGCGAACTCGATCGGGAGCGAAACGATTTACTCCCTCAACCGAAAGCGTGCCGCTTCAGTGATTGCGCCCGAACGTGTTTTGGTCGATCGCAGTGCACTCACCGCGATGCAGACTCAGATTCGTAAAGACATCCAGGTTCTTACGGGCAATACAGTGCAGCCCGGAGCAGCCCACCCTGACGTGACTGTTATAGCCACCGATAGCCGCGATGGTTGGAGTTACCGCATCGAAACAATTTCCATGAAGAGCGACGCGGGCATGGAAGTGAATGGCGTGGTGGTGGTACCCAATGGAAGTGGAGCAAAACCGGCAATCCTGATTGTGGATACTGCCTCATACTGGGATCCCCCAAACCCAATTTCCAGCGACTTAAGCCGTCTGGCCTCCGAAGGGAACGTCGTGATGTACATTCATCCACGGTTCACGCGTACGGGAACGGAAAGCATCAAGTCACCCTATCTCGGTCCATTCAATCTGCTGTCACTGCACACATTTCTGGTCGACAAATCGATTATTGGTATGCGCATCGATGATGCCATTCGGGCGGTCGACTGGCTTACCGCCCGAAATGATGTCGATCGCAATTCAATTACGGTTTATGGAAATGGGACGACCGGTCTTGTGGCGCTGCATGCTGCCGCTCTCGATACGCGTATAACCAGGGTCGTTGTGGAAAACACATTGACCTCATATCGGATGATTGTCGATCAGCCCGTGCATCGCAATGTTTCGGAGGTCATGATCCCTGGTGTGTTGCGCCGATACGATACCGGAGATCTGCTCGAGTCCATTTACCCTCGTCCTGTCGTTTATGTCTCACCACAGAACGCGCTGGGCGAAACGATTCCAGAAGAAGTATTTCGGGACGCGATTGCGCACGTGATCCGAACGGATCAGAATCTCGGTTCTCCCAACCGGATTCAGATTCGATCGTTCCCGTGGTTTGCTCCAGCCTCCAAATAGAATTGGAATGCGAAAGATCACAACCGTTTTCGTACTCGCGATTGTCGGCGTTACGTCCATTGTCGTTTCGATTTCAACCGCGGCACAGATCGCCATCTCGGCCAACGACGGCAAGGTCATGATGGTCGATGGAGTCAATACACCCAGACCGGATCCGCTGCCGGACACGGTATCCATCATTGATTTGCGTTCCAGCCCACCAAAAATAGTTGCCGAAGTGTTCGCGCCGGCATCCGTCGCCGGGCCGACATCGAGTGCGGCCATAGCGCCCGATCAATCCATCGCATTGGTGACGGCATCGGCCAGAATCGATCCGAACAACCCAAAGGAATCGATTCCAAACGATCAGCTGTCCGTGATCGATCTGAAGTCGTCACCGCCCCGTGTTCTGGCGTCGTTGCATGCAGGACTCGGAGCCTCCGGCATCGATATCAATCGTGCGGGCACGCTGGCTCTGGTTGCGAACCGCGGCGAAGGAACCGTGTCGGTGTTTTCCATCGCTGCAAAGACAGTGACACCCGTTGGAAAAATCGATCTTCTCGGCGGTCCGGACAGCATGCCCAGCCAGGTGATGTTTGCGGCCGATGGGAAGCGCGCTTTTGTGTCCTGCAATTCGGCAAATGACAATCGTGTGGCAATCCTGTCTGTGAATGGAACGAAGGTGGATTACGTCAGGAATGACGCGACGTCGTTTTATGTGGGGCTGCGGCCTTATGGCATGGATATCAATCCCGCCGGAGATCTTGCCGTTATTGCAAACATCGGCGCCGGCATGATGGGCGGTACGGACATCGTCAGCCTGGTCGATCTGAATGCCAGCCCGATTCGGGCCATCGATCAGATCGCAGTGGGGCCCGTTCCCGAAGGAATTTCGGTTTCACCGAATGGAAAATTTGTAGCCGTGACTGTCATGAATGGAACCAACGCGTCCCGGGCTTCTGGATACTTTCACGATTTCGGCGTGCTGAAGATTCTCAGACTGGAAGGTAAGAAACTGTCGATTGCTGCGGAAGAAAAAATCGGACACTGGTGCCAGGGCGCAGCATGGACACCCGCGAGCGACACGGTGCTCGTTCAATGCATGGTCGAACAGGAAATTCAGCTGTTCCATTTTGATGGAAAGACGTTACGGCAAACGGGCGCCATCAAGGTGAAGGGCGGTCCCGGAGGAATTCGAACCTCGAGGTAGGTATCAAGAAATCCCTCTCCCAACGGGAGAGGGGTGGGTGAGGGGTACCACACGTAAAAACGGTTACTTGTGGTACCCCTCACCGGCCTTCGGTCCCCTCTCCCGTTTGGGAGAGGGATTTCTTGATGGCATTCGCTCACCGCGTGCTTACGCCTTCGCCAGGCACTCATCCCACGAATGTTTGGTTCCATGGTGCAGCCGGGCTCCGATCTGAGTGATGACCTTATGCGAGAGAAACGATGCGGCTCGCGCCGCTTTTTCCGGTGAGACGCCGTTCGTGATTCCGTACAGGAAGGAACCGGCAAACATGTCTCCAGCCCCGGTGAGGTCCTTCGGTTCGGATGGAAACGCCGGAACATGGGCTTCAATTCCGTGGTGCCGGACGTATGCGCCGTGCGGGCCATTCGTCACAACCAGGGATCGCGTTTTGTTTTTCAGTTTGCGGAACGCGTCCTCGGCGTTTGTGGCACCAGACACCGCGCAGGCCTCGGTTTCATTGCAGAAAAACAAATCCGTATGTTCCAGCGCTTCGTGAAGCGCGTCGCCAAACACCTGGACGACGAATGCGTCGGAGCACGTCACGGCGATTTTCGTACCGTTCAGCTTTGCAATGCGGATGGCTTCGCGGATTGCTTTCTGTCCGGTATCCGGATTTGCAAAAACATATCCTTCAATGAACAGCCATTCGGAGTTTCGGATCCGCTCTTCGTCGACATGGCGTGCCGTCAGATGACTTGAAACGGCAAGGCAGGTGCGCATGGTCCGTTCTGCATCCGGAGTAATCAAACACACGCACGTTCCAGTGGCCTCATTCACGATAATCGGGTTGCCGATATCGATGCCGAGCTCTTCGAATTCACTGGCATAGAAAAGTCCGTAACGATCATCGCCGACGCAGCCAATGAACGCCGCGCGTCCTCCGAGCTGCGAAAACGCGATGATGGAATTGGCGACGGAGCCGCCGCTGACAAGTTTGGGTTCGTTTTTCTGGTAGCGGTCCAGAAGCTTCTTTTGTTCGGAATGTTCGACAAGCCGCATCCCGCCACGTTCAAATCCGAGGGAGAGGAATTCCTCATCCGAGACTTCGAGGAAAATATCGACAACTGCATTACCCAGACCGCAGAGCTGAAAATCTCTCATCGTATAAAAGGCCCTCCAAGGCCTTGGAATAATACTGCAAAGATGACAATTGAACAGTGGACATTGAACAGTGAACATTTCCCCGGAGAAATGTTCGCTGTTCAATGTCCACTGTTCAATTGTCATCTTTGGGGGCAGGGAACCCGGCGCTTCGCGCCACCCTCTCCCGTTGGGAGAGGGATTTGCTCAAAATTCGACCAATAAGCCGACGGACGGAAGTATCGGAAACATGGAGTAGAAGTTCGGCACGGTGTGGCCGGTGGTGTTGTCGTATGGGCCTGGTGAATCGAAGTCACGGTTCTTGTGGTTGGTCAGATTGACGATTTCACCGAAGAGCGTCGTCTTGAATTTCTGCCGGACATACGCTTTGTTCAGCCGGACATCGGCGCGTTCATATGCAGGAGCTCGCAATCCATTCCGAACGGTCGACAGAGAATATCCGCTGGAATCAACGGCGTAGAAACCCGGTAATGGCATACCGCTGCCGTATGTGAAGCGGGCGCTGACATTGACGCTGGGACGGAGCCTGCGGCTGGCATATGCATTGATCGTGTGCCGCTGTTCGTATTCCGAAGGAAATCGGGCTTGCAAAACGTTGTCGCTGAGAGACGCACGGCCGTAGGCATACGACACCCAGCCGGTAACTCCATTGGCAGACCGGCGTTGAATGTAAAATTCGATGCCCCGCGCATAACCGCGTTCAGAATTCAGCAATGGCGCAGCCGGCTGGGCGTCCGCAATGGTTCCACCCGCAAGAGCCCGGGGAAACAGTGCAGGACGGTCAAGGAGGTCGCGATCTTCGCGATCGTAAAACTCCACGTGCAGTCGAATTCGATCGTTCATTCTCTCTTCCACCGCGGCTTCGTAATGAGTCGCGCGTTCCGGGCGCAGCGGCGTCACTGCAAAGACAGAAAAGAGCTGGCTCAGTTCAGGAAACTGTCCATACTGACCCCAGTCGAACTGCACGTGAGTTCGCTTGAGCAACTGCAGCGAAAGGCTGGCATAAGGCGAGGTGATTGCTGTCCCGTATGCGCTTTGTTCATCCTCGCGTATTCCGGCAGTCAATCGAATGCGGCCGGAGGACGGACCGACCGATTCCTGGATATAAGCACCACCCTGATGGCCGCGAGCATTTGACGAATCGCGCGACGGCGTGATCGAGGGCGCATAGATGAACTGGGTGGTGAGAGAATCCTGGCGAGATCCACGAAATTCGCCACCGAATTCGAGCGAACTCTTCTTGTTCCACATCATCGACGCGTCGCCGCGCCATGTCCATTCGCTGTAACCGGAATCGTTTAATGGAGCATCGTCACGATTTTCAACATGGCCTTTCTCATGAGACCAGGCCACGTGATTGCTGATGAGCAACTTGGAGTTTGGCGTATATCGCGAACCGAGATTTCCCATGGTGAAGCGATACCCGCTCGTCATCACGGTGTTGGGACTCAGTTCGGAGCGGAATCTGCTTCGGTCGACGGAGGACGATCCATTCAATACGGTCAGGCTCAGCGCGTGGCGTGAGGTCACATTGTAGTCGAGACGCGCCTGCACATCGTCGAAGGCAAATGCCAGGGGCGGCTGATCGCCGAAATCGATGCGGTTCAGAATGTATTGAAGATAGCTCTTTCTGAAATCGACCAGCCAGGCTCCTCGCTTTTCCCGGTTAATAGGACCTTCGAGCGTCACTCCGGCATTGGACGCACTCGCGCTGACCTTGCCGTGAATGGCATCCCGGCTGCCTCCGCGCGTTTCGACATCGAGAACTCCGGCGGTGCGGTTTGAATATTTGACCGGCCATGCACCCTGATAGAGGGTCATGTCTTCGGTCAAATCGCCGTTGAAAATGGTCAGCGAGCCGTTGTCGGCCTGTCCGTCGGTAGTGTGAAATGGAGAGTGCATCAGCACTCCGTCCAGATACAACCCCACACGATGAAAGGGCGCACCTCGAACTGAGAATTCCGACGAAAAATCGTTGTTCGATGTCACGCCGGGAAGATTCTGTACGGCCCGCAACGGATCGTCGGCCAGCACGCTGGCGAGATTTTTGCGTTCGTCTCCGGACAGGGTGAAGCCTGCTGCGGCTGTATCCGGATTGATGTCGAAAACATCGGCAGAAACGTCGACGCTGGTGGCGGCCTTGTTTGTGGACGAAGCAAGTATGACGTCGAAGGAGCGGTGTTCTCCGGTGGTTAACGTAAAAGATGGCGACCGGAACGTGTAGAAGCCAACGGTACTGGATTGAAGGATGTACTCTCCGGCAGGAATTCCGGTGATGTGAAATGTTCCATCGTCTTCGGAAACGGCCCGGTACATGGTCCCCGCCAGTTCCACCTTAACCAGACTTAATGTTTCACCATCGCGGGCATTAACGACCCGCCCGTCAATTTCTGCGGTTTCAGGGGCGGGAGGCGCATCCTGAGCAAACGAAAACAGCGCCGTTGTCATTAAAAAGATCAGCGCTGCAGGAAAAAGCCAGCGATTTTTCATTTTTTTTAATTATTCACGCGTGATGGTCTGATTCACAATCCGGCCATTGATGCTGACATTGGTTAGTGCGATGTCTTTGACGTGTTCGATCATATCTGGTTTTGCCACATTCTCCAATTTGCAGTCTTTCATCCGCACATCGGTAATGACGGCTCTCGCGAATCCGCGAAGATACAGGGCATACTGGCTTTTCATGCTTGTGACGTTGCGCACTTCGATATTCCGGACGACCGGGGGAAAGTCGCCGTTATCGCCCTCTTCATAGTTGAAATCAATGGAAACGACAGCTTCCTTGACCTGACCTACTGCGATATCGCGCATGAAGACCCGTTCAATGAGACCCCCTCGCATGGAATTATTTTTTAATCGCAAGGCTCGGTCGAGCTGAGGGCTGTCCATCGTGCAGCGTTCGGCGAAGATATTGCGCGCGCCGCCGGAAATTTCGCTGCCGATGGTAACGCCGCCGTGACCATCCTTCATGACGCAGTCCCGGACAATGACGTTTTCCACCGGAGTGGCGAGACGTCGCCCATCGTTGTTTCTGCCGGATTTCAAGGCGATGCAGTCGTCGCCGGTATCGAACGTGCACTTCTCGATGAGCACGTCGCGGCAGGATTCCGGATCACACCCATCGTTGTTGGGCCCGTGGCTGCTAATGGTAACGCCCCGGATGATCACGTTGCTGCAGAGCACGGGATGCAGTTCCCACATTGGAGAATTCTTGACCGTGATTCCTTCGATAAAGACATTGCGGCAGCGATACGGCTGGATGAAGTTCGGCCGCAGAAAACCGCCTTCCCCGAAGACGCGTTCGGCAACCGGAGTCCCTGCGGCGCCGAGACTCGTGAGTCTGGCCCGCGCCGCATTGCGTGTCCAGTCCCACCAGTGCGACGAATCGGCCTGGCCGTCAACTGTTCCCGGACCGGTGATCGCTATATCTTCCTGATCGAGGGCATAAATGAACGGGGAGTAGTTCATCAATTCCGTGCCTTCAAATCGCGTGAAGACCACCGGCAGATAGTCCTTCGGATTGGTCGAGAATTTCAAAGCCGAACCCTCGGAAAGATGAAGATTCACTTTGCTTTTCAACCGAACGGGACCCGTTTGGAAATTGCCTGCAGGCACAACGACACGTCCGCCGCCCGCCGCATTGCACGCTGTAACTGCAGCATTGATGTCGCTGCCGAAGTTCGTGATGGGAAAATCGCGATTGGGAAATACCGGTTCCTTGATTCGCGCGAGAATTGTTGCGGTCCCGTCCCACGGATCCGGCAGACGCGGCTGCTGTAAGAACACCGGAATGGCCGGGACCATTGCTGAAATTTTCAGGAAATCACGGCGATTCATAAAATACGTCCTCATTTGTTGGCGACGCCGAAAGCGAAGACCGTCTTTGAAGAGAATTCCTTTCCAGGCCGAAGGATCGTCGAGGGAAACTCCGGACGATTCGGTGAGTCCGGAAAATGCTGCGTTTCCAGACAGAACGCAAATCGCCTTTGATACAGGACGCCGTTCTTGCCTGTGGTGTTGAGAGTATTCGCGGTGTAGAACTGCACGCCCGGCTCGGTTGTGGTCACCTCCAGGACTCGGCCGCTGGAGGGTTCGACCACGCGAGCTACTGGTGCAAGACCATCGCCCTGCCGTTTGATGACAAAGTTGTGGTCATAGCCGTTTCCGATGCGAATCTGGCCGTCGCTGTCGTTGATGTGTGCACCAATCTTTGAAGGTGTTCGCAAATCAAACGGTGTGCCGTCTACCGGCAGAATTTCTCCAGTAGGGATGAGTGAAGAATCCACGGGTGTGAAGCGATCGGCATTGAGCGTGATTTCGTGGTCAAGGACATCGCGAGTGGCGCCGGTCAAATTAAAGTAGGAATGTTGCGAAAGGTTAATAGGAGTCGCCTTGTCGGTCGTCGCCTGGTATTCAACGGCGAGTTCGTTCCGGTCCGTCAGCGTGTACGTGACCGATACATTGAGATTGCCCGGGTAGCCTTCCTCGCCGTCTGCGCTGCTGTAAGCAAACTTCACCGACGCGCCACGGCTCGGTTCGGTGCTGGCTTTCCAAACTTGTTTTGAGAATCCACGTAAGCCGCCATGGAGATGATTGGGGCGGTTGTTGATAGCGAGGACATATTCCACTCCATCCAGCGTAAATCGTCCCTTTGCAATGCGATTGACATAGCGGCCGACGACAGCTCCGAAATGCGAGCCGTCTCGTAAATATCCATCAAGCGTGTCGTAACCGAGGACAACGTCCGCCAGTTTACCGGATCGATCCGGTGCGAGAATGGATGTGATGATGGCCCCATAGGTGATGGCCTTCACCTCAACACCGTTGGCGTTTCGCAGCGTGTAGAGATTAACGGTCGTGCCGTCTGGTAGTTTGCCGAATTCTGAGGAAATCACAGTGCTGCCCTTGGTTTGTGCCCGCACGGCATCGACGTTAATGAGAAGTGCGATGAGTGAAATGAAGGCGAAAATTCGTATGGTCCCGATTCCCATGTTTCGGCGGGATTATATGGTGTGCCATTGCGGTTGTCACCGGCCTTATCGTTTCTGGAATCGGATTGAAATCTGCGACGGCGGCCCCCTGTAGGCGCGGGGGATAACCGCGCACCGCTTTTGAGTGGGGGC
>JBGPBY010000076.1:0-19009 GCA_041481485.1 Terriglobia bacterium
CCCCTCGCTCAGGGAAATCGTCTCGAGCTCGCGACCCGTGATCGCTCGAGCTCGCGGCGGCACTGAGCTCGTCGCGCCGCGCTGCTCCGACCGGCTCAGCAATCCGCTATCAAACTCGCGAAGTTACGCGCATTTACCGGGCGCCAGGCCGATTTGGAGCTTCGCGTCGCCCCCAGGGACGTTTCCCTTGACGCGGGCCGCGCTGCGGCTACGTTCGCGCTCCTTCCTCAACGTGCCCCTGGAGAGGTGACCGAGAGGCCGAAGGTACCCGCTTGCTAAGCGGGCATAGGGTCAAAAGCTCTATCGAGGGTTCGAATCCCTCCCTCTCCGTTTAGATAATCTGTATCTGATTGATTCAGGGAGATCATGAACTTCCCTGGAATCATCGCGAAATTCTAATTCGAGCTGCCGGCGGTCCGGAGCTTTTGTTCTTTCGGTTTGTGCTTACGGATCACGTCGTTCATGGCGTCCACAAGGGCCTTCAGGCAACCCACGCAATTTTCGATGTGCGATTTTTCAAAATCAGTTTGTAATGCGTCCTTAAAGGCAATTTCGGCAAATCGGGCTTCCGAAATATGTTCGTCTGTTTTCGACACAGCTTTCTCCTGAGTGTTGAATCTTGGGCAGAGTTGAAGGAGAGCAGTATATCCCGGACAAGCGGGAATTGCTGTTCATCTGATAATAGCGATTCAGCGCTTCGGCGAAAGAATGGTGAGCGGTTGAGTTGTAACCGATGTTCCTGACTTCACTTGGACCGCCAGGCCGTTACCTTCGAACCCTGCCACGAATTCGGGATTTTCGTCCGCTGTCGCAGCCAGGTTGTCCCAGGCAAAAAGTTTGTAATTGCCCGAGGAAACACCTTCTATCGTAAACGCACCATCCATTTCAGGATGGACTCGCATGTATCTAATTGAGATAAAAGGTCATCGAACCAGACGAGTTGCGGAAAGATCCCTCCGTGATTGGGAGCCGTACATTTGACCGTACCTCCTGTGCGTGTCCAAGATGTATAATGGCGTCGTTCATTTCCGAATATTCTTCGTGGACTGGCTCCTCAAATGTTTCACCTGACGTCCGGTACTCTCCAGCACAAGAATTAGTCCGATTCACTTGTATCCGTCCCATTCCGTCTCGCATTGAGCCGACTTATGAATATTTCGAGAAGTTCCCATGCCAGAGATACACGATGGTATCTCGGAGTTCGCTGCCAAAAGTGCCGCAAACCGATTCTGTTTGCCGTCGATTATTCAGGGCAACCCGATGCCATCCCTACCGCACCGCCCGGAAAGCTTGTCCTGACCTGCGCTGTCGATGACTGCCGGCATCGAGCGGATTATTCCGGCGCCCGGGTTGCAAAATACCAAAAAACACCGGAGATCGGGAATGCTGTGGGGCAGAAATGAAAAAGCCCCAGACGGAACAGGAGCAATTAAAAATTTGGTGCGACAAGTGTTCGATTCGAATTGCGCCAAATGAACAGCGAACCGCGGTGCAAGGCAAGTTCTATCACTTATCTTGTTATTCGAAACTCGGCAACAAATCGGATAAGACGAATCCTAAGCGATAGCTCTGTCTATAACTCGAATGAAAGCTGAACGCTTCACAGTACGTTACCTTGGTTTCCAACCCCTTCCTCAAGGTGGACGCCGCCTAAACTTCTCGGTCACAGACCCGGCCGAGGACATTCGAACGATATTTGTCGATGCGTCATCAGCGCTGTTCTCGGGGCCGAGCCAACTGGCGATTCAGGAATGCGCCGGAATTTGCTCAGAGGTCATCCGAAGCGTTGTCACTGCGGCCGACCCGTTGCCGGCGCAATTGCAGCTGACTGCGGTTGATGTCGCTAAATATCGCGACGGTCATAAGAATTTGCGAATTTCGCGGATACGTTCACACTGAACAAAGCATCGCCTTCGCGTTGAACGACGGCCGTCGATCCATTCGTGCGGGGCCGGGCCATTCCTGTTCGGCGCAGACGCAGTGATTTTTTCAGCGGTAGACGAAAACGCCGCTCCACTGGAGGCTGACGCCGTTGGCTCCGGCGTCAACCGGTGAAATTGGCCTACTCTCCTACCACTCCTGAGGCGGAAAACGCAGCGACGTTATGGCCCCAGGAAAGTTCTCGGATTTCATACAAATGACGAACAATTCGATGCATTCATCGCATTCAAGAATGTGTTTCCGATCATGGGCTGAGAGTTCGCCCTTCCGGTAAAGGTAGGTCCACACCAGAGGGGGTGGCACATGTTCGGTCCATTCTGGGTAAGTTGCCGCAGATTGATTTGCCGCAAATTGAACTTTCATGTTAACGATGTAGCAATTTTGTGAACATTTTGCGTCGAACCCTGGAACCCCGCAAAAATCGTGACTTAGCAACAATTACCTTTCTCGACGCCCATTAACCACAGGGTTTGCGGAAAAATTTCCCCACTCGAACGGATCGTCTTCAATAGTTGTTTTCAAGATTACATTGAACAACACGGGCGACGGGGTCCGCTTCCCAACAGTTGCCCTGTGCCGGCGCATAGACATAAAATCCCCGGGATCGGAAACCGCGCGACATCACGAAGAGGCGATCTCAATGATTCCATCCAAACTCCCGAGGCGTTCTGTTCTAAAAGCGCTGACAGTCGGCGCCAGTGCAATTGCCATGGATCCCATACTCCGCGCGCAGACGGCGCACAGTACGGACCCCGTGACGGAACGAATCCAGGCGGACCTTGAGAAGCACGCCAGTTTTGGCAGCAAGCGATCGGCAACTCCGGGCGATCTGAAAACTGCCGAGTGGATTGCCGGACGTCTGCGAATGACGGGTTATAAAGTGGATTCGCACGACTTCCCGGCGCCGTTTCTGGTCGAGAGGTCCGTTCGAATTTCCAGTGAAGGGATGACGTTGAATCTGTATGCGCAGACTCCGGCGGCAACTACCGGCGCGAAGGGAGTCACGGGCCGGCTCGCCTTGATCCTCACTGCAGCCGACGCTGCAAACACCAAAGGAAAGATCGCATTTCTGGTTCTGAATTCCGCGCGGCATGCGGCACTCGGCAAAGGCAACGGCGGCATTGGCGGAACAATCCAGGCCGCAGCGGCTGCAGGCGCGCTGGGAGTGGTGATTGTCACGACCGGTCCCAGCGGAGAGGCCGCGCTGCTGAATACGCCGGAAGATCAGGTAATGCCGGTGCCGGTGGCCATCATGGCGCCAAAGCAATCCGCTCCCTTTCAGCAGGCTGCAGCGGCGGGAGCCGAAGCGACATTTACTCTCGATGGCGATGCCACCCGTCGCAACAGCACCAATTTGATTGGCAGGCTGGAGCGCGGCAATCGCTGGATCGTGATCTCGACGCCACGGTCAGGATGGTTCGATTGCGTGGGTGAGCGCGGTACCGGGACTTCCGTATTTCTGGAACTGGCCGAGTGGGCTGCCAATCGTTATCCCAATCATTCGATACATTTGGTGAATGCAGGCGCTCACGAGTACTACTTTGCGGGATCGCATAAAGTCATGAATCTCGCTCCTCCGCCAGCCTCGACGGACATTTGGGCACACGTCGGAGCATGTGTTGCGGCTCGTGACGCCGATGAAACCGGTCCTACTTTGCGAATGCTTGACACCGCCGATCCCCAACGATCGGTGATGGCCACGGCAAACATGAACGCGGCCGTAGCCGAAGGCTTCCGCGGTATTCGCGAGCTGGAACGCGCGCAGCCTGTGCGCGCCGATGCTGGTGAGCTTTCGGTCTTCACGGATAAAGGATATTCGCGCTGTTTTGCCGTGCTCGGCCTCCATCGCTGGTTGCACACCGTGGCGGATACGATCGAGAGAGTGGACGCCCGGCTCGTCACTCCGGTGCTTGAAGCGCACAAGCGCACCATTGAAGTCGCAATGGCCGAACTTCAACCTCGCGTTCCATGAAACCCGAAGATCTGATTCCGATTCTCATTCTCGGATGCTATTTCGGAATGTTGATTCTTGAAAGAATCCGCCCGGCGCGGGAGTTTCCGCGCACGCCGTGGTGGATCGCAACGGGTCTGGGATTTCTTGTCATGACGGTGGGACTGACGACGATTGTCCCCCTTCTCTTGCCCGGCGGATGGATTGCCGCGCACAGCTTGTTGCCGGGGGAACGGCTGGGGCTCGTCGGAGGGATATTGATTGGCTATCCTGTCGTCGCGCTCTTCACCGCCATCACGCACCGCTTGCTTCACAAATTCAATTTCCTGTGGCGCTGGACTCACCAGATGCATCATGCGCCGGAGCGCGTCGATATTCCAGGCTCAGTCCTGTTTCATCCGTTCGATATCATCCAGAACTCCGTCGTGTCGGTGATCGCTACCGTGCTGGTGCTCGGGCTCAATGCCGAGGCAGCCGCATGGGTGGGATTTGTTCAGGTATTTTACGCATTGTTTCAGCATTGGAATGTGCGGACGCCGTGGGTTCTGGGATACATCATCCAGCGGCCGGAGAGCCATTGCGTGCACCATCAGCGCGATGTTCATGCGTATAACTACAGCGATTTCCCACTGTGGGACATTCTGGCGGGAACGTTCCGCAATCCACGAGATTGGGAGGGTCAGGCCGGCTTCGAATCGGACCGGGCGAGACGATATGGCACAATGCTTGTTGGCAGGGATGTGAATCCGGAGTTGGCCAACGGCGGGAGATAGAGCTTCCCGCCGCGTTAGCGGCGGCAGGTCCCTTAGCCACCGGCGTCAGCCGGTGGAAATCTATGCTCAACCAAAAGAGCCGCGTAGCGGCGACAGATCAAGAAAATTGCTGGATCTGTCGTGCCTTGCGGCACTCTGCTTTTCGTGGATTAATGTTCCACCGGCTGACGCCGGTGGCTAAGGGGCCTGCCGCCGCTAACGCGGCTGGGAACCGACCGGCCGCGCAGTCCGCTGTCGGCCGGATGAGGGGGAAATATGTGACCATCCTTGTGAAACCATGTATTACAAAGTGCTGTAGGCACGACAAATCTCCTCGCTGACTTCCCACAATCGGCGGGCAGCGCCATCGTCCTGAGCCTCCGCGTTCGGTGATTTCACCGCACACTTTTCGAAATATTCACCGCTGACATTCGCGACCGATGGAGAAGACGCGAGGTAGACCAACGTTTCTGCGCCTTGTTCCGGTGTCAGTGCAAACTTCTTCGCCACTTGAAAGCCGTAGTAGAGAGCGCCCTTCCCTCCGTCGGCAAAACGCGTGGCAACAAATCCGGGATGAAAGCAGTTTGCAGTCACTCCCGTCCCTGAAAGTTGTTTCGCAAGTTCGCGCGTGAACAGAATGTTGCACAGCTTCGACTGTGAGTAGGCCGTCAATGCGCGATAGTCCCTGGCATTTTGCAAATCGTTGAAATTGATCTTCGCACGCCGATGTGCCTCGGAGGATGTACTGACGATACGCGCCGGAGATGATGCCAGAAGCGTCGAGCGTAATGCTTCGGTCAGCACAAAGTACGACATGTGATTTGTGGCAAATGTCAGTTCCAAACCGTCGCGTGTCACTTTGTGCTCGTAGAAAATGCCGCCGGCGTTGTTCATCAGAACATCGATACGCGATTCGGCAGCTGCGATTTCCCTGCCGACGCGATAAGCCTCTTCCATCAACGACAAATCCGCGAAATAGAGCGCATGTGCCGCGTGAGGAGCAATCTGCCGCAGGCGGGACAGCGTGGCATCGGCCCGGAGTTTGTCTCGGGCAATCAGGACAATGCGAGCGCCCATGGCAGCAAGCTTTCCAGCGGCAATCTCGCCGATCCCCGAAGTGGCTCCGGTGATAACGACAACGTTACCCTTCATGAAACCCAGTAGTGGACTAGTGCGTGACAGCGTAGGTCATGATGTTGAGACCCATGCGGAGGGAATATCCGGTATATTTCTGCGGATAGCAGGGCAGGTCCATGAATTCCCAGGCGTCACCGAGATCGGTGTTGTAGGTCATGATCACCATCAGGCGGCCATGGTCGTCGGTAATACCGAAAACCCTCGGATCCGGGTCGTCATCCTGTTCCCACGTTTGGCCGCCCCGGCAGCCATTACCCTGGTTGGGCGTCTGGATAATCTCAGTGATGTCGAAGAACGAATGAAACACGGGATGGCTGAGAGGAATCGTTTTGATTTCCCGATCCGGAAACACCTTAGTCATTTCATCGACGGCATTTTGAAGCTGACGCAAACCCCAGAAATCGTCCAGATGCAGGAAACCGCCACGCAGGAGATATTCGCGCAGACGCGCCGCCTCCTCGTCGCTGAATGTCATCTGTCCCGGTTCCACGATGTAGGCGAATGGAAACTTGAAAAGTTGAGGATCCATGATTTCGATGTAATTGGGATTGGGATAAACATTCTGGCCAGTCATGCGATGGATGGCGCCCATCAGTTTGCAATCGGCGCCGGGCGTGTCCGTAGCCCAGCCCCAACCCTGTGGCGGGAAAAAATTGGGACCGCCAAATTCAGGACATTTGTAAGGTCCGGGGTTCTCCATCGTTCCGCTGCGCCTGCCGCCAAATCCACCATAGCGTTCATTTTCCGTATAGATCAGCCGGGTAAAGTAGAAATCGGGAGGCGGCGCAAGGGATGAACCTTGCCCTGCAACCGCGGGTTTCGCCAGAAATGAAATCCCCACCAGAAATACCGACAGTGCCCCGGCCCAAACCTTGTTCACGACTTTCCCCTGAATTTGATTCGAGGCGACATTCTACCTGAGCGAAGCGCTTCTGGCACTACTTCTGACGCCCTTGACTTGATCGTCATAAATGAATAACAATCCGCAAAAATTAATCCCAAAACAAAACAGGGGTAGTTGATAGAACGGTATTGAGGGGCTAAGCCGGAACCAGAGATGGTTTCGCAATAATTCATTGGCCGCCTGCGGCGGGCTTCACTGTCTTAGCGCGCATCGCAGGCTCGGCCGAAGTATGGAGGCCCCTCGATGCGAAGACTGTTTGTTTTTACACTGCTACTTATTTTTCCCATCCTGAATATTCACGCCGTATTTGGCCAGGGAAACAACGGTTCGGTGGGCGGCATTGTCCAGGACACGACCAACGCCCTGATTCCAGGAGTGACCGTTACACTGACCAATACCCAGACTGGCGTTGTGGACACACGTCTCACCAACGATGCCGGCGCCTACAACTTTCCCAGTGTGCCACCGGGAACCTATAAAATCAGCGGCGGGCTGAGCGGCTTTTCTACCGACAACAAAGATGGATTACAAGTCGGCACGCAGGCGCAGTTGCGCGTGGATTTTGTTCTGAGAGTGGGCGCAGCGGCCGGTACCCAGGTGACTGTCGCCGTGGATGTCGGGAACAGCCAGCTCCGGGAAACATCATCCTCTGTCGGTGAGGTGCTCACCAGTGAGAGACTTCGCGAACTGCCCGTTGTGGGCGGCAATGTTCTCGATCTCCTTAGCGTGCTGCCGGGATTCCGGGTCAGCGCGGGTGGCCCGGCATTTGACACGGTGGGCGGCCTGGGACTGGACAGCGTCAATACCACCATCAATGGCTTGAGCTCCAACAGCGTGCGCCAGGCGTCACAGTTTGTGGGCTATCAGATATTCACGCCCACCGTGATCAATCCGGATCTGGTTGGAGAAATCCGGCTGATCCTTGCTCCTGTCGATGCGGAACTGGGGCGCGGCAACTCGCAACTTCAAATTCAAACGCGGTCCGGAACGAACAAGTACACGGGCAGTGTGGTGTGGAACATCCAGAATTCGGCAATGGATGCCAATTTATGGTCCAACAACCACACGCCGACGCTCGCCAACGGCGTGCAGGTTTCCAACCGGACCGATCCGAATTGGCAAAACCGCAACCAGGTTACGGCCAGTTATGGTGGACCGATTATCAAGAACAAGACATTTTTCTTCTTCCTGTGGGATGAACAGCATGTCGCCGGCCGTTCGCTGGTTGCAAATACGGTGTATACCGACAGCGCGAAACAAGGAATCTGGAAATACTATCCAGGATGGAATCCGGGAAATGCAGCGACGCCAAATAGTGCATGCGTCGCCAGCGGGACGCCATCCGGTACTTATCAGTCCGTCGATGCGCTGGGCAATCCGCTCTCCAGCGTCCCGAATGCTCTCTGCAATCAGCCTCCCGTGACACTGCGCTGCTTCAGCGTATTTGGCAATTCGAAATATGACTGGAATAACAACACTCTGATTCCGGTCAATCCGGCCGTCGACTGCTCGGGCGGCACGTTCGTTCCCGGCCCCAATAACACGCTCAACACCTGGGATCTGCGCCGGCCCGGCCCCGACCCGACCGGCTACATTTCCCGGATTTTCAAACTGATGCCCGAGCCTAATAATTACAGCGTTGGCGCCACAGTCGCTGGCGGTGTCACTACCCCGGCTGTTGGCGATGGCCTGAATACCGCCGCCAACAGATATGTTCGAGGCCGCAAGGGATCCGCCAACCTCAATGCGCAGTTCGGTGTGGTGAACTCCGCCGCCGATCAAAACAATCGCAGATCGCTCAACGCTAAAATCGACCACAACATCAACAAGAATCACCGCGTCAATTTTCAGTGGAGCTGGGAAATGAACGACGGTGTCGGCACGAACATTGCTCCATGGGATGGAGGTCTGCAGGGAGCCATTCATCGGCGTCCGCAGGTGATGACGGTGAACGGAACTTCAACGTTGTCGCCCAATCTGGTCAACGAAGCGCGCTTCGGAATCACGAGAAATGTGATCAACAACTCGCCGGCCTGGGAAAACCTGAACGACGCAAAATCAACGGAGGAAGCTCGGACGTATCTTTTGAAGGGCGGTACGAATCCTGCAAACGGCAAGGTCTACCCCATCATATTCAATCCGGGTGCGATCGCCGGCGGCTTCATGAACATTGCCGGGGCGTTTGACATCGGCAACTCGAGCCCGCTTTATGACTATTCCGATACCTTGCGGTGGACCCACGGCAAACACTCCTTCAGTTTCGGTGGTGAATATCGCCGTCCGATAACGACAGGTTTCAATGCCAGCGCCTACTCCACTTCAAGCGTGGGAAATCCGACGGGCGCGCCGGCTCAGGACCTGGCGGACATCAGCAAATTTCCCATCGATCTCGGTACATTCAATCAAACGACGCGCACCAACTCGACCACGTTATTGAATCTGCTGAGCGGTTCGATTGCCACTGCGAACACCCTCAACTGGGTTAACGGCTATGCGGATCTGAAAAACGGCACGTGGATCGACGCTACAACTCAAAAGGACATCATTCCGACGGCAGACAAGGTCTACGGCCATCAAACACGAATTCAGATCTCCAACGAATGGAGCTTCTTTGCCAAGGACGATTACAAGATCCTGAAGGGCCTGACGCTGAATCTCGGGGTCCGATACGACATCAACTTGTCTCCGTATCTCGGTAACGGGCTCACCAATCGTTTCTACGGCGATGGCGCGGGACTATATGGTCCGGCACGGCCGGCCAGTGGGAATCTGCTTTCAAGATGGATGATTCCCGGTGATATCACGACGGGTAATGGGCTTTATCTTTCGAACTACGGGAACCTGACTCCGATTCCCGCCGGAGCGACGGAAGCCGGACCGCAATGCACGCTCGGAACCGTCAATCCGGGCACGATTCCAGCCTCGACCTGCGATCCCAATCTGCGATCGCAGATTGAGTTTGTCGGTCCCAAAACCCCGAATCCACAAGACACCTTGCTTCCCCAGAAAGGACGCTTTAGTCCTGCCCTCGGCTTTGCCTGGCAGGTCCCGTTCCTTGGCGAAGGCAAGACTACGATTCGCGGGGGCTTCCAGCGTACGTATGGCGGAGCCGGTGCGCAGTTCGCGGGTGGCCTGCTGAGTGGACCCGGAGGCGGTGACTTCAATACGCTCCAAATCAACACCAGCGATCCCACGATCAGTACCCTTCTCACAACCGGCGGGCCGGCAGGAGTCGGCCGCGCGTTGACACTGGCGGATCTGCCAACCCTCGTACCGGGAGTTCCGACTCGTGCGCCGGCAAGTCCGCTGCCGTTGATCTCCACTGTCACCACCTCGGCGTTGGGCGTCACTACCGGAACCCCGATCTCCTACGCCATGTATTCCAAGGACTGGGTCGTTCCGTATACCGATAACTTTACGCTGTCGTTTACGCACAATATCGCCCGCAACTACACCATCGACATTCGCTTTGTCGACACCATCGGCCGCAAGCAGGGAGGCACCGCAGGAGGAGGTGGTAACGGCAGCTACGGCAGCCTGAATCTGAATCAGGTCAATGTCTATCACAACAAGGAGCTCTTCGATGCCCTGGTGAGAACCCGCGCCGGGCAGAACGACCCGTTGTTTGACCGGATGTTGATCGGCGTCAACCTGAATCCGACGCAGTCCGGATATGGCCCCGTTGGCACCACCACGAACAGCGTTCTGCAACGCGGCTCCGCTCAGATTCGCAGGGCTTTTCCCAACGCCATGGCGAACGGAGACTTCGCGACAGTCATGCAGAATTTGTATGTCTTCGCTGCTGCGGGTTCCGGCTTGCAGGCGTTGCCCACTGGTGTTTCCAGCATGATTGGACGTGCGCTGCGCAATGGGTGCGATCGCATTGCCAACAATGCAACACTGACGGGGGGCTCGTCCACGTTCAACCTGCCCGACGGCACAATCATCGCTCCGCGCTGTTTTGCGGAGAACTACCTGGTCAGCAATCCGTCTGTGGGTACGGCCATTTATGGAGACAACTTCGGACAAAGTAACTACCAGTCCGGACAACTCCAATTTACGGCGCGTCCGACTCAGGGTATCAGCGTCCAGAGCACGTATAGTTTGAGCAAAAATCTGGTACAACCCGGAAGCGGGTACACCGATCCGTTGAATCGGAGACTGGATTACGGACCTTCCGTCAATAGTATCGGTCAGGAGTTCCGGACCAACGCCATCGTTGAACTTCCACTGGGCCCCAATAAACTTCTCTTTGGTAACAGTAACGGATGGTTTGCCCGGGCTATTGAACAGTGGCAAACCAGCGTCATCGCTGTCTTTCCGCAGGGCACACTCCGCTCCATCGTGGGCAACAATATGCTCTATGCCAATGGGCGTCCGAACGTTGTCGGCCCATGGGATAACCCGCGAGGCCACGTCGAGTGGAATGGGGACAACGGAAACTATTTTGGCGCCGATAATCCCTACCGGCTTTTCAATGATCCTCAGTGCAGCGATCCCACCGTGTTACAGCAGGCGACGACTTCCACGGATCCCGGCGGGTTCAGTCTTGCGGCTTCAAATTGTACTCTGCGCGGTTTGGGCAAAGTCGTCTCTGCTGGAACTAGCGGCGCGATCGTCGACTCCTCGGGCACTTCACTTCTTCCCTTGTTGCAGAATCCGCTACCGGGCCAGCAGGGCAATCTTGGCGCGCTTACGATGCGTACTGTACCGCGCTGGTATCTCGATGCGAGCGTGAGCAAGCGCTTCAGGATGTCGGAATCCAAATCGCTCGCCCTGCGTATCGACTCGAGCAATTTCTTCAATCACCCGATTGCAGGGGATCCGGTCGGCCTGGCGCCGGCCTCGCCCGGTGTCACCTCCCTGACCGCCGGCAGCAACTTCGGCCAGATCACGACGAAGACCGGAAGCCGAACCTTCCAGGCATCTCTCCGCCTGACGTTTTAGGCAACCGGCCGGTACGCATCAGCCCTGCAGCGATTCCGCTGCAGGGCTTTTTTGCGCCTGGCGCCAAACGCCTCGGTTGTCACATGTCCGATATCCGATGTCCGCTGTATGGATTTTCCAGTCTACTCAGGTCCAGAATCAATTAGGGGCTCCTACAGGGCTCTATGCATAGACATCAACGGTGTGTTTATGTCAACGTAAGTCCGGCGGGCACGCAGCCGACTGCAGGCGCGGTCTGTGACCTCGCCTGCAGTTTTGCAGACACGTGGTTGAACGCACTCCATTTGAATATGACCAAAAATCCAGCGAGTGTGATCTTTCTTGATGACAGTGAAGATCTGCGAGAGCTGATGCCGATCCTTCTCCAAACCGCTCTGGGAGTGGATTGCTTGTGTTTCGCCAGTCTGAAGGAACTCGAGAAACATTCCGAAGCGGCGATTCACGCCAAAGTCGCGATTCTCGATATCAATCTCGGGTCGGACTCGGACGATGGAGTCGATGCTTTAAACTGGCTGAAAGCCCGCGGCTTTCGCGGCAGGATTGTTTTTTTCACCGGACACGCCCGCACCAATCCTCAAGTCGAGCAGGCCGAAAGGAGCGGAGTCGAAATTCTGGAAAAACCTCTTCATGCCGACAAACTGATTTCGTTTGTCGAACATGCCCTGAACGGAAACTGATGAGTACAAATCTCTCTGCCGCAGTGAATGCGACCCTGAACAAACAGCCCGACGATATCCATTTCTTCAATGTCCGCCTGTCGGCGCACGACGCGTGGTCTGGCGCAATTATCGCGGTTCTGTTTAATGCCCTGGGAATGATACTGGAGATTGCCATCATCCGGAGAACTCCAGGAATATCGGCCGATCCGGCAGTCCTGTCCATTGCTGTTGCGCTGGTACTGCTGGCAGCACTTCTCTTCTGGCGGAAGACTCCATCCGCAAAATGGGCAGGTATCATCTATCTCATCAATACTGCTGATGTCCTCACAGTTCTGCTCGCAACCAATTTGGATTTTGCAAGATTGGATGAGGAGTGGTCGCCATTTCAGGCGATCAAGCTGGGCTGTCTGATCGCGGCGATGGTGGCGCCTGGATTTGGTGTCGGCTTACTCAGCATTCTCGCGTATTGCCTGAGCGCCTTCGTGCAGTTTCAGTTTTTCTTCCCGCCGGACGTCAAGAAACTCGTTGATCCCGCCGAGCCCTGGCCGATTTTTGCATTTGGTCTCGCCGGGATCATGGCGCTGGTTTATCGATTCCGCAGGGCCCAACTGGAACAGAAGTTCGCACGGGTTCAGGCTCAGAATTTCGCAATCAAGCAACTCGCGAACGCATTCCTGAATATTCGCGATCTCATGAATACGCCGCTCCAGGCCATCGAATTATCGACCCGGATTTTGCGTGATTCCAACGGAACTCAGAAGTCCGTCATCGATAACATCGATCGCTCGGTTCAGAGTCTCCGGGAGATCAATTCCGTTCTGGTCCAGCACGAAAAGGAAATCGACTGGCGGACTAAGTGATAGCGAAGTTGTTCGGATCCGACTGTAGGGGCGGACATACAGGGTTTGAAGGAATTGCAGGGCAAGGGGAAAGTCCCCTCCTCAGCTGACGAGGGGTGGCTGCGCGATGAAAACAAATGCAGCGAAGCTACCGAATTTCGCGCAGACGGGGTGGTGTTGGTCAAACTCAATCAAATTGGCTTGGCCAACACCACGCCGGCCGCTCCAGCAAGGTAGCTACGCACTTTTTTCTTCATGTAGCGGCCACCCCTCCTCAGCTGAGCTGATCCGTGCACACACTTGACACCGCGGGTCCCCACGTTGAGAGTTGTCAAATGTTCTGCTGTACGTTTGTCAAATGGCCCTGGCGAACTGACCCACTGGCGCAATCGAAAACTCATACTCGTCTGAGACGTGCATTTACATGGCCCCGCCCGGTTCCCAAGTTGTGAGTTGTCAAATGTTCTGCTGTACGTTGTCTAATGGCCCTGGCGAACTGGCCGAATTACCCAATGACCGGATTTCTCCATCATTAGAAATGTTCGTTGACGGAGGCTCGAGCGGTCTTGATGGATGCCACGATGATTCGGCAAAGTTCCCTGTTTTCCGCGACAATCGCGGCTACTCTTTCCGCTGAAAGCACATGAACACTTCCAAATGTACTGAGAATTGGGTAGTGTCCTAATTTGAATTGAGGCCGCCCGAGTGCTATGCTCCGCCCTCATGAGGTGCTTATGAAACTATCGCGGGCAGCTGCCATTGGGAGTCTGATCCTTTTTGCAGTTCAAACCGCGCTGCCCCAGACTCAGAATGCCGCCCAGCAGCAACAATCAGCTCAGGAATTGAAGGCGAAACGCGACAGTTGTCCTGTGACCCGTGTGCCCCAACCGCTGTTTACGCCAAAAGGTTCCGAATTGGAGCAGAACGAATTCCATTTCTATTTCGGCACGCCCAAACTTTCTGTGCTCTTGACGCAAATTTGGACTGTTCGTCAGCAGGTTCGGTGGTTCTCAGACGACGCGCCCTCTGTCGGGCCTGTCAATTTGAAGATTACAGGGCGGCGTCTCGACCCCGATGTCGCTTTCTCGGCAAACCCGAACCTGCGGGACTCAGCGCCAACGTTTATTCAAAATCCCACTATCACCACTCGGAAAACGTTAATGCTTTCCAGCGTGGCATTTCCGACTGCCGGTTGCTGGGAGATTACGGCTCGGATGAATGACACTGAGCTCCGTTTCGTCACATATATAACTGATTGAGACACTTCAGCCCGAACCCGAACTTTGCCGTAGCATTTCACGAATCCATTCCGAAAGCTGCATTCCGCGCTCTTCAGCGCGCTTGCGATATGCTTCGCGTTCCTCATCGGATAGTCGAATTGCGAAGATTCCCCGCACCTTCCCTTTAGGCAATTTCGGTCTCCCGACGCTACGCTTTTTTGTTTTCATTTTTCACCTGAGCAACAAGCGCGGCTCTTACTGCGGCCAGTTCGGAATCCACCGGCGGCAGTTCGAGCACGGCGGTCGATTGAGTCGTACCGCGGTCATCCTGATACGACCAAGCAAAACAGCGTTTAGCCTTCGGATGCCCGCGAATAGAGAAGGTCTCAACGTCTCCCTGCCAGACGATTTCTCCTTTGAATGTCTCGACCACCGGGGTAGTCGAGACGTGAACTGCGTCGCATCCATGCAGGTCCTTAATAGCCTTCTGAAGCGTGGCGATGTAATCGCTCACATCACACGCTCCACAAGATCCGCATACGTCCAGAAGCTTTTCTCCACCCCCAAGGCCATCGCTGGCGTCATGTGAATCGAACGATGGAATTTCACAAAGTTGTACGCGGCAAAATGCAGAGCAACTGCAGCTTCGAAGTTCTCCCATTTCTTGCTGAAAGCCAGCGTTAAACGGTTCAGGCGTTTCATGTGTAAACGCGTCGTCGCATTCAGCCGTTCCACATGACTGGTCGAAATCTTTGCTTCGTCAGGATCGCCCATCACAATGTATTTGTCGGCCTTGATAACCTGCGGAGAACTGTAACGGCGCTCCGGGCTATCCGGCTCGACAGAGGCATATGTTTTGACGATAGAGCCGTAATCCACATCCGTACCGAACACGCGTTCAATGGCATCGGTGTAGCTGCGCAGGCCATCGGTGGAAATCTGGGGCCGGTTCTTCAGGCGTCCTGCCAGATCGGTAATAAATTCCACGGTGGTTTCCATGTTGCGCTTTCCGACCTTGAAGGACGGGACAGCCTTGGATTTGCGGTCAATCGCGCAGAATGTCCACGCGTCGCCGATCTTCGCGCCTTCCTCGGCTGACGCTACGTTGCGTTGTTTTTTACCGACAAATCCCCAGATTTCGTCAAGTTGGATATCGTCGCAGGGCAGGCCGCGCATTTTCTCGTCCAGAATCCTTTTGCATCCTTGACCTGCCCTGACTCCCAGTCGCATTATTGTGTCGCGGTGGACATCGGTCATGCGCTCAATGGCGCGAATGCTGGACCCTTCGGCAAGTGCGGCGATGATCGTGATTTGTTTTTCGGTGCTGAGTACGTTTGCCATGTGAATTAATGTATAACGAAAATAGTCTGGCGTCAATAGCTATTTTCGTTATACACAAATAAAAAAGGCCGTGAAATTTTCACGGCCCGAATAAAAGCTTACTGAACTGTCGATCGGTGCACTGGAGCATCAGCCAGCCCGTCTAAGAGAATATCACGGGAGGTTGACATGGCAGGATATTCCAAAGGATTGAAGACCGTAATGCGTAGAAGGGCCATTAATCCACTAGAAGTGCCAAATTATACGATTCATGAGGCGGCGCGCTATCTTCATGTTCCACCCACTACGCTTTCATATTGGGTTCTTGGTGGTCCTACTTGGGCTCCGCTCACATCGGTCTATACGCGGACTCCGCTATTACTCTCCTTCAAGAACCTCGTTGAATGCTTTGTTCTGGAAAGCTTGAGGAATAGCCATGGACTTTCCATTAAAAATATCCGTAATAGTATTCAGGAGCTTCGACAGGAGACCCCCTCTAAATATCCGTTGGCTGATCACCAATTAGCGACTACGAAACGCGGCGAGGTCTATCTGGAAGGTGACGGGGATCAGCTTATCAAGCTGAGGCCCGGCAGGCAGCAGGCATTCAAGCAGATTATGGAGCCGTATTTAAGGCGTGTTGATAGAAACACGAAAGGGATTGCTGAAAGGCTGTTCCCATTTACTCGAACCGAACATCAGAAAGCGCCCGCGCAGGCTCCAAGTATAGTAGTGATTGATCCACGCATAGCGTATGGAAAGCCGGTGCTCATTAATTCTCGACTGCCAATAGCGTTTTTACTCAGCAGGTATAGAGGCGGAACATCAATCGCGCAGTTGGCTAGTGACTATGGGAGAGAAAAGGCGGAGATCGAAGAAGCGATCTTCCTCGAACAATCAACGGCCGCTTAAGGGGTTCACTCTCTATCTGTGCAATTGCATCGATTACCCTAGCGTTGCGGAAACACTCCATCGTCATGGTTTCAGATTCCAGCGACATCGGGATCATTTCCCGCCTGACGTTGAGGATGTGGTGCTACTTAAAAAAGTAGGACTAAGAAAATGGATACTTATCACTGGGGATAAGCGGCAACGCATAAAGCCTCTCGAAAAAGCCGCGATCAGGCAATACAAGGTCAGGCAATTCGTAATCGCCGATGCAGCTATTGGGGATATCGGAGAATTGATTGTTCGGGCTCGACGGAGAATGCGGAATCTCTGCAAGCGCAATACTGGACCATTTATCTTCGCAATTAATCCGAGCGGAACAATTTCCCCGCGACCTCTTGATGGGGTCACCCCTGATCTGAATTCAAATTAGGACACTACCGAGAATTGCGCCAGTGGGTCAGTTTGCCAGGGCCATTTGACAAACGTACAGCAGAACATTTGACAACTCTCAACGTGGGGACCCGCGGTGTCAAGTGTGTGCACGGATCAGCTCAGCTGAGGAGGGGTCTTTCCCCTTGCCCTGCAATTCCTTCACACCTTCAAACCCCGCGTCTGCAGCGGAATTCAAGCGGAGTGGACGCCGCCGTCCTGGCGTTGCTAACATGAACTTATGCGTCACGAACAACTCCGGCTCGAACAAGACAAGACGTTATCGTCTCATCGGCTGCGTTACGGCGTATTCGCCCGCGCTCTCTTTTTGACGCTGGATCTCTTTTACGGACGGCCTCGTACACTTTCCAAATTCAAAGTTCTGGAAGTGATCGCGCGAGTGCCGTATCAGGCATGGGAACAGGTGGCGTATGTCGCAATGACACACAAGTATGGCGAACCGAATTTCGCCCGCCGTATTTTCGATTTTGTCTCTGAAGCACGGCATCAACAGGACAACGAACAATGGCATCTCCTGATCCTCGAGGAGATGGTGGAAGCCCAAAGGATCAATGAAGGGTTTCTTCGCTATCGATTGCTTCCGCAAATGATTGCGTTCATTTACTACCACATCAGCTGGATACTGTATGTCATCCGGCCGCGATTCAGTTACGAACTCAACGCCCACTTTGAGGATCACGCGGAACATGAATATATGGAGTTCGTCCGCGAAAATCCGTCATTGGAGAACGCGATATTTCGCAGTGAGTTTGAAGGCGACTATGGCGCGTTCAACAGCCAGGCGGACCTCTTCAGACAAATTGGGCTTGATGAACGTCAACACAAGGAAGAGAGTCTGCTGCGGATGGAACAGTCCCGATTCGGTGCGCCACACTACGCGGCGAGCTGAAAGCCTTATGGCGGGTTAGGGCCTTTCAATAACCGTCGGTTTTCCTTCATCGACGACAATGGCGTTTCCAACGGTTCGCTGACGAACCAACCGGGGATCGAATATTTTCAAATTGAGATCGAAGGTTCCGGGCGGAACTTCGACGTCAAAAGTGCCGTTGGGTTTCAAGCTGACAGGGTGTGGGTGCCATTTGGTTAGATGTGGCAGATGATTTCTGAGGCAGGGCCGGAGAATCTACGGCTTGTCGGTGACCAACGCCTGCCAGGCGCGCGCGACGCGTTCGCTGGGGAGCCATGCCGTCGCGTTCGCAGCGGCAGGGGCCGATGCTGCAGACTGAAATGTTCCGGTTTTGATGTCGCCCACAAAGCCGTCTTTCTCGTTCAGCGTTTTCAGTGAGTTTCCTGTCTGACGTAACGTGAGAACGTCCTCGAAGAAGATTCGTGCCAGGTCTGCGGATTTTCCAATGACATGAGCCGCGCCGGGTTCTTCCGCCAGGGCCCACAACGCTCCGCCCCGGCGATTCACTTCAAATAGTCCGGTAATCGTACGGATTCGAGACTGAAGGTCTTTGCCTCCGGTAAAGAGAATGCCAGGAACATTCCGGGAAGCGCGGGAAGTTAGAGCCGTGTAATAGATTCCACCCTTGTTGACCACAAAGGCGGCGACACGTTCCGGCTTCCACGCCGTGAACTCATAATTGAACTCTCCGCCTGCCGACATTCCCCACAAGAGCAAAGGCGCTGTTGCGAGTTCCGGATGCCGGGTGCGTTCCGCAAATGTGGACAGGGCTGCGAGTAATGCCTGCCCGCTTCCCTGTGATGCATTGGCATATTCTTCGATGAAGCTTTGATCGTGCGGCTTGTCCGTGATGCGGCAGCCAATCAGAGCGAGTTTATTCCGGGATGCGAACTCCTGCCAGACTGCGTCTTCAGCTATCGGTCTGCCATCGCCGTTGGAACCCGTCGTCAGAACGACGATTGCTCGTAAGCCGGATGTTTCGGGAGGTAGCCATAATCTGAAATCCGCCTTGTCGTAGTTCGCTCCGGGTGGAACCGTTTCATCGAATACCGGACCGGCACCGGAAAGCCGCAGCGCGGGCAGCGAGAAAA
>JBGPBY010000077.1:0-19000 GCA_041481485.1 Terriglobia bacterium
ATCACGCAGTTCACTTACTTTCAGCAGGCCGGTGGGCTCGACCTGTTTCCGATATCGGGTGAGATTACTTACGGCCTCGAGCGCATTGCGATGTTTCTGAACGACGTCGACAATGTGTACGACCTGCCGTGGAACAATGAGATCACCTATCGTGAGGTCCGGCATCGCGATGAGTACGAATTCTCAAAGTATTACTTTGAATCTGCCGACACCGCGCTGTATTTCCGGATGTTCAACGACTGGGAGCGTGAATCGCAGCGGCTGTTGAAGGAAGGTCTGGTCCTGGCCGCTTACGAGTGCTGTTTGAAGTGCTCGCATAACTTCAACATCCTGGATGCGCGCGGAGCTATCAGCGTCACCGAACGTGCTCAAATCATTGGGCGGGTGCGCGCGCTGGCCGTTGCCGTCGCCAGAGCTTATGTGGAGAGCCGAAGAGAGCAGGGCTTCCCGCTTCTCGGTTCCGCTTCTCGAGGGGAGGCACGGCTTGCCGGCTGAGTTCTGGATGGAAATCGGCTGCGAGGAAATCCCTGCCCGCACCATGGCGCGATCGTTGACGGATTTGCGGGAGCGGGTTGAAAAGCTGCTTCGCGATGAGAAGCTGTCGTTCGACCGCGTGGAGGCAATCGGATCGGCACGGCGGTTTGTTGTGCGCGTTCCATCCCTGGCCGAACGGCAGGAGTCGCGCACGGAAAGAATCATGGGGCCGCCGGCATCGATTGCATTCAAGGACGGCCAGCCGGCGCCGCCGCTGATTGGATTTGCGAAAAAGAACAACGTTGCCGTGGAAGCGCTGCAGAAGTTCTCGACCGAACGTGGTGATTATTACGGTATCGAGTCGACCATAGAAGGTGGGACGGCCTCGTCGATACTGGAAAAGGGCCTGCCTCAAATCGTACGCACCATGTCGTTCCCGAAAACGATGATCTGGATGGATCCGGCCCAATCCTTTTCCCGCCCTCTCCGCTGGATTATTGCGCAACACGGAGGCCAGCCGATTCCGATGGAGCTGTTCGGCGTTCATGCAGCGAACCATTCGGAAGGCCATCGAATCCTCGGTGCTGGACGGGTGGACGTCGGTTCGTTCGACGACTTCATTGCGAAACTGGAAAAGAACTTCGTCATCGTTTCACAGGAAGAACGGCGGACGAAGATCGAGCGGGAACTCAACGAGGAAGTCCACAAGCTGAATGGCCGGATTATTGGTGACGATCGGCTGCTGGAAGAGGTCGTTTATATCAATGAATATCCGACCATCGTGCGTGGAAAGTTTGAAGAACGATTCCTGGAATTGCCGCGCGAGATCCTGATCACGGTGATGAAGGAACATCAGAAGTATTTCGCCGTTGAAAATGAAAACGGCGAATTGCTTCCATACTTCCTGGCTGTGATGAATACCGCAAGCGATCCGAAGGGTTTCATCCGCAAAGGACACGAGCGTGTTCTCCGCGCGCGTCTGACGGATGCCTTGTTTTTCTGGGAGGTCGATCGAAAGCAGACGCTCGAGGAACGGCGGCCTCGTCTGAAGAGCATCGTGTTTCAGGAGAAACTGGGAACTTACGCCGATAAGGTGAAACGGGTCGCCAGGCTGGCCAGGAAAATCAACACACTGACAAAGGCAAGAGTCGATAAGACGGCGCTCGAGAGTGCGGTGCAGTGGAGCAAGAGCGACCTCACTTCGGACATTGTTCGCGAATTCACGGACCTGCAGGGAATTGTCGGCGGGCTGTACGCGAAGCAAGAAGGCGCATCAGAAGAAGTCTGGCGTGCGATCTACGATCAGTATCGACCTCAGGGAATGGACGACCGCTCGCCGGAGACAAAATCCGGGGCCGTTCTTTCCATTGCGGACAAGCTCGACACGGTTCTGGGGTGCTTTTCTGTGGGATTGATCCCGACGGGATCGGAAGATCCGCTTGGATTGCGCCGGGCGATGCAGGGCGTCATCAAGGTATTGCTCGATCACAAGCTTCCGTTTTCAATGCAGAAGGCCGCAGGAGACGGATTCACGCCGCAGCTGAAGCAGTTCTTTGAGGACAGGCTTCGATTTATTTTGAGCCAGCGTGGGTTTGCCTATGACGAAATCAATGCGGTGGCGGCCATCGGGTGTGATGATCCGTCGGAAACGCTGGACCGGGCAGAGGCGATACACCGCATTCGATCGAGTTCGGATTTCGAGGCGGTGTCGATCGCTTTCAAGCGCATCAAAAATATTCTGAAGCAGGCGGAGCCGCCGCCCGATTCCGTACAGGTGGAACCCGCTGCCGCAGAATCCAATCTGGAACCCGCAGAATCCGGTTTGTTTGCATTTCTCGACGCCGCGAAAGCGAAAATCGAGAAACTGGAGCGCAGCCGCAAATACTTCAGGATTCTGGAGACGATGGCGGGAGGCCGGCCGGTCATCGATCAGTTTTTCGAAAAGATCATGGTGATGCACCAGGATCCGTCGATTCGTAAACGCAGGCTGGATCTACTGGCAAACTTGTTTGCCGCGTTCTCGCGCGTCGCGGACATATCCGAGATTGTTGTCAACAAGAGTTAAAAGGGGAATAGCGAAAAATGGCGAAGTACGTTTACTCGTTTGGAAGTGGCAAGGCCGAAGGCAAGGGCACGATGAAGGACACACTGGGCGGCAAGGGTGCCGGTCTGGCGGAGATGACCAATGCCGGCTTGCCGGTCCCTCCTGGATTCACGATCAGCACGGATGTGTGTCACAAGTACTATGAGAACAAGGGCAAGCTTGGCAACGACGTCGAGAAGCAGTTAAAGGATGCGGTCAGTCTGCTGGAAAAACGGACGGGTCAGAAGCTCGGTTCCGGAGACAATCCCCTGCTCGTGTCCGTCCGCTCCGGTGCGAAGTTTTCCATGCCGGGAATGATGGATACCGTTCTCAATCTTGGACTCAATGAGGCCACGGTCAAAGCCATTGCGAAGAAGTCCGGCAACGAACGATTTGCCTGGGACAGCTATCGCCGTTTTATTCAGATGTTCGGATCCGTTGTTCTTCAGATTGAGAAGAAACACTTCGACGAAATCTTTGAATCCGTTAAAGAGGGCGCGCACGCAAAGCTCGACACCGATATTCCTGTTTCTTCATTGCAGGAAATTGTCTCTCGCTACAAGGAACTGGTGAAACGATCCACCAAAGCGGATTTTCCGGATGAACCTTCATCCCAGCTGCGCTTGTCGATCAACGCTGTATTTCGTTCATGGATGAACGACCGTGCCATCCACTATCGCCGGATGAACAAAATCTCCGAGAGCCTGGGGACGGCCGTGAACGTTCAGGCCATGGTCTTTGGAAACATGGGCGAGACTTCGGGAACCGGCGTCGGCTTCACGCGAAATCCTTCTACCGGCGCGAAGGAGTTTTACGGCGAATTCCTGCTCAATGCCCAGGGCGAAGATGTCGTGGCGGGAATTCGAACCCCTGTTCCTTTGGTCGAACTCGAGCGCGCGATGCCCAAGTGTTACAAACAGCTTCGCCAGATTACAACGAATCTCGAGAAGCATTATCGCGACATGCAGGACTTTGAATTTACGATTCAAGAGGGAACGCTCTACATGCTGCAGACGCGGAATGGCAAGCGTACCGGCCGCGCCGCGGTCACCGTTGCCGTGGACATGGTTCGCGAGAAGTTGATTTCTGCAGAAGATGCCGTCATGCGCGTCGAACCGATGCAATTGGATCAGCTGTTGCATCGGGTGCTGGATCCCAAGGCGAAAGTGAAGGAGCTCACGAAGGGATTGCCCGCGTCTCCGGGCGCTGCAAGCGGACGAGTCGTTTTCAGTTCGGATGATGCAGTTTCTCAGTCGGGGAAAAGCCGTGTGATTCTGGTGCGTAAGGAAACCACGCCGGACGACATTCATGGCATGGAAGTAGCGGCAGGTATTCTGACGTCGCGCGGCGGTATGACGAGCCACGCTGCTGTCGTTGCACGCGGCATGGGAATCTGCTGCGTTGTCGGTGCGGAAGCCGTGAAAATCGATGAAGGCACGAAGACCATGATGATCGGCAATCAGGTCTTTCATGAAGGCGATTACATTACTGTCGAAGGATCAACGGGAAGGGTGTTTGAAGGTCAGGTGCCGACAATCGAACCCGACCCGAACAGCGGGTCATTTGCCGAATTCATGAAAATGGCGGACAAGGTACGACGCCTGCGCGTCCGCGCGAATGCCGACATTCCGCGCGACGCCGAAGTGGCCCGCAAGTTCGGAGCCGAAGGCATCGGCCTGTGCCGGACCGAACACATGTTCTTCGCGGAAGACCGCCTGCCGTTTGTGCAGCAGATGATCCTCTCGAGCACCGAAGCGGATCGCCGAAAGGCGCTGGATAAACTGCTTCCGTTTCAACGCTCGGATTTCGAAGGATTGTTCCGCGCCATGGGCGAGCTGCCGGTGACGATTCGGCTTCTGGATCCGCCGTTGCATGAGTTTCTTCCCAAGAGGGAAGAACTCATGGTCGAGCTCGCGGTCATGCGCGTCAAGGGAGCGCCGGCCAGTGAAATCATGGAAAAAGAGAAACTGCTCAGCCGCGTCGAAGAACTGCATGAGTTCAACCCCATGCTCGGACACCGTGGTTGCCGGCTAGGAATTACGTACCCGGAGATCTCGGAAATGCAGTGCCGCGCGATTTTTGAAGCGGCTTCGAATGTGCAGAAGAAGGGAAAGAAAGTAAAACCCGAGATCATGATTCCTCTAGTCGGTACGGAGAAGGAGTTCGAGGAGCAGAAACTGATCGTCGATCGCATCGCGGCTGAAGTTTTTGCGGCAAAGGGATCGAAAGTCGAATACATGGTCGGAACCATGATCGAGCTTCCGCGCGCGGCTGTGGTTGCAGACAAGATCGCACAGAATGCCGAGTTCTTTTCATTCGGAACCAACGACCTGACGCAGACAACGTTCGGATACTCCCGAGATGATGCGGGAGGGTTTACGGCCGATTACCTGCGGCGCGGAATTCTGAAAGTCGATCCCTTCCAGGTATTGGACCAGGAGGGAGTCGGCAGCCTGATGAAGATGGCCGTGCAAAAAGGCCGGTCCGTGCGCGCGAAAATCAAGCTGGGAATTTGCGGAGAACATGGCGGGGAACCATCGTCCGTCGAGTTTTGCGACAGCATCGGCCTCGACTACGTCAGCTGCTCTCCGTATCGCGTGCCGATCGCAAGGCTGGCGGCCGCACAAGCCGTGATCGCCCGCAAATCAAGCAAGGAACGCGGCCGCACGGTATAAGGACGGAGTTTATTGATCTGCCGCGCCTCCGGCGCTGAAATGTTTTTGTGATTTACATTCCACCGGCTCACGCCGGTGGCAAGCGGACTGCCGCCGCTCCGCGGCTCAAGCACAGATTCGAGCCCACGCCGGGACTGGACTGTTGCCGCTCCGCAGTTCCCACTTTTCTGAGCCGCGGAGCGGCGGCACGATTCCTTAGCCACCGGCGTGAGCCGGTGGAATGTAAAACACAAAAACATTTCAGCGCCGGAGGCGCGGCAGATCCAGCAATCCGGGAGGCAATGTTCACTGTTCAATTGTCATTTTTGGGACAGTCTGGATCTCCGGCACTGGGGATTTGCCGGTAATTCTAAAGCTGCTCACCAAAGTCAAGATCAGGAACAACGGCCCGCCGTAGAGCGAAAATTTGCAGAGCCTGAAGAGCAGCAAGTCGTTTCCGGATTTCTCACGATCCCACAAACCGAGAAGTGCCGATTGTGGCTGATTGAACTCACGCAGGTCGATGGCCGCCCAGGGCAGCGCTCCTTTCGGGGCTTCCCAAACCCACAGGTGGGACGGAGTCCAGTTGTCGGGTCCCTTGGGTTCGCGCATCCATGAATCGAACAGGCGGGCATGCAGGAGCATGTCGTTCCACAGCGGATCGCCGTTGATCCACTCCATGGTGTTTTGTCCCGCTCTCAACATGGCGAAGTCTTGAATGCCGTAATAGTAGAAAGCACCCAGAAACGAAATGATGATTCCAGCGAGAGACAGAATCACAATCGAAAAATGCCGCCGCCATTCGAATTTCGGCCATGCGGCTCCGATGCACAGAATAAACGGTGCGACGATCGGATGCATATAGCGCGGCCCCCACACTTCATCGGAGCCAAATGTCATTAGGGACATGAACCCGACAACGCACGCCGTCAGCAGGACTGTAAAGATCGCGACGTGACGGTCCCTGCGGAATGCGCGGGCAACACAGAATATGCTCACCAAAAGTATCGGAGCATAGAGGAACACTCCTTTTGTGGGTGAGCCGAAGAGTGCGAGGGCATTGGGAAAAATCTGAAATGGAGAGTGGATCATCCACGGCCTGATATTGTTTGCCCCTCCGCCCAGGGGCCCCCAATACAATTTCTGACTCCAGTAGCCGAATCCCATAATAGCCGCAACTATCGATGACGTGACGAGCATTTCTGGAATGCGCGATCGCCATTCGTCATGGAATTGAGCGTAAATCAGATATGCAATTGCCGGCCACATGACGATACCCGTTGCCTTGAGGTTGAGCGCCAAACCGCAGACCACAGCGAATTGAATCAGTTTGGGCCAGCCCTGGATCTTTCCCGAGGCCAGTCCCAGATAAGCGGCAAGCATGACAAACAACGATTGTTTGGTTTCCAGGCCGATATAGGCATATGGCCAGAGCATCGTTCCGAAAGCGGCGGTTACCGCCAATAACAAGCTCATGCCGGCAGAGCAGAGTTTGCGCAACCACAGAAACAGAACGACGACGAGCAGTGATGTGGAGAGCACCGGCTCCAGGGAAAGGCCAAAATCCGCTGACAGGAAAAGCTTCCCGAACTTGATGAATATGAGGTTCAAGACAACGGGAATCGGTCCGTGCCGGGACCACAACATCGGAGGAATGGGCCGGCCCTTGAACCAGGTGTTGAACACTTCCAGCATTCGTGACCCGGAATCCAGTTCCTCGGAAACATAGCCTCGGCCAGTCGTTGATCCCGGAGCAAGCGACAGGTAACAGAAGAAGACCGCAAAAAAAAGCAGGATCGCCGAGTTTCGATGAGAGATTACGTTACCCTTTTGTAAATTCAAGCCATTCCACCGCCAAAGAGTTTAGCGTACTATCCGTGTTTCGCTGCGGTCTTCAGAAACGTTTCTGTATCGCGCAGTCCCTCCAGCGATCCGATTTCATAGAATCGCTCGTGGACTTCAAACGCCGCCAGTTTTCCTTCGTGCAGGAGCCGCTGATATACAGCGGCGAGGTCGCGTTTTTCACGAGCCGGCAATTCGGAAAAGACGTGTTTGTCGAAGGCTCCCAACCCGTAGTCGATGTGGTGCATTTCCGGCGAACGATCGCGTTTGTCGTACTTCAAAATATTTTTCCCATCGAATTCCACATTGCTGCTGTCGAAGAGTCCTTCGTTGCGGAATACGGCCATCAGTCCCGGCTTTCGACTCGATCGAAACGATGCTTCTACGGAGCGATAGTCGCAGGTGAGGTAAGAATCTCCGTAAAGCACGAAGAATTGTTCGGGCAGCAGGGACAGTGCGTTTCGAATCGCGCCGGCAGTTCCGAGCAATTCCGGTCCATCGAAGGAATACTCCAGGGATATCCCCAGTCCCGACCCGTCGCCATACGTTTCCTGGATCATTTCGCCCAGATATCCGACGGAGAGGACTATTTTCCGCATGCCATGGCTCTTGAGAAGCTGAATCTGGTGCCAGAGAAACGGGTGACCGGCAACTTCCAAAAGAGCCTTTGGTATTTTTTCGGTAAGCGGTCTCAACCGAGTTGCAAGTCCTCCGGCAAGAATGACCGCGGGCATGAGGTCATTCACTGGAGAAATTGATGCCTTGATGGAACATGCGAACCATTTATAACACCAGAATTCGGATTTCCGCGCTGCCATTTCGATTGCCAAAGAGCATCTGCGGCTATCATTGTCGGGGGTTTGTGGTATTTTGGAACATGACTGGAACTTGATAGGTCACGCGAAAAAGGGATTTGCCGCGGATTTTTCTACGGAACATCCAGTCCGTTCAATCTCTTTGGGAGCTGATCCGTTTCAGTAATGAAAACCGAAAGAAAATTATTTGCCACTGACATTGCAGTCGAAGTGATTGGTGCAGACGGCGAACTCCGGCGTTGTCCGATTTGTGGAAATTCGCAATTTCAAAATGATGCTGTAATCAAGGATTTGCATCTTCAGTCCTGTTCTGAATGCCGCCTGGGATTTCTCAACCCTCAGCCTCGAGCCCCAAAGGAAAGTACACCGCTCGTTTCCAAACCTGGCCGGATCGGCGCGCAGAAGTATCTGGAAATGATCGCGGATTATGGGCCGTTGACTGCGGGCCGGCTGCTGGTGGTGGGAGGTGGCGCCGGAGAATTTCTGACTGAGGCTCAAAATAAAGGTTTTGATGTAACGGTATTGGACTCCTCCGGGCATGTTGCCGAAACTTTTCGATCTCAATTGAAGAGTGATACCGGACGCGCTATCGCAGGAGAAATTGAAAGCGCGGATCTGCCGGCGGCCAGCTTTGATGTTTGCATACTTTCCGATTGCCTGGATGAGTCCAGGAATCCAGCGCATTTGTTGCGCGTCGTACACCAGTTGCTGAAGCCCAAAGGACTCTTATTGGTCACGCTTCCCACACTGGATCACTGGTTCGCGAAAATGATTGGAAAGTACCGAACCGAACTCCGGGAGCGTCGTCTCTTTTACTTCAATTTCAATACGCTGCAAAATCTGCTGTTCGTCACGAACTTCAGCCGTGTGCTGGTCCGTCCGGATCCCCTGAGCAGCATCAATTCCCGAAGACTGGTGGCAATTGCGAGCAGGCAGGAACCCGCACCGGTACGAAAACTCTCCATAATTATGCCGGTCTTCAATGAGGCCCGGACCTTCCAGCAGGTTATCGAGCAGCTGCTTCTGAAGAAAGTCGATGGTCTGAGTATTGAAATCATCATTGTCGAGAGCAATTCCCGGGATGGGACCAGAGATGTCGTTTTGAAATATCAGGATCATCCCCGGGTCAAGGTGGTGCTCGAGGACAAGCCGCGAGGGAAAGGGCACGCCGTTCGCGCCGGATTTGTCCATGCCACGGGGGACTTCATTCTCATCCAGGATGCCGACCTCGAATATGACATGGCGGACTATGACGCTCTGCTGGAACCGTTGCGCATGGGGAAGACCGCTTTCGTGCTCGGCACTCGCCATGACAACAACGGTCTCATGAAAATGCGTCACTTTGCGGACCAGCCCGTGATGGGCGCGTTGCTCAATTTCGGACATATTTTTTTCTGTACCTTGCTCAACATCCTTTATCGGCAGCGCTTGAACGATCCGTTCACGATGTACAAAGTATTCCGGCGGGATTGCCTGTTTGGCTTAAGATTTCAGTGCAATCGATTCGATTTCGACTATGAGCTTGTCATTAAACTGCTGCGCAAAGGTTACTCTCTCGTGGAAATTCCAGTGAATTACCGGTCCAGATCTTTTAATGAAGGAAAAAAGGTCTCTTTGTTCCGCGATCCCATGAGTTGGTTCAGGGCGCTGGCGAAGTTTCGGGTTCAGCCTTTGAATCTGGTGCAAAATGTACACAACGCGAACCGTGCCAGCTCCAACGCGGATATCTACTGACATACCTTTGATACAATTTCGCGGTCCGGCTGTTCGATTGAATTCGAGACCGGTTCGTCTGCTTTCTCACGCACCTCATTCTTCTGGAGATACGAATTGCACTACTTTGTAACAGGCTGTGCCGGATTCATCGGCAGCAATCTGGTGGATCGGCTGCTGGCGTCCGGCAATAAAGTTACCGGCTACGATAATTTTTCAACGGGGCGCCGAGAGTTTGTGTCGGAAGCGCTGAAATCGTCCAGCTTCAGGCTGGTTGAAGGAGATACTCTGGACAGCGGCCGGCTGACACAGGCCGTGCAGGGAGCGGAATTCGTCGTCCATTTTGCCGCGAACGCCGATGTCCGGCACGGAACGGATCATCCGGCGACCGACCTCGAGCAGAATACAATAGCCACTTTCAATGTCCTTGAAGCGATGCGAAAGAATGGTGTGCGTCGCATTGCATTCAGTTCAACCGGATCGATTTACGGAGAACCTGATATTTTCCCGACTCCCGAGGATTGTCCGTTTCCGACGCAAACCTCGCTGTATGGTGCATCGAAGCTGGCCGGAGAGGGACTGATTTCCGCCTATTGCGTAGGTTACGGAATGCAGGGTTTCGTCTTCCGCTTCGTTTCGATTCTCGGCGAACGGTATACCCACGGTCATGTGTTCGATTTCTACCGGAAGCTGACGGACAATCCCCGTGAAATCGACGTGCTGGGCAACGGCAAGCAGCGCAAATCGTATCTCTATATTCAAGATTGCATCGATGCCATTCTGACTGCGGTCGACAAGACGCCGGACGGAAGCGGAGTGAATTTTTTCAATCTGGGCACCGACGAATATTGCGCCGTGGATCAATCGCTGGGCTGGATCTGCGGGGAACTGGGAGTCACTCCGACCCGGCGTTACGCGGGCGGTGATCGAGGGTGGATCGGGGATAGCCCTTTCATTTTTCTTGACTGTAAGAAGATTCGATCCCTTGGCTGGAAACCCAGTTTGACGATTCGTGAAAGCGTGCAGCGCACCCTGCATTATCTGATCCAGAACCAGTGGCTGTTTGAAGTGCGCGCATGAAGCACGAACCTGTTATTGCCGTTTTCGGACTCTGGCACCTGGGCTGTGTCACTGCGGCTTGCCTTGCACAGGAACACTTTCCCGTTTGGGGAATCGATCCGGACGAAGGTGTTGTTCGCGATCTGAAAAACGGCAAGCCCCCGATTCTCGAACCGGGCCTGACGGAACTTATCGGCGAGGGGCAGCGTTCCGGGCTTCTCAAGTTCAGTTCGGATTATGGTGAAGCACTCCGCGAAGCCACGGTCGTTTGGGTAACATTCGACACTCCCGTTGACGAAAATGACAATGCGGATGTGGATTTTGTGCAAAGCCGCCTTGACGATGCTTTTCCACATATTCGATCCGGCTCGATCGTCATAATTTCTTCTCAGGTCCCGGTAGGCTTCACCGACAACCTCCACACACGGTGGAAGGCGAAGGATCCGGAGAAGGAGATAATTTTCTCCTACTCACCCGAGAACCTTCGTTTGGGAAAGGCGCTGAAAAGCTTTCGAGCGGAGGATCGCATCGTCGTAGGATTTGACGGGGATCGTGGTCGCGATCGAGTTGAAAATATACTCAGCCGCTTCTGTCCACGTTTGGAATGGATGTCCATCAAATCCGCAGAGATGACAAAACACGCATTGAATTCCTTTCTTGCGGTGTCGGTGGCAATGGCAAACGAAATTGCCCGGTTGTGCGAGAGGACGGGCGCGGATGCCAAGGAAGTGGAACGCGGTCTGAAAAGCGAAAGCCGTATCGGTCCCGGGGCGTATCTCGGACCGGGCGGGCCCTTCGCCGGAGGCACCCTCGCGAGAGATGCGCGCTTTTTGATCCAGAAGGGAATTGATTTCGGAGTCGAGACGCCGTTGCTTGCCGGTGCGCTGGAAAGCAACGAAGTGCATAAGAAGTGGGTACAGGAAGCAGCGGCTCAACTTCTCGAGGGCGTGGAGGTTCCTGCCCGAGTCTCCGTTTTGGGTCTGACATACAAGGCAGGCACGGATACGCTGCGCCGTTCGGAAGCCGTCAATCTCGGTATCTGGCTGACTCAGCGTGGCGTCAGCGTTGTGTTTCATGATCCGGTAGTACGCCATCTTCCCGAAGAACTCGCCGGCCAGTTTCAGCTGACAAATCAGCTTTCTGAAGCCCTTTCGGGTTCGGACTTGCTTGTAATTTCAACCGGCTGGCCGATCTATCGTGAGGAGATCAAACCGGAACTGCTGCAGCGCGCCATGCGGCGTGCTGCCGTCATCGATCAAACGCGTTTTCTGGCGGGTGCGTTTGAAAAACAAAATGAAGTCTTATATTTCGCCGTAGGGAAACCGCGGAATTGAATACGATGAACCTGAACAATAGAGTTGCAGTAATAACGGGAGCGAATAGAGGGCTGGGTGAATCCATCGCGAGAGCGTTTGCAAAGGCGGGAGCCGGCCTGGTGCTGTCGGCTCGCGACGGAGAACTCATGCAACGTGTTGCAGAAGATATTTCTCAAACTGCAGCGCGTCCGGTGGAATGGATTTGTGCTGACGTTTCCAAGTCGGCAGATATAGATGCCATACGAGAACGTGCGGTGCGGATTTTCGGACGCGTCGATATTCTCGTGAACAATGCGGGAATATATGGTCCGATCGGAGCATTTGAAGACGCGGATTGGCAGGAATGGTGTGACGCCCTCCGCATCAATCTGTTTGGTACCGTGGCCATGTCGCGCGCGATCGTTCCGCTGATGAAGCAGCAGCAGTATGGAAAGATCATCAACTTATCCGGAGGCGGGGCCACCGCCCCGCTGCCGCGCTTTACGGCATACGCGGCTTCCAAAGCTGCGGTGGTGCGTTTCACGGAGACAATTGCAGAAGAATTGCGAACAAGCCATATCGACGTCAATGCCATTGCTCCCGGAGCGTTGAATACGCGGCTGCTGGATCAAATACTCGAGGCCGGTCCGGAACGCGCGGGCGATGATTTTTATCGCCGTTCCATCAAGCAACGCGATGAAGGGGGCGCTTCACTGGAGCTGGCCGCAGAACTTGCCGTGTTCCTGGCATCTGCTGAAAGTGACGGAATCAGCGGAAAACTGATCAGCGCCGTGTGGGATGACTGGCGAAATTTCCCGAAGTACCGCGAACGGATTCAGAAGAGCGATGTCTTTACACTGCGGCGCATCGTTCCCTCAGATCGTGGCCTGGAGTTCCAGGATTGAAAATAGGAATAGTGGGCTGCGGTCTAATTGGTGCGAAGCGCGCGGCAGCGCTGGGAAACGATCATCAGGTTGTCGCAGTTGCCGATATTGATGCTTCGCGCGCCGAACGTCTCGCCTCGCAGCACGAAAACTGTGAGCATTTCTCCGATTGGAGAAGGGTGGTGGATCACAGGTCCACCGAGGCGATCATTGTCGCCACGACCAACAATATGCTGTGCGACATTTCGCTGGCAGCCGTGGAACGGAACAAACCCGTTCTGGTCGAAAAACCGGCTGCGCGAAACGCAAAGGAACTCGAGCCCCTGTTGCAGCGCGCACTGTCTGCAAAAGTTCCCGTGAAAGTGGGGTTCAATCACCGCTTTCATCCTGCATTCATTCAAGCCCGCAAAATCTGGGATTCGGGCGAACCGGGTGACCTGATGTACATTCGCGGCCGCTATGGCCATGGCGGGCGTTTGGGTTACGAAAAGGAATGGCGCGCAAACCCGGAAATCGCCGGCGGTGGCGAACTGCTGGACCAGGGCGTTCATTTGATCGATTTGTCTCGATGGTTTGCCGGAGAGTTTCCAAAGGTCCAGGGGCATGTCGATACATACTTCTGGAAAATGCCGGTCGAAGACAACGCGTTCATGTTGCTCAGAACCGAGAGGAATCAGGCGGCATGGCTGCATGTCAGTTGCACGGAATGGAAGAACCTCTTCAGTTTCGAGATTTTCGGCCGCGACGCAAAGTTGCAAATCGACGGGCTGGGCGGCAGCTATGGCGTGGAACGTCTCACGTACTACAAAATGCTGCCGCAAATGGGGCCTCCGGAAACCACAGTCTGGGAATATCCGGGAGCGGATCAGAGCTGGGCTTTGGAATTTTCTTATTTCGCCGAATGCATTCGGAGTGGAAGCGAGCCAAATGGAAATCTGCGGGACGCCCACGAGGCTCTGAAAATTATTCAGTCACTTTATCAGGGTAACGAATGATCATCACACGAAGTCCCATGCGAATTTCACTGGGAGGGGGCGGAACAGACCTGCCTTCCTATTATCGCGAACACGGTGGTTTTCTGATCGCCGCGGCAATCGATAAGTATGTCTACATCACCATCCACGAGACCTTTGTAACCGATCTCATCATCAAGTACTCCAGACTGGAGCGGGTTCCGAATGCGGAGGCAATTGAACATCCGATTTTCCGAGAAGCCCTGAAGCTGCTACGGATTCACGAAACGAATCTTGAAATCTCCAGTATGGCGGATATTCCAGCGGGAACCGGCCTTGGCAGTTCCGGCAGCTTCACTGCAGCTCTGTTGAAGGCACTGCACACATTTCGCAAGAATCTGGTACATCCACGGGAGTTGGCCGAGCAGGCCTGTCATATTGAACTCGATCTTCTGAAGGAGCCGATCGGCAAACAGGATCAGTTCATCAGTGCCTTTGGCGGCGTGACTTGCTTTCAATTTCAGTCCAACGACAGCGTTGACGTTGCTCCACTGAAGACGGACAGCGAGACTCTCTACAACCTCGAGGACAACCTGCTACTTTTCTTCACGGGCTACTCGCGTTCGGCGTCGACAATTCTCAAGGATCAGGATGATCGCAGCAAAACAAGCGACCGGAAGATGATCGAGAATCTGCACTACGTTAAAGATCTGGGCTGGCAGAGCAAGGAAGCGCTGGAGTCCGGAAATCTCCACAAATTCGCTGAACTGATGAACGTGCATTGGAATTGGAAACGGCAACGCTCTTCCGGCATGACCAATGCGAAAGTGGATGAATGGTACGGACTGGCAATGCAGAACGGCGCTCTCGGCGGGAAACTGATCGGCGCCGGAGGCGGTGGATTTCTCATGTTCTACACAGAAGACAAGACCCGTTTGCGTCACGCCATGAATCATGCCGGGCTGAAAGAAGTGCGCTTCCGTTTCGATTTCGAGGGCACCAAAACCATGATTTCCTGAAGTGGCAATCAGTGTTTGGGCACTTCGACTCATGAGAGAGTCCGTCACTTTTCAACACGTCTCCACTCGGAGGCTAAATTCAAACGTTGAATCCAGTTCATGAGATCCCCCATCCGAATCTGTTCTGCTGAGACCGCGAGAATGGAGCGGATATCGCGCAGATGTTCTTCCGAACCGCCTTCGCGAAAATATTCAAGCTTGCGGACGATGACATATTCGGGCGGGGCCAACGTCACAGTTGTGTCGTGGAACGGAACATCTTTTTTGAAACGAAAGCCCCAGGCGTTCAGTTCGTCTCGTCCGGCATTGTAAAAGTCCGCTTTAAAACCGGTTGCAAAATGTATGAGATTGAAGTGGCCACGTTCCGTTAACGCTTCTTCGGTGATGGTTTCCAGCGGCGGCACATAGAACTCCGCGTCGGGGAAAATTTCCGGAATTCTTCGAACGTTCTCTGGATCTAAAAAAACAATGAGATCGACGTCGAAAGTCAGCCGTGGCTCGCCATAGAAGGCCGAAGCAATGCTTCCTCCGATAATGTAGGGAATCCGTGCGTTGTTAAGGGGACGAATGTACAGCAGAAATAGGTCAGCTTCGGGCATTTTGAAAAATGCGCGTGACTTCCGATTCGATCTGTTTGTCGGACCATTCCGGGTGCTGGCTGCGCAATCCGGCAGCTTTCATTCGTCGAGCCGACCAATACAATTGTTCTGCCAGCTGTAGGCGCATCTCACCGGAAATTGCACGCATCGCTGAGAGTTGCTGACGCCCGGGTTGTTCGTCGGAACGCATATGCAAAGGGTAGTGTACCCGCAGCTTGTCTGCAAGCCTGCGCTCCCGCACCTAACTCCGGTGCCGGCCTTCCGAAGAAACGGAAAATTGCATCATGCCGGATTGAAAGAAGTGCGCTTCCGTTTCGATTTCGAGGGCACCAAAACCATGATTTCCTGAAGGGGCATTCAGTGCTTCGATACTTCGATCAGAGAATACGGACCCAAACTGGCAATCGGAACATGTTCCGCGATGAGCTTGTATGGTGCTGCCGTACTCGGCAGTTTCGCATCGGGCAGCCAAAGGTAGTCCAGCGGTTTTCCCAGGTAGGAATACATTTTATCGCGCGGAAATGTCTTTTCGCCGGCGCTGCAGGTTGGCGAACCACACCACGGCATTGCGGTCCGCGCAAAATAGGAAAACCAGAGAAAGTCACCACCGGAGTAAAGCGTTTCGTCGGGGCCCATGAAGAGAACGACTGGAGTGCCTGAGATTCCCAGTTTTTCGCGAAAGCTTACCGCCAGGTCACGCCAGATTTGCATATTGATGGTATGGTCGCAGGCCGTTTTGACAGCCGTGTCCAGCCGCTGGCTACACAGGATGATCAAGCCAATCGTCGGCAAAACCGGCAGCCATTTCCACTTCCTGCTATTTCGCAGATACGGACCGAGCCAGGTCCAGAAACTCAATCCTGTAAAACAAATGAAAAGACCCAACATTAAAACGAACATCAGGGTGTACCGGACATCCGCATGAAACACCAGAAAGTAAGGAGAGGCGGCAACGAGCAGCATGCCGTATCCGACAAGTGCGCTCCTCGGCAGGGATGGCGGTCTCGCAAAAATCAGTATGGAGCCTGCAAGTAGAAAGGCAGTGTAATCCCAGGGGGAAAACATGGCCTGCGCCAATATGATCGTCCTGAAATTCCGCAGATTTTGTCCGATTCGGATATAAACCGCACTCGGGTGGGCAATCATGAACCGTATCAGGCTGTAATTGTATTTTGCGGGGGTTCCGTACCGCTCCAAGGTTTCGATATAACCTTCCCCGTCGATATCCCCTGTGAGTTGATTACTCGCAAAGTGTGCTCCGGCATAAAAGGTCATCAGCGATTCCTGGCCGATGAGGTTGTACTTCTTCTGCAGCCTGCTGAAGGTGACCACCGACGGGGCGTAGATCAGGAGAAAGGCCAATCCCTGAATGAGGATTCCGATTGCCGCCATTCGAATGGAAAGGCCAAGAGATCGATGGAATATGAAGTAGGCCAACAAGCCGGCTCCGAAAAGCAGAATGGCTTCCGGACGCGTCAGAAATACCGCACCCCAGCACAAGCCGGAAAGCACATCGCGCCTCCAGTCCACCCGTTTCCAGGACCACAACGTTGTGAGAACCGCAGCGGTTGCGAGACCGAGAAAGAGAAGATAACCGTTATAAGTATAGATACGGTTGAGAACCATCGTGTATGCCGGTGAGGCGAGAATAATCAGTTGGGCAAAGTGAGCGGCAAGCGGACCACCCAGCATTTTCATGAGATAGAACATCGCCAGGGTAAAGCCCAGCAGCGCCAGCGTGCCGAACACCGCGTAGATCCGCAGGGGATCCTGAGTCAGCATTTGAATTGGAAGTAAAACAACGACGGGCAGGGGAGGTCTCCATAATGCCGGAGGATCTAAGGGTGCGCCAACGAACCCAAATCCATCCAGCAGATTGCGCGCAATCAGGATTTCCATGTTCCAGCTGTTGTCCGGCAGTTTGGAAAGATGCATGAACAGAGGAACGCCGAGAGCAACCCAAAACACCGGGTGTTCCCAGATGAGCGTACGCAACCACTTCGCAATTCGCATTTAGAATTTCAGATCCTCCGACGGGACCATAGCATGAAAGGTGCTCTCGTCCAATTGAGCTCCCCGGAAAACAGAGCCAATTTGAATTGAGCTAAAATGCTTGTTTCACTGCGGGCCTTCGCTGGCCGGCTGTGCAGACGCTATGCAAATTAAATCGAATCCACTTGCAACCCGCAAAGCCGTGTTTCTCGATCGCGATGGAGTTTTGAATGAAGCCGTTGTCATCGATGGGAAGCCCTATCCGCCTGCGCTTCCCAAAGAACTAAGGATTTTTCCGGATGTGGCGGGGGCACTTGCACGACTGAAGGAAGAAGAGTACCTGCTGCTGGTTGTGACCAATCAGCCGGATGTGGCGCGTGGCCGGCAAACCAGGGAAAACGTGGAGTTGATTCATCGTCGCTTGCGCGAGGAACTTCCTCTGGACGACGTCTTCACCTGTTTTCATGACAATGCCGATGCCTGCGATTGCCGGAAGCCGAAACCTGGACTGGTGATTCGCGCTGCTGAGCAGTACGGCGTCGATCTGAAGCAAAGCTATCTTGCAGGAGATCGCTGGCGCGATATCGACGCCGGAGCCAGTGCCGGGTGTAAAACCATCCTGATCGACCGTGGGTACGACGAACAGGCGCCGAATGCGGTTCCGGATGCGCGCGTGATGTCGTTATCCGAAGCCGTCGACTGGATCCTCAGCCGCGTTAGCAACGCGTGATGCCGTTTAATTTTCCACCGGCTCACGCCGGTGGCAAAGCGGCATGCCGCCGCTGACGCGGATCAACAGGGATGCCGCTTCGCGGCAACATTCTGTTTCCGGGGCCCGTCCCGGAATTTCTTCCCCCCATCCACCAAGTTGAATTTCAGGAGAGCGTTTGTCGCATAAGCGCTCCTGATTTTTCTTCGAGTTACAAGGGGTCTGAATGGTTCTTGAATTGCCATTTCTATACTGCCGCCTGGGGTAGGATGCCCAGATCTGGCTCAGGAATTATCAGACGCAGTCACAGTAAAGGAGTATGACAATGACGCCAAGATTCAGGAAGTTAGCCATCATGACGATGGGAGCGGCGGGTCTGCTGTGCATAGCACCTTCCAACGGCTTTTGGACCGTTTCGGCCAGCCCTCAGGTCAACATTAACGTCAATATCGGCCAGCCGCCTCCGGTGATTGTGCACGAGCGGCCGACCATGGTGTATCTGGCAGAACCTGCCGCATACGTTGCCGTCGGCATACCGTTCGACATTTTCTTTATCTCCGGACGCTACTACTATCTCCATGGCAACGACTGGTTTTGGGGAACGGGATACAATGGCCCCTGGGTAGGGATTGCCTACAAGTCGATTCCGCCGGGACTTCAGAAGTACAGGATTGAACGCCTTCACGAATTCCGGGAGAGAGAGTACCGCGTATATAAGGTACAGGGGCCGGCCTTCAAAGGTAAGCATTTCGAGGCTGACGAATTCCGGGAAGACCACGATAACGGCCACGGGAACAACGGGAACAGCGGGAACAATGGACGAGGAAACGGAAACGGCAAAGGTAACGGCAACAAGCACTAAGCGAGGAATGCGCTTCCGACTGTAGACGGCGATCTCTGCCCCCAAAT
>JBGPBY010000078.1:0-18982 GCA_041481485.1 Terriglobia bacterium
CTCCTGTCCCACTGTAGGCGCGGTCTATGCCCGCGCGCGATCTCCCAATTCGAGAATGGGCGCGGTCATAGACCGCGCCTACAGTAGCCTGCCTTCGGCGAGTCCCTCAGGAGCTGAGGAGGGGACTTTCCGCGCGACCTGCTATTCATTCACATCCTGGGGAATGCTTAAAAATCATTTAGGAACGCGCGACGCGCAATCCGCTATAGTGCCCGAGGTCAATTGAAAGGAACACGAGTCATGAGTAACACGAATTCCGAATTTGAACTGCGTGGTGTCAATCACGTGGCGATGGTGTGCAAGGACATGCGGGCCACGGTCGATTTTTATACGAACGTGCTCGGTATGCCGCTGGTTCGCACGTTGGATCTACCCGGAGGTATGGGGCAGCATTTCTTTTTTGACATGGGCGGAGGCGGTTTGTTTGCGTTCTTCTGGTTCCCGGACGCCCCGGCACGCGAGCCGGGTATTTCAAATCCCAAATCGAATATCGATCCTGCAACCGCGATGCGCAACCCTGCAGAAATTGTTTCCTCTCACGGCTCAATGAACCATTTCGCCTTCGATGTGGCACCTGAGAAAATCACCGAATACCGCGACAAGTTGCTTGCAAGAGGGGTGGAAGTGAGCACCATCATGCGTCACGATGCGTCACCCTCGCAGCTTTCTGAAACAGTCACCGAGAGTGTCTGGATCAGCTCCATTTACTTTCAGGATCCAAACGGCATCGTTCTCGAGTTCGCCGCCATGGAACGCGCATTCAATCCGGCATTTGGAGATCGACGGGATCATATCCCCGCCACGCCGGCCGACTGCGAACGCTATCGTCAGGAAGGACTGGCGATGCGCCAGAGGATGATGGCTGCACCCCACTAGCCGCGTCATCGAGATTTTGGACAAAGGGCGAGTTCCCCCGCCCTTTGTCCCTGAGCTTACTTCATCAAATCCGCGAGTTTAGCCTTAACGGCATCACCCCAGATCACGTATCCCTTTGCAGTCGGGTGCAGGCCATCGGCCATGATTTCGGTCGAAATCGTTCCGTCAGGAGACAGGAAACCCTTCCCGATATCCATGTAGAAGACATTCTTGTTGTCCGCGAGTTTGGAATAAATCGCGCTTGCGTCGGCATTAACCTTCCGGGCCGGAGAGGTGGGTGCGTTTCGCGGAAAGATTGCCAGAAGGAGAATCTTCGCCTTGGGAAAATCCTTGCGCAATTCATACACGATGGCCCCGACGCCTTCGGCAATCTCCGGGCCAGTGTTGGAGCCGGAATTGTTGGTGCCGATCATCATCATGATGGCCTTGGGCTGGAATCCGGTGCCTTCGCCGTTTTGCAGACCCCAGAGAACGCCTTGCGTGGTATCACCGGAAATCGCGAAATTGCCCACCTTGTATTTGCCGAAATATGTCGCATAGGTTTCGGTCGAGTTCCGCCAAAGATCGGTGATGGAGTCGCCCACCAGCAGAAGATCGATGTCGCCCTTCTTGGCGAGTTCCACATACGAATCATGCTTCATCGCGTTCCGCGGCACAGGGCGAATCGCACTGTTATCGCGCGGGATCTGCACGACGGCTAGCGAACGATATTTGTCCAGCAGCGGCTTGGCCGCGGACTTGTCCGAATTGATCAGGCGAGTGATTTCGTCATTTACCTTGACGACTTCCTCCGCCGTCGGACGCGGAATAGCCACTTCCGGCGGCACCGGCTGAGGCGGTCCCGCCGGCACTGCGCCCCGTCCCGCACCGCGTGCTCCCGGGCCGCCGGGTACTGCCGCCGCCCCGCCCTGGGTGGCCGCTCCTGGCGCCGGCGCCTGAGCGTTCGCTATGTACGCCAGTCCTGCAGTAAAGATTACTGCGCTTGCCAATGACCATATGGTCCGCTTCATCGGTTTCTCCTTTTTGTAACGTGCTCGAAATGTGCACAAATCCTAACCCCACCTCTGACCAGCGTCAACACTTCCGCATGAAAACTCATGAGAACTGTCGGTAGCACATGATGCGTCCGTTGTCGAAATCTTCGACAACCGATTTGGAGTTTCATTTCACTCTGCCACCAAAGCTATTGCGAGTTTTACACCTGGCACAGCTCTCAGCATCAATCCCATGATCTTTACCTTTGCCGCGCCACAGTCGTTCGTTGGCCTCTGGGGAGGAGATGGGGGAGGCGATATCGACAACTGGACCTTGAATGCCTATGACGCTGCAGTTGGCGGCAACCTTGTTGGGACAGCGCTTTCCGGCGATTTCACTGGCAGTCCATACGCATTTCTGAGCATTACGTCCCCAACAATTCTTCGGGTCGAAGCGATCTGGAACGGTCCGGTTGCCGGAATCGGATTCGATGATCTTACATTCACTCCGAGCGAAACCAGAGTGCCCGAGCCGAGCAGCCTCGTAATGGTTTGTGTGGGACTTGCCACCTGCCTGGCCGCTCGTCAAAAGATTTCCCAAGTTCGAAAGTAACTCTTCGACAATCGGCCCAATGCTGTTTGCCTGTCGACTGGCATCGGGCCAGCTCCACTTCCAGCGCTAAGGACATGTGTCGGTTTCCGCCAAAATCAGGACTCAATAACGTGGGAACGAGTATGCCTAGCGTCTTGTCCGCATCGTATGTCACCGTAACGCGACCTTTTGTTTTGGTATCGGGATTCTCAAAGTTTATCTCGGTCTTGAACACACGGCCGGTCGCCGACTCAATCCACAGACTGCCGGACGACAAAATCGAATTTCCTTTGTCCGAGTGAACAAGAGTCGGCGAGCGAAGTTCCTGATACCGAATCTCGACGGTTTGAATTCCGTCGATCCGGGAGTTCCCCCGGCGTTCGAAAGAAAAGCGCGGAGCCTGGCTGCGGCGAACTACCTTGAGCGCGAATATTGGAAGATTGATTTGACCGAACACCGGGCCCAGGTTGTATTGACTGCTCTCGAGGTTCAGAGCGGCTATTTGCTTTCGAAGTCCATCCGGCGAATTGTCCAGTAACGTATCGAGGTTGCGGGATTCGCCTTTCACCTGTTTGCCATTGACGCTCTTTACTATCCGAACTCCGTAGCGCTCCGTTCCGACAAGCACAATCAGGAAATCGGATTCGGTCCGGCGTTGCTGCCTGGAGAAAGGTAACCCAAAGCCTCGATCAAGGAACAGGTCCTGAACATAGGTTTCGAAGGAAACCACATTGCCCAGGTCGCGGTCTTCGTATGCGGCGACATAGTCCGCGGCACGATCCAGAATTGCTCCGAGCTCGATACTCGGGGTCTGTGTCGCGCGGGCGGCTACTGCCATGTGCAACACCGCTGCAACCATAGTCATTCTGATCGATGGCTCGATTCTTCTGATGCCTGTTCGCACCTTTTCAGGCGCGGGGGGAGGTTCCCAGACAGAAGCTACGGAAGTCGATGGGTGGGAATGTGTCATGCGCAGAAACCGTATGATATTGCTGAACCAACAACCACACAATATAGTCTGTTGCTGTATGAAGGGAAGCAACCTGCTATGAATCGTCGGGAATTATTCAGGAATTCGCTGACTCTCTCTGCGTTGACGATCGGCGCCAGACCCGTTTCCGCATCGCCGGCCCCTGCTGCGGAATTTCCCAATGCGCCGGGACTTACAAAATCCGTTGCGGAATTTATCGTCAATACGAAGTACGCGGACATTCCGCCGGATGTCATCGACCTGGGCAAGAAGTCCATATTGGATGGTTTTGGCCTGGCACTGGCGGGATCCGCCTCCGACATGGGACCGATCGTGCGGCAATATGTGAAGTCGTTTGGATCTGCGGAAGAGAAAGCAAGCATCATTGGAAGCGGAGCGAAAAGCCATCCGCGTTTTGCGGCCTTCGCCAACGGAGTCTCGATTCATGCAGACGATTTTGACGATACCCAGCTTGCCGTGGCGAAAGACCGCATATACGGATTGCTGACGCATCCGACCGTTTCGGTTCTTCCGCCGGTATTCGCGCTCTGCGAACTGTCACGGCGTAGCGGGCGCGACATGATGCTCGCGTATCACGTGGGAGTCGAGGTCGAATGCAAAATTGCCGAGGCGATTTCACCTCGCCATTACGACGACGGTTTTCATACAACCGGGACGTGCGGAAGTATCGGCAGCGGAGCGGCCTGCGCGAAAGTGCGGGGATTGAACGCGCTCCAGACGGCATATGCCCTCTCCATCGCAGCCGCACAGGGCGGAGGCTTTCGAGATAATTTCGGCTCGATGACCAAGCCCTTTCATGCCGGTCACGCGGCGGAAAATGGAACTGTTGCCGCGGACCTGGCGCTGCGGGGATGGACCGCTGCAGAAGATATTCTGGAAGCGCCACGAGGATTCTTTCAGGCTGCCGGCGGAAGCTTTGATCCGGACTCCATCGACGGGAAACTGGGCAGGCCCTGGACATTCGCATCTCCGGGTGTGTCGATTAAGCCGCATCCATCCGGATCGCTTTCTCACCCCGCCATGGGAGAAATGCTGCGCCTGATCCGGCAGAATGACATCAAACCTTCCGACGTTGAAAAAGTAGACCTTGGAGCAAACCACGCGATGGTGACTTCCCTGCTGCACCATCAACCAACCACCGGCCTGCAGGGCAAATTCAGCATGGAGTATTGTCTGACTATCCTCCTGTTGGAACGAAAGGCCGGACTTCCCGAATATCAGGACGCTGTAGTGCGTCGCGCGGATGTTCAGGAAATGATGAAGCGCGTGAACTTTTACATCGATCCGGAAGCCGAGAATGCGGGTCTCGACAAGATGACGAGCATTCTCCGGATTCATCTGAAAGGCGGGCGGGTGCTTTCCGGACGCGCGGAATTCGCCAAGGGCAGCCCCTCCAATCCCATGTCCTACGATGAAGTCGCCGACAAGTTTCGCGGTTGCGCCGAATTTGCGAAGTGGCCCACATCAAAGACCGACTCGGTGATTGCGTCGGTAAGATCCCTCGACAATTTATCCGATGTGAGCAGGCTTGCCGCCGCGTTGACATCGTAGTACTGCACTTCATAAATACGGTTACATATTTGTGGCATGCTGGACTAAGTTCCTTGCTGTAGCTTTTTCGGCGCGACGACGATCCGCGGCGGCTATACTTCTTTGCGTTTTCTAACCACGCCAGCTTTTGTTCCAACAATTGGGTGACTCCAATGGCAAATGAACTGACCGGTGATTACGAAGTAGTCGCGGAATTCACAGTCGCCGCTGTGAACCGCATACTTTCTGGCATGCATCGAGGGAACCGATTCCCGCATTCAATGTCGGTGCGAGTGGACGATACTCCGAGTTCTAAAAGGTCCGTGCGGTCGATCGTGGACATGGACGGGAACGCTCTCACGGATCGAGTGGCCGTAAACCAGACGGCCCGCACCTCCGCTCGGACAGATCTGTCTACCGGCGATCTTATTTCCAGGAACCTGGACCCGGTGATCACCGATTCACGCCGCGAAGTCGCGGTTAACCTCTTCAGCCACCTGCAAGGCGTAGCACTGCTGCAATTGGGAGCACCCACCATCGAACTGCCCACGGATGGAAGCACCGATGCCAATGTGCACACCCCGGCTATGATTCGTTATTTGCCGGATTCGTTTTCGTTGGACCTGCCGGAGTTCATGCGTGGCGAGATCGTCACGACTTTGGGCGTCCGTCCGGCCACGTCGGCTGCAGGCACATTTATCGACGTCGGATTGGTGGGCCCAGGCGGCAACGTCCATTTCAACCAGGTGTTCCCGCCTCAGCCTCTGGGTTCGGAACGCCAGAAGGCAGTCAATACCGCACTTCGAAATTCGCTGAAAACTCGTTTTCAGCCCTCGAACACAGCGCTTCCCGACAATGTCGTTGCCATGGACTTCAAAGCGTTTCCCGACTCGTTGGTGGTAGCCGCACTGATGAAACTCAACGACGGGGACTCGAGCCGCGACAGCATGGAGACGGTGTTCTTGCATGATGGGGACCAGTTCGCATTGGCGTTGGACGGCAATTCCATCACGCAGCCATTTGCCGATGCTGTCAATGGCGGCATCCAACCCCGGACGCAAAACCTGGACACCAGAATTCAAATCGACTATTGGATTGGAACCTATACCTTCCACATTTTCACGCGCCTCGACGTGCTTACGGCCACAGTTCAACTTCAAGATGTCAGCCCTTTCCCTGTCGCTAACGGTTCCGGACAAATCCTGCTCACTATTCCTGTACAGGTCCGTTTCGGCTGGGAGGACAAACCCACATGGGTGCCCGATCCGGTGAATTTCGATTTTACCGTCACGCAGGCGTTTACTCTGACCTTGAACGGCGGCGATGTCGGACTCCAGGCCCTGGGGGCTGTCTCGATCAACATTCCTTCCAACGTGCCTGCGGTTGAGGCGAACGAAGCAAGAAATCGAGCAACGGCGTTATTCAACAATGTATGGAACAACAACCAGGGCCGAATCCAGCAGCAGATCAGTGCGGCGTTGAGCGTTCACAGCCTGCAGGAGTTCGTCAGAAAAATGATGAACCCGCCCATTCAGCAAAAAACACCAGATACTCCATCACAAAAGCAACTAGTGGAGGTCGATCCGGTACTGACCTACACCTCCTTCGAAATCAAGCGTGCAGGAATCGTCATGCATGGGTCACTGGCGTTGTTGCCGGATCCGCCTGCCCCGCATGTCGAAATCGAACTGGATCCGTGGACAGCAAACAGCTCGAATCCTGAGTTCACCCTGCTGAACACTTGGATACCCGGAGGCACGGTCGAAAATTACATCTGGAGCTACCGAGGACAGAAACAACCTCCGGATACAGACACGTTCGTTTCCAAAAATGCTCCTCCGATCGGCTGGTCTCCCGCTTCGATCTGCGTGACGGTGAATGGGTCACGGCTGACGTCTTCCGGACCTGTAGGATTGGAGCGTGTGTTTGCCGGAACGTGCAAGTGGACCGACCTTCCCAAGGCGGCTCTGAATGGTTTTCCTTCAGAGAACCTGCTGCACCTTCCGGACATCGTATTGGACCAGAAACCTCCGGTGCACGATCCCAGGCCCGAAGTGGTGTCGCACGCATCACCATGGGTTGATAACACGTTGCAGAACACAGTGAATTTCCTCATTCACTTTCCGAATGAGGCATCCAAAGGCGCCTTCGATGTTCTCACACGAGCCCTTGAACAGAGCGGGCGTAAAGATACCGCCACGGCAATCCTCTGCGTTCTGACGCCCCAACAGTTCGCAAAAACTCGATCGCGTAACGACATCATGTTTGCTGATGATGCCAAAGGTTGGGAGCGCTTGTTCGATGTCAGCAGCCGGCCTGTCAGCATTCTGCTCAATCCTTCGGGAAAAGTGGCCTGGCGACGCCAGGGAACTCTCACCCAAGCCGATCTGTCCTCCGCGCTCGAAAAACACCTGGCAGCCGGAGGATTCTTCAACCCGCAATTCTTCCAGTCACCACTGAGGCTGGGAAAGCGGACGCCGAACTTTCTATTTGAGTCCACTCCTGGCCAGGAACTCACGCTGCGAAAGCTTACAGGACGCCCGGCGGTCGTGTTGTTCGGCAAGAGCTCGTCGAAGCCCAGTCTGGACACACTCCGTACTCTAACGGAAGTCGTGCGCCGATACGCCATCGAGCAGCCTGTGATTCTAGCGGTGGCTGACGGGGAAGATGGCGGAATTTTTCGCAAAACGGCCCGAATAGACAAGTTATCTGCCGTCATCGTTCCCGACCCGAATCGGCGGATCTCGGAAGCCTATGGCGTAAACGTGTGGCCTACAGCAATATTCCTCGACAGTGAAGGCTTTGTCAGGCAGATCGTTTATGGACGGATCTCTGAGGAAGAACTCCAGCTTCAAATCGAGACCAAATTACTGGAGGCGGCTCAATCCGAGAAGGAGTATGACCGATGATCGATCCGTTTATGTTGCTCGGCGCTATTCTGCTTTTGCCTGTAATCGCGCTGTTTGGTTTCGTGGGCTGCGCCGCCCTACTGGGTCTGGATGATGTCGAGTACAAGTCAACGGTAACCGTGAATCCTCTCGAGGCCACCCTCCAGCAGGGGCAGCAGCAAAGATTCGAAGCAACAGCAAGTTGGGATAAGAATGCAACAATTAGTTGGGACCCATCGGGACAATTCAGCCAACAAATAGGAAATGCGGCTGTCTATACGGCTCCGGCAACAATCGCAACGCCTACATCGATTACGATCAAGGCCACTGCTAGAAATAAGGACAAGGACGGAAACCTATACGACGTTTCTGGAACCGCCACGGTCCACCTGGTCCCGACATCGCCAATGCAGATTCCATACGACTCGACAATCCTTGCGACTCAAGGCCTCGTGTCGTACTGGCGGCTGCAAGAATTGCAAAGTGCAGAACCTCCCATCCCGATGACAGACAACACGCCATTTTCCGGTGGGGTCGCAAACGACATGAAGAACCTCAACAATGGCGTATACAAAGCGGTGAGGGTGGTGGCCAATGCTACGACTCCGGACTCCCCGGATGCACCGGGCACACTCAACTTAGAGTCACCCGGGCTCTTGAACAACCCCAACAAGCCAAGCACCTCACTTCAAGTCGACGGCGGATACGTCGAGGTTCCCTTCAGCAACGCGCTCTTGTTGTCGAGTTTTTCGCTCGAGGCTTTAGTTTTCCCGGAGTGGAGCGCGGCTGAAAGAAAACTTTTACGAACAGCCGTCACATTCCTTGGGATGACTTCTCCATCTGGATTTGCAATCTATGCAGGTCCGAATAATCCGACAAGTGCAACTGACCCCGATGTCTGGCAGGTGTGGATGGGCGACGGAACGCAGTTCAGAAGAATCCCGGCCAACCAGGGGTCCCCTCTTCTGGTCGATTTCACAAAAACCAACTATTTGGCCGTCACGTATGATCAATCAACGCAATTGCTGAATCTGTACACCTACGTCGCCGGAATTCAATTTACGGACCCCTCCTTCAACTCTGTGCACGATGCGCAAATTACCTATTCACGAACTGCCAATCCATCAAGCCATTTCTTGATTGGACTCGAAAGGACTACACCGCCTCTCTATCCTTTCAAAGGAAGAATGCAGGAAGTCGCAATCTACAATAGAGCCCTGAGCCTGAACGAGATTAAGTCGCACATTCAGGCGGCGCTTTAGATTCTTCCTTTATCTGAGGAATGAAAAATGTCAAACGGACTTCAAATCCTCAGCGGCCTGAATCAAATCCGCAGGCCGGCCAAGGTCGCGCCAGTAATACTCGTCAACACGAAAGGCGAGAATCTTTTGTCCGCGGGCCGCAAGATTCAAGTAGGAGTTGATGATCGAAAAAGCGCCTTCTTCCGCAATCATTGGAAGCAAACGCGGAGAAATGACGTGAATTCCGGAAAATGCCAGAGGCTGCAGCAACCCGGCAGAGCGTACCAGTTCATCCTTCTCGCCGGTTCGGCCTCGGCGTCCGCAAAACTGATTCTGCTCATCAAAAAGAAGGTATCGGGACGTCTCGCGATTTTTTACCGCAAGCGTGGCGAGGGACTGGTTCTCACTGTGATATTCCACCATGCGTTTGAGATCGATCGAACTGATAACATCGACGTTGTGGAGGATGAACGGTTCATCCAGATGTTTGGGATCGTCGAGGAAAAACCATGCCGCCTTCTTCAGTCCGCCGCCGGTGTCGAGCAACGCCTCTTCGCGCGAGACTTCAATCCGCATATCAAAATCATTTTTTGATTTCAGGAACTCGATAATCATGCCGGCGAGATGATGCACGTTGACGATGACTTCATCGACTCCGAACTTCCGCAGGCGGGTCAGCGTGATCTCCAACAGAGTGCGGCCCGAAACCTCGACCAGCGCCTTCGGCCGGCTGTCTGTGATTGGCCGCAGGCGGGTACCCAGGCCGGCAGCCAGCACCATGGCCTTCATAGGCCCAGCTTCTCCAGCCCCAGATGACCCACGCGCACGTCGACGCCACTTCGGCCGCGCAAATGTTTTGCCAGTTGTTCGGCAAGAAAAACCGAGCGGTGTTGTCCGCCGGTACAGCCAAACGACACCATCAGGTTCCGGAATCCGCGCTTCTGATAGTTGCTCAAGCTGGCTTCCACCAGCGATGTGACGCTGGCGAGGTACAAATGCACGCTCTCCTGCTGCATCAGGTAATCCATCACGGGCGCGTCTTTGCCGGTGAGTTTCATGAATCGTTCCTCGCGCCCCGGATTCGGTAAACTTCGGGCATCGAAAACGAACCCGCCGCCATTTCCGCTCTCGTCCTTTGGATGACCCTGATGAAAAGAAAAACTGTAAATCCGCACGACGGTGTTTTCCGCGCCGGAATCGATGCTGTTGAGTTTTTCGGACGACAGCATGCCGCGGAACGCCTCCATCAACGTGGGCATCGCGATGGGAAGCTCGATGTGGTGCAGCAGCCAGCGCAGGTTCTTCAGGGCGTAGGGCACGCTCTGCAAAAAATGAGGTTTGCGCTCAAAGAAACCTCGAAATCCGTACGCACCCAGCGCCTGCATGATGCGGACGTAGACATAGGCGTAGTAGTGCCGCATGAACTCCTCGGGGCGGATCGGGAGGAAGCCGGAGAGCGAGTCGAGATAGTGATCCAGCAGCTGCTGCCGCAATTCAGGCGGCAGATCGGCCTTGCCGTCGTAGAGCAGCGATGCAATGTCATAGTGCAGCGCGCCTTTGCGCCCGCCCTGATAATCGAGAAAATACGGCTGGCTGCCGCGCAGCATGATGTTGCGCGACTGAAAATCGCGATAGAGAAAGTAATCACGGTCGGCGCTCAACAGGAAACTCGTCAAACGTTCGAAGTCATCTTCGAGCGCCTGTTCGTTGAACGGAATGTCGGCGAGTCTCAGAAAATAGTATTTGAAATAGTTCAAGTCCCAGGCAATGGATTGGCGGTCGAAGCTCTCGCGCGGGTAGCATATCTTATAGTTGAAGTCGCGGCCGGCTTCGATCTGGAAACGAGGCAGTGCGGAGATCGCCTGGCGGTAGGCTTCGACAACTTCGGGGGCAATATTCTCGCCCTCCCGGTTTTTTGTGAGGAATTGAAAGAGAGTCGTGTCTCCAAGATCTTCTTCGAGATATGCGCCTTCGTTCAGGTCTTCAATATAGATTTCCGGCACCGGCAATCCATGCCGGCGAAAATGCTTCGAGAATTCGAGAAACGCCGCGTTCTCTTCGCGAACTCCATGAAGAATGCCAATCGCGCTGAATTTGCCGTTGGCCAGACGGATAATGTGCCGGCCGGAACCTCCCAGCTGGCCCTGAATCGAATGCACGCGCTCGGCCGGAGAGCGGAAATGCTTTTCAAACAGTGTTTCAAGAATGCCCATATCGATGAGTAACCTTTAGCAAGATACCATCGAATACTCACGCGTCGACACGCCTGAAAACGGGAGAACATTTCGAATGCTGTAAGATGGATTCCGTGATCTCTGGAGAACCTGCGGGACAAAAACTCGCCGTTGTTATGGTCGGTCTGCCGGCCCGTGGAAAAACGTTTGTTGCGCGCAAGCTGCAACGTTATGTGTCCTGGCTGGGATATCGCACGCTCTGGGTCAACGTCGGTGACTATCGCCGTGAACGGGCGGGCGCGAAACAGTCCGCGGCGTATTTCGCGCCGGACAACGAAGCGACACGAGGCGAGCGCGAGGGTTTCGCCAAAGCGGCGCTCGATGACCTTCTCAATTGGTTTGCGAGGGGCGGCGAAATCGGAATATACGACGCGACGAATACGGAGCGGCAGCGGCGGGATTTCATTCGGCGATCGTGCGCTGAGGCTGGCGTCAACGTCATGTTCGTCGAGATCATTTGCGACGATCCGGCGATCATCGAGGCCAACGTGCGCAGTATCAAAGTCACGTTGCCCGATTACGCCGGCATGTCACGGGAGGACGGCTTTCGCGACTTTCTTGCGCGCATCTCCCAGTATGAACGGACCTATGTTCCGGTCGAAGATGATGAAGGCAGTTACGTCAAAGTCATCGATGCCGGCCGTCAGGTCATCTCCAACCGCATCGAGGGATATCTCCCGTCACGCCTCGCGATCTTCCTGATGCAGATTCGTCCCACAGAACGCGTCATTTGGCTCAGCCGTCACGGCGAAAGCGAATCCAATCTTACCGGACGGATTGGCGGGGATGCTCCGCTCACCGTACGGGGACGGGAATACGCGCTCAAATTGGCTGCATTCGTCCGCGAACGATCTACCGCACCGGTTGTCTGGACCAGCACGCTCCAACGAACTGTGGCGACCGGACAGTTGATCGGTTTTCCGGCTCAAAACTTCCGGAACCTCGACGAGATTGATGTAGGGATCTGCGATAGTTTGACCTATGAGGAAATCAAAGCGCAGATGCCGGAAGAATTCTTCGCCCGCGCACGCGACAAATTCCGTTACCGCTATCCGCGCGGTGAGTCCTATGCGGATGTCATTCAGCGGCTCGAAGCGGTGATCGTCGAACTGGAGCGGCAACAATTTCCGGTCCTGATTGTCGCGCATCAGGCGGTCCTGCGCGCCCTTTATGGCTACCTGATGGGCCGCCCACAGGACGAGTGCCCGTACCTGGAAGTGCCGTTGCACACCGTGATTCAGCTCACTCCGATTGAAACCGGCTACGACGAAGCCCGGTTCAGGCTCCACCACTGAGTGCCCGATTCTTCGCTGTAGGCGCGGTCTATGACCGCGCACGATCTTGATTCTGCGGGGTTACAAATTGATGGAATTCGAATTGAGCGACTTGAGCTGCATCAATTGGTGAGGTTGAAGTTCGCCGTGATTGAGGTTAGCGTTTCTACAGGAACCCCATCCACGAGTGTTGGTCTGTATATCCAATTTTGAACTGCAGACAATGCGGAGTCCGAAAATACAGGATCCGTGCTGGAAACGACGCGAATTTCCCGGATGTGACCATCGATTCCGACACTGGCCGATAGCACTACGGTTCCTTCAAGTCCCAATTGAAAAGCAGTAGCGGGATAAACCGGCTTTGGAGCAGAGGTGGTCAGTCCTCCAACCTGAACATCTCCGCCTATTCGAATGGGCACACGGGTTGCGTTTGCAGAAGGAGTTACCGTTGCGGATCGAATCGGTAGTCTTGCGGAGATAGTGGTTTCACTCCTGGCTGAGTATTGAAGCGGCTCAGATACTGTTGTGGCGGCTCTGCGAGGACCAGTTCGGAATGATGCTTGTGCGGAAATGTCCACGCTTGTCGAAACAATCACTCCGAGCCGAAGCCTGCTCGAAACTTCGGTCTGCTGTCCGGCGACAACCTCGATATGTTCTTTTATCGCAGTGTCAAAGTCCTGAAGGCTCGTGGTCATCGTGTAGTCTCCAGGCGGCAGTTGGTCGACAGTAAACTTTCCCAATCCGTTCGTCAAAACTGTTCGCGTAAAACCGGATTTGAGATCCCTGATCGTAATGGTGGCATGATAGAGAACGCCCCCTTTAGCATCAGATACGGTACCGGTAATGATCCCTTCAGTGAGGGGAACTATTCCGATCTGTGCGGTTTTTACAGCCGTCGAGGCTTCAGGTGGCGGGCTGGCCAGCGCTTCCCGAGCGCCAGACTTCAGCTTTGTTTCACTGGAAAATGGACTGAACACCGCAACAGAAGAAGCTGTCCTTTCCGCCGCTTCCATTTTGACTGCTTTTGCAACTACCGGCTCCGCATTGCCGTACTGCATCGCCGCAATGGGCAAGGTCAGCGCAAACGATGCGAATATGATTCCGGCGACAATGCCCTTTCCGACCTTCCTTCTATTTATGGATGGATTCAACATGGCTAACATTCTCCTTTCCAGATTGGATGTTCCGGCCATCGCCAGAGCAGCAACGCCAGGTCTTCGGGTGTGGTTTAGTGTGCGTACAAGATCCAGAACATGTTCGGCATAACTCGGGCCATCGATGCCAAGTCGCAACACGGCGTCATCGCAGGCAAACTCGCTTTCGCGCCGCAGGCGGGAACACGCCAGCCAGAACAGCGGATTGAACCAATAGATAACTCTCGCGCTTTCCGCCACCGCCTGTATCAGCCAGTCATTACGTTTTACGTGCGACAGTTCGTGAGCCAGCACAGCGCGCATCCGCTCCACGGGCCAGTTCTCGCTTTGACTCGGAAGCAGTATTCGAGGACGAATGGTTCCCCATGTTCCAAGGATGGAGGACTTCGAATTCCACAGCAGTTTTACCGGCCGGCGCAATTGGAACGCGTGTCGGATGTTGTCCGCAAGCGTGAGCCAGGTTCTGTGTCGAACCGGCCCAGATCGCAGTGCGAGCCGCATCAACTTTAAAATCTCGATGAACAGCAATCCCGCAATTAGCGCGGCTCCGATGCTCCAGATAGCCAGCACGGTCAGCGGCTGCGGCCGATGGTCGCGCACGATTCGAAATTCGAATGGAAGCGTGCGGTTGGCGGCCACGAATGCGGCAGAACTATTCGTTTCATGGCCGGAAGCGGAGGCGGCCGTATTTATTGAAATCTGTGGGACTCCGGGCCGCCATGCGGGAAGGATCATTCCCAACAGGGGAAGAGTCAGCGCGCTGAGCAGGCCCGCGGTCCATATCCAGTGCCGAAGTGCTGCCGATTGCCGCTGTGCAATGAGCGATGCGGTAAACGTCAGGCAGAGGATCGCGGACGACTTCACGACAATTCCAACTATGATGAGGATCATCGGCGGCCACTTTTTCGGGCTTTCTCGATCAACTGCGCCAGACGGTCGAGCTCTTCGTCTGAAATCCGGCTGCCTTCGTTACCGATCAGGGCGGCCAGTACCTTCTCCGGCGATCCGCCAAAGAACGTGTTCACCAGGTGCTTCAGCGCCGGCAGACGTACGGCGTGCCGTGGAACCGTCGGCGTATATACGAATCGAGTGCCTTCGGTCTCGTGCTGCACGTGCCCCTTCTCCTCGAGGACACGAAGCTGAGTGCGGACTGTGGAGTAATTCGGGTTGCCGGTCAGTTCCGACATCACATCCCCGGCCGTAGCCCGTCCGCGCCGGTAAAGAATGTCCATGATTTGCCGTTCGCGGCGGCTGAGTTTCAGGTGCAGCGATTTGCTCATAGCCCCTTATACCGCAAGAGCTATAAAACTAACAGTATAAAAATAGCAGATCGGGGCGAACGGCTGGATGCAGCATTTCGGAAAGCAGTCTGCTTTCGCCGCCCGCCGAGAATCGAGCCGAGGACGCCACGAATCAGCGATGCCCGGACGACCTACTGGAAACCTTACGATACGTCGACAAGCCCACTCGAAAGGCGACTATCGGAGGTCCTACGAACCAAATCGCAAAATAGAGCACCACGGCAATTGTTGAGAAACTGTGTATGGCCCCCCAGGCGAAGAACCCCACTCCGAGATATGGCAACGTCATCATAAATCACATTGATTTGTTGGGCGCGCTGGAATGCAGGTTCTCAAGACGCACCCCGATGTTTCGCGGTAAAATTACTAGTAGATCATCGGCCAGGGTTAACGTCCTGACAAAAAAGGAGGTAGGCCATGAGATTCAAACCAACTTACAGCGATAAACAGCGTGAAGCTCAAAAACGCAAAAAGGAAGAGGAGCTTCATCATCGGCAACCAAGACCGGTTCCGGTGAAGCCACATTCCAAACAGGATGACGTCCGGCATATGTCATCCACGGAAGCGGCGTAATCGCGATTCCCAATGTAGGGGCGGTCTAAGAGTGTCAATGGTCCGTTGATTGCTGTACGTTGATTAATGGACCTGGTGACATTGGTCCATTGGATCAATGTCACCAGGTCCATTAATCAACGTACAGCAATCAACGGACAATTGCCCACTAGGGATTCAACATCTCTTCAACAGATTTCTTTCCATCCAGCGCGAATATAAACAGCTTGGGACTCGGTCCCGATTGGTCACGGCCTGCGACACCTGCCCCTTCGCGAAGTCCTGCTCCGGGATTCGCATTGCGTCCGCCGAGAACGGCAACGTATTGTTTGCCGTCCAATTCGTAAGTAATCGGCGACGCCATGTTTCTCACACCGAGACTCATCTCCCAGAGTTTGGTTCCGGCGTCCGCGCTGTACGCAATAAACCTCCCGTCATTGGTGCCGTGGAAAACCAGATTTCCAGCTGTTGTCACTGTTCCCCCGTGAAACGTCCCAGAATAAGTCACCCGCCAGCGCTCCTTCCTGGCGATGGGATCCCAGGCGACGAGAAAACCCGGTTGTCCATCAACTGCAGGAATGCCGACGGAAGGCAGAGCGGGCTCGGTCGGAGCGCCGAAGGTGACACCGGTATTCCACACACCTTTTTGAAAGGTGTAATTGGGAGTCGCGACGTAGTTGGTGGTGCTGTTGCCTCCGGGAATGTACATCAACCCGGTTTCCGGATTCCACGACATGGGATGCCAGTTATGAACACCGCCGGGACCTGGAGAAATCGGAGTGATCTGTCCGCCAGGATAGCGAGCTCCATTGTTCTCGATCGGACGGCCGCTTTTGAGATCGATTCCTTTTGCCCACGTCACATTCGCATAGGGCTCCGCGGAGATTAATTTGCCGTTGGTGCGATCGAGAACGTAAAAGAATCCATTCTTGGGAGCCTGCATGAGAACCCGCTGGGTGGCGCCATTGATGCGGATATCGGCAAGCGTGATCTGTTGCACGGCGGTGTAATCCCATGTATCGCCGGGTGTCGTCTGGTAGTACCAGACAAGCTTTCCGGTGTCGGGCCGCAAGGCCAGAATCGAAGACAAATATAGATTGTCTCCACCGCCGGGACTCCGGAAATCGCGATTCCATGGACCGCCATTTCCGGTACCCAGATACATAAGGTCGGCATCGGGATCGTATGCTATGGAATCCCACACTGTGCCTCCCCCGCCCATCTTCCACCATTCGCCAGTCCAGGTTTTGGCTGCAGCGGCCAGTTCCGGATTTTCGAAGGGCTTCGAAGGATCGCCAGGTACGGTATAGAAGCGCCATGCGAGCTTCCCGGTCTCCGCGTCATAGGCGCTGACATAGCCGCGGACTGCGTACTCCGCACCGCCGTTACCGATCATGACTTTTCCCTTGATGACGCGAGGCGCCATCGTGATGGTGTACCATTCGCCGGGCGGCGTCGTTTGAGTCTGCCAGATCACCTTGCCCGTTTTCGCATCGAGCGAGGTGAGACGACCATCCAGCACTCCCACATACACACGGTCCCGATAGAGCGCGACTCCGCGATTGACGACGCCACAGCAGGCGCGTTGTTGAATCTCCACAGGAACTTCCGGATCCCATTCCCAAAGAAGTTTTCCGGTTCGCAGATCGAGAGCGAAGACGTATCCGTAGCTCAACGATCCATAGAGAGTGCCATCACGCACCAGCGGCGTGGCTTCCATTGCTCCGAGAGCGCGCGTCGGCCAGACCATGGTCAGTCCAAGCCGCTGTACATTCGCGGTGTCGATCTGTTTCAAGGGACTGAACCGTGTTTCGGCATAGTCTCGTCCGTAGGTCAGCCACTCCTGTCCCTGATTCGGAGTTCCGCGCAGCGCGGCATCATCGATGATTCGCCGCTGTTGTCCACTCAAAATCCAGACAGAGCACCCGAAAAGCACAAGAGCGAAAACGGATGCGGCTGCTTTAATCTTCATAGATCCTCTCTCTATTGGTCTGCGACGTCGACTAGAATACTCCCGATTCCGTCGGACTTGGGGAGGGCTTCCGTGCATCTCAATGTGATGAAGGTCACACAACCGTTCATCGTTTTGGCATCCGTGGGACTGATGGTGTGGCTCGCGTCGGCGCAGCAGACGCGCGGCCCCGTGGTGACGCTTGACACGCTGATCAATTCCGCGGGCAATGGGACCGAGTGGCTGAGCTACGGCCACGATTACGCGGAAACGCACTTTAGTCCGCTGGCGGAGATCAACGCGAAAAATGTAAAGCGGCTGTCGCTGGTATGGTCGGCGGAGACGCAGGCTCCGCAAGGGACGGTGGAGGCGACGCCGCTGATGCATAACGGCGTGCTGTACGGAATCCTGCCGTGGAACGTCATGTTCGCCATGGACGCCCGCACCGGAAAAGAAAAATGGCGCTGGGATCCGGAGGTGCCTCGTGCCCACATCCAGGGACTGTGCTGCGGTCCGGTCAACCGGGGCCTGGCAATTTACAATGGACGCGTCTACGCGGGACTGCTGGACGGCCGCGTGGTGGCTGTCGACGAGGAAACCGGAAAACTGATCTGGTCCACACAGGACACGGTTCCGGGTGGCGATACCATCCTGACTTCGGCGGTGCGCATCGTGAAGGGAAAAGTGATTGTGGGGTCGAGCGGCGCCGAACAGGCGGTGCGCGGCTACTTTTCTGCCTATGATGCCGAAACCGGCCAGCGTGTGTGGCGTTTCTATACGGTTCCCGGCGATCCGTCGAAACCATTCGAGCATCCGGAACTGGAGGCCGCAGCGAAGACGTGGACGGGCGAGTGGTGGAAGTGGGGCGGAGGCGGTACGGTGTGGGATGCGATGGCTTATGATCCCGCGGCAGACCTTCTATATGTCGGCACAGGAAACGGCGGTCCGTGGAACCAGAACATTCGCAGCCCGCAGGGAGGCGACAATCTGTTCCTCGCTTCGATCATCGCGGTGAAACCGGACACAGGCCGCATGGTCTGGTATTTCCAGGAAAACCCGGGCGAGACGTGGGACTTCACCGCGACGCAGCCGTTTATCCTTGCAGATCTGAACATCGACGGACAGGAGCGCAAGGTACTCATGCATGCTCCGAAGAACGGCTACTTCTACGTGCTGGACCGCATCACCGGGAAGTTCATTTCCGGGAAGCCATTTGTGAAGCGAATGACGTGGTCGATGGGGTTGGATAAGAATGGCCGGCCGATCGAGGCTTTTGGAGCCCGTTACACGACGAACTCGATTCGGATTTGGCCCGGAGCAGCGGGGGCGCACAACTGGGCGCCGATGTCATTCAGCCCGGCCACTGGGTTGGTGTATTTTTCGGGTAACGAGAACTCGGCGACATACGTGCCGATGCCGGCATC
>JBGPBY010000079.1:0-18906 GCA_041481485.1 Terriglobia bacterium
AATCCCGCCAGGTTTTGCCCCATGCTTATCCCGCCCTCCCCACTTGGGGGGGGGTTATAACCCCGCCAACATGGGGGTGGGGTCAATCCTCAAATTTGGTGGGCGTACTCCCCCCGCCCCTACAGTGGGGAATCGCGATTACAGCTTCGGACATACGTTGCCGTATTTAAGAAATGGAGTACTTAGCCACCGGCGTAAGTCGGTGGGAAGCTATTCTTCCGTTTTGATTTCTCGAGTCCAGGAGTGGTTTTCCCGATACCAGTCCACGACGCGGGCGATACCTTCATCCAGCTTCACGGTGGGGGACCACTGCAACTCCTCGCGGGCCCTCGTGATGTTGGCCCAGGTTGCGGGGACATCCGCGGGATGGGCAGGCTTGGTGACAATTCGAGCGGACTTTCCGACAAGGCGTTCGACGATTCGAATCATGTCCATCAGTTCCGCCGGGGAATCCGATCCAAGGTTAATGATTCGAAAGCCCATGGGGCGAAGGCCTTTCACCGTACCGCTGGCAATGTCGTCCACGTAGGTGAAGTCCCGCGACTGACGGCCGTCACCAAAAACCACAACAGGACGATCCTCACTGATCCATTGCACAAATCGAAACACGCTCATGTCTGGACGGCCGGCAGGCCCATAAACCGTGAAGTATCGGAAGACGGTAATGTCGATTCCAAACAGATGATGGTATGTGTAGCAAAGCGCTTCGGCACCCTTCTTCGACGCGGCATATGGTGATAGCGGCTTGTTCGTGTCGGCGTCTTCGGAATAAGGCAGCGCGTTGTGTGCGCCGTAAAGACTGGAGGTCGACGCCAGGACGAACTTGGCAACGCCATGCTCACGGCAAAGCTCCAGCAGGTTCAGCGTGCCCGTGCAATTCGTCTCGAAATAGACCCAGGGATTAAGAATGCTCTGCCGCACGCCGGCTCTGGCGGCAAGATTAACGACGCCGTCAAAATGGGATGCAGTTTTGAAAACTCCCTCCAGCCTTGGCCGATCGCAGATATCCAGCGTCTCAAACCGGAAGCCTGGACGATTTTTCAGACGTTCGAGGCGCCAGTACTTCAGGCGTATATCATAAGCATCATTGAGATTGTCGACTCCGAAAACACTGTGGCCATTTTCCAAAAGAATTTCCGCTACTTTTGAAGCAATGAAGCCAGATACCCCCGTTACCAGATAATTCATATCGTGCGTCTATTCTGGCGATCGGAAAACACTAAGCGACATAGGAGAACAGAGATGGCAACAATAACGAGACGGCGGCCGATGAACACAGATATTTTCCAAAGCGCCGAGCCCATAGCTCCAGAGCGATAGGCGAGAAGATATCCTTGATGCCAAAACGGCTATTTCTGGTGCGGAGGTAAGCCTCATAACGGGAACGGAATTTCGCCTTGTCGATCAGTCCGAGTGATTCGGAAACCCACTCGCTGTCGAGCAACGATGAAATCTGTCCTCTCAGTTCCGATCGCAGCCATTTCTCCTGGGGAACCTTGAAGTATTGTTTGTCTTTCCTCCAGACGATGGAAGCTGGCAACAGCGGCTCCATTGCTTTTCGAAAAATCCATTTGGTCCAGCCATCGCGGAGCTTGCTTTCGACGGGGACTGGAGAGAGCAGTCCGACCAGACGGTAATCCAGAAACGGCAACCGGACTTCCTCGCCGGCAGCCATCGACATCCGGTCTTCGTAATGAACCAGAGCCGGAACCGACAACCGCTCGATATCGGCAATGGCACGGCCGATCACTCCTCCACCATTGAGTCCGACGGGAGTATTGACGTGATGATCGAGCAATGCGTGGCCCCGAATTTCGTCTTCCTGAATGCGCATCCAGCTCGGCAGGTATCGCTTGCCTTCCTGATAATTAATACCGCTCAGCAGGGTTCCTCTCCGCAGAAACGTCCCGACCATCTTTGCCGCATCGACAAACCTTCCGGCTGCGCACAATTCCTGCAAATAAAAGCCAAGGTACTTTTTGTAGCCGCACAATAATTCATCGGCTCCCTGTCCGCTCAAGAGTACGGTCACACCAATTCTGGAGGCATACTGCATGATCAGCAAATGAGCGACGGTGGAGAAGCTTCCAATCGGTTCATCGTTGAACCAGCTGGCCTCGCTGATCAGTTCGAAAGCTCGGGAAGGGTGATAATCCAGATTCACCTTGTCGATGTCACGGCCAAGATGAGTACCCATAATGTCAATGAACGGTTGCTCGTCATGACCGGTCTGGCTTGTTCCCGAAATCAGCCGAATATCCTCGCGAGATGGATACAGGTGATGAACCGCGGCCGCAATTGCAGACGAGTCCACTCCGCCAGAAAGCAAAATGCCCACACTGACATCGCTCCGAAGCCGCAACCGCACGGAGTCGATAAACGTCGATCGAACAGATTCGATCAGATCTGCTTCGGACCATTGCTCGGACATCGCCGACGGAGTTTTCCAGTAACGTTGGAGGGCCAGGGGTTTCTTTCCCAATTCCTGAATGGGCATCGTCGCAACATGTCCGGCGGGAAATTCTTCAATTCCTTCGAAGAACGTCGCTGTTCCGGAACACAGGAGATCCTGAACAAGAAAAGCGTTGGCAACAGCAGGCGAGACACGGAATTTTCCCGAAGCGACTTCCAGAATCGCCTTGATCTCTGAAGATATGAAGAACATTCCACTGTTCGTGCAAATGTAAAGAGGCTTGATTCCAAACCGGTCACGCGAAATGAGCACCTCACTTCGATGCGTGTCCAGAAAAACAAGAGCCCACATTCCGTTGAATCTGGGAAAGGCGTCAGCACCCCAATGGATGAGAGCCTGCAGCACGACTTCCGTGTCTCCGCCGGAATGAAATCGATATCCGGCGGCGGTGAGTTCCCCGCGCAGTTCGAGGTAGTTTAAGATCTCTCCGTTGTAAACGAGAACATATCGGCCGTCCGCCGACGTCATCGGTTGATTGGCAGCGTCGGAAATGTCCAGGATACTGAGCCGGCGAGTGCCAAGACCTGCGACGGTTCCATGAACCGAATCACACCAGACTCCGGAGCTGTCGGGCCCGCGGTGGGCCTGTGCACGCAGCATCCGCTCAATCGAAGTGTGCGTCGTTTCAATTTCCCGGCAGCCAAATGCTGCGGCTATACCACACATTCAAACAACCTCTTCAGTTAAGATCGCCAGTCGCCTGCATGACTACGGGGCTGCGTAACGCTTCGATGCGAATATTCGGAATTCACAACTTTGGTCGCAAATATGCGCCAATCGCGCGGCAGGACCCATCGGGCCACCGCGAAACTTATAGCTGAAATCAGATCGAGGTGAAAGTCATTCTAATACGATTTCCGTCTATGGAGGGTTGCACCAGACTGGAAACATATGTGGAGACGAAGTACAATCTGTTTCCTTCGATACAGAATCAGCAACGCGCTTTGTCGCAATCAAATGGAGGAGCGGTATGAATTTTCGAGGTTTCCTGAAAGTTTCTCTTGTTCTCATCCTGATGGCCACGGCAGCGCGAGCCGAGGTCAAGACTGAAGAAAAAACCACAGTTCACTTTCCCGGGCTTCTCGGGGGAGTGATGAAAGTCTTCGGGGGCAAGAGCGCACGGCAAGGCGTAGTCGAAAAGATTGCCGTAAAGGGCGATCGAAAAATGACGACTTCTGAAGACACCGCTCAATTGATTGATTTGTCGGAGGAGAAGGTCTACCAGATTGATCTGAAGAAAAAGACCTACACCGTCGTCACTTTTGCGGAAATGAAGCGGCAGATGGAAGAAGCAATGGCAAAGGCCAAAGAAGAGGCCGCCAAGACTCCGGCTGAGAAGCCCGATCCAAAAACTTCGTCCAATCAAAAACCACCCGAATATGTAATCGATGTGAAAATCTCGGAGTCCGGCCAGAAGAAGACAATCAATGGATACGATTGCCGGGAAGTCGTGATGAACATCACAGTGCGGCCCAAAGACAAGACGGCTCAAGACGGCAGCATGATTATGACGACCAGCATGTGGCTGGGCCCGAAAATCGCAGCTATGAAAGAGCTCGAGGATTTCGACAGGCGATATGCCGAGAAGATGGTGCTGCCGTTTGCGAGCGAAATGGCGCAGGAGATCGGTCCTCAAATGGCCATGTACCCGGGGATGACGGAAGCGGTGGGAAAGCTCGAAATTGAAAAAGTCAACATGAACGGGACCGCGATTCTCACATCAGTCCGGGCCGAAGTCGCCGCTCCGCCGGAATCGAGCAAACCCCAGGCAACTCCGCCCCCCGAGCAAAACAAGCAATCGAATATTCCGACTTCAATCGGAGGACTGCTGGGAGGACTCGGCCGGAAGGCCGCCCCTAAACCAGAGGCATCGGACGCGGACAAGCCCGGGACTCTGATGTCCACCAATCATGAACTTGTTTCAGTGTCCACGGTGGTCTCAGCCGCGGACGTCTCAATTCCGGCGGGTTTCAAAGAGAAGAAGTAAGAGTTGGCTTTTGCTGAAGTCCGACTGTATTGACGAGAGATTCTCTTAATAGAACCAGATAGGGATCCAGAGCACGGCCATCGCCGCTGGCTTTCCAGGTGCGCTCATTGACGGCCGCCGTGATATCCGCAGCATCAATGAGGGTCAATTCGATGGCGACGGCTGCCTGAATCCACGACTCGGCATCGTAGACCCGGCCGGTCTTCGCGAAACAGACCGCACCAATCGGATCCGACAGCTCAGCGTGCGGAGTACCGCACAGCGATGCCCGAATGCGAAGACGCTCTCGCGACCGCCGCTCGCGCGGCCACCCGGGGGTTGTCACGTACTTCCAATTAAACAAGTGATGGACGCGTCTCAGTTCCGTGATGAATTCCGCAACGATCATTGAGGCTCACCGCTCCAAATGCTTCATACGTTTTCGGAAACACTATCAACGGGACACGCCGGACCAAATTGTTTTTCTCAGGATTCTTCGTATTACCAGGATAATCCGTGGTAACGCGACACACTGGAGATCGAACGCTCGGACGAAAGCCGGACAAGATCCAGGACCGCCGCTCGTCCATTGATGGCCTGCAAGGCATTGAGGAATTCCGGGCGCTTCTGGCTGACCACAACCGCGTCGGAATCCGACAGAACATCCGTCAGTTTTTCAAAAAGGATCTTGTGAATCTGCGGTAATTGACGCTCGAGGTATTCCAGATTGCTTCCCAGCATCTTTTTCGGATCGACATCCGGATCATAAACTCTGACGTTCACCCCATCCTGCCACAAGTCGCGAATCAGCGGGATGACTGCACTCTCCCGCAGGTCATCGGTACCCGGTTTGAAACTGAGACCGAGAATGGCTACCTGCCGCGCGCCGATTTCATGAATCTTGACGCGGGCGGCTTCAATCTGAAGAAGATTACTCGGCAGAATCGAATCCAGAATCGGCACCTGCACTCCCAATCGCCGGGCATGGTATGTCGCGGCCCGCAGGTCCTTCGGAAGACACGAACCGCCAAAGGCGAATCCCGGCCGCAGATATGCCGGAGACAAATTCAGTTTCGAATCCGCACAAACAAGGCGCATAACCGTGTGGCTATCGACGCCAATGGCGCTGGATATGCGCCCGATTTCGTTTGCGAAACCCGCTTTCAGAGCATGGAAGGCATTGTTTGCAAACTTTAGAAACTCTGCTTCCTCAAGAGAGACGCGGAACGTTTCGGCTTTAACTCCCTTATACAATGCCTCCACACAATCTCCGGACCGCCTGTCGAGTTCGCCAATGACAGTGTATGGTGGCGCGTTGAAGTCATCGATGGCACTGGCCTCTCTCATAAATTCCGGATTTGACGCGAGCCCAAAATCCGTTCCGGCCTTCTTGCCGGAATGTTCTTCAACTATCTGAGAAACGATATTGCGTATAGTGCCCGGGAATACGGTGCTCCGAATGACGACCACATGATAATTGTCAGCCTTCCGGAGTCCAGAGCCGATCTCGGCCGCGACGTTACGAACGTAATTCAGCGCCGGATTTCCCTCTGCAGCCGATGGCGTACCCACACAGATAAGAGACATGTCGGAACGGCTAATCCAGCTGGACCCGTCATGTACCGCCCGCAACCTGCCGGATGCGATTCCCTGTCGAACCAGTTCATCCAGACCGGGCTCGCGAATGGCGCATTCGCCGTTGTTCAGTGCTTCAACCTTGGTCGGGTTTGTCTCTACCCCAACGACCTCATGCCCGAGGTTTGCCAGACAAGCTGCTGATACTGTTCCCACATATCCCAGTCCCCAAATGACTACTCGCATACACTCCTATCCGGAAACGGCACTTTTTGCACTGTAGGCGCGGTCTATGAATGTTTGAAGAAATGGTCAATTCTCAATTGTCATTTGTCATCGGCGGTGGCGCTTCGCGCAACCATTTCTTAGGGATGGCGCGCCGCAGGCGCATCCTTAAGATGACAAATGACAATTGAGCATTGAACAATGACAATTTCCTCACACCTTCAGAATTCCAAGCTCGACCAGCCAGCGTCCGATTATCCCGTTCCAACTGTACTCTTTTTCCACCAGCGCTCTGCCTGTCTGCCCATAGCGGTCACGAATTTCGCGATTGTCTGCGAGTGCAGCAATGGCCTGGCTCAACATTTCCGGATTCTCGGGAGGCACCAGGACTCCGCATTCGTGATCCCGCAAGAGTTCCGCCGCTTCCCCTTCACCGGCGTATATCACCGGAACGGCACAGCTCAGGGATGGGAAAATCTTGGACAGTCTCATTCCTTTTGCAACTTCCATTTTGCGCAGCGTTGCAACAGACGCAAAGGCGATCGAGTACAGGCGATCCATCTCGTCGTAAGGCGACTTGCCAAAGACAACATTCTCCAAACCACGGTCGACGCATATCTGACGGAGACGCTCGCGTTCGGGACCGTCTCCAATCATCAGAAACGCAATGTCCTTTCGCGATCGCAAAAGCGTTGCGGCATCGATCAGACTCTCGAGCCCATGATAAAAAGCATGCGTACCGACGTAGAGAAATACCTTTTTCCCGTGCAGTTTCCAGCGTTCGAGTAATTCCTGAGATGGCGGCATCGGTCTGAGAAAATTACTGTCCGCACCATTGGGAAGAAATGTGATCTGGGATCGAGGCAGACCCCGGTTCTGAAAATGGTCAATGAAACCATGCGTGACCGTCGACACCTTCCATGAATTTCGCAGAAAGAAATTCTCCAGACCAAATGCAAACCGGAGAACAGAGCCGTTCCGCATGAATCCCAACTGACGAGCCACATCCACCTGAAGATCGGGAACGTTGTAAATGTACCGCGCGCCCCTCAGCCACTTCATCATGACGGCGACCAGACCCAGCGAAAGGGGCTGAGATTCCACAAACAGTACATCCGGACGAGGTCCGAAGAGGACCGCTATCAGAGCGGTAAAAGTAAAACTGAAGTAATTGGCAAGGCGAACCATCGCGGATTTTCCAGTTGCTGCGTAAACCCACGTGCGTCTCACCGGAATTCCGGAGATTTCCTCACGAACTCTCCATTTCCCTTTGTATGCAGGAAATATTTTGCCGGCGGGATAGTTGGGAAGTGCGGTAATGACTTCCACTTCGATTCCCTTGCTGCGCAGCACATTCACCATCGCCTGAAGCCGGATTTGAGGCGCTCCGATCTCAGGCGGATAATACTGAGTCAATACCAGCCACCGCCGGAATGAAGCATCCACCACGGGAGTTGAAGTCTCCTTCGTCTCCGGAATCCTATCGGCTGGCGGTTGCAATGATGATCTGCCCATGTGTGTCGTCCGCCAATTTGTCGGCAAGGCGGACGGCTCCGTAAAAAAATGGAAAAGCAGGAAGCAGCAACTGCGGATGAACAATAAAGGTGCTTCTCAACCGGCAAGCCAGCCTTGAGCGAAACAAGTGCTCGGTGCGGCGCGGTTCCGGATTCAGACCGGATTCCTGCATGATGCGGTCGAGGGTGTCCTTGTCGAAATAGCGAGTCACAAAATGGCGGCTCTTGTGCCAGCGGCGAAACTCTTCGGTCGAATTGACGCTCAGCAGGCTATCGGTTGAAAGAGCCAGCCTGCCGCCGGGTTTGAGAACTCGTGCGATTTCTCTCATGCCCTGCTCCGGATCCGAGAAATGTTCCAGGCAGCTTACGCTGACCACCTTGTCGAAACTTTGATTTGGAAATGGGAGCTTTTCTGCAGAGCCGCCAATGTATTCGACGTTTGCGGCCGAATGAAACTTTCGCGCCCACGCCAGCGGTTTATCTCCGGGTTCGAGCCCTACGACTTTTCCGCAGTGACGCGCAAACCGGATGGTCCAGAAGCCATCTCCGCTTCCCACGTCCAGCAGGGTTTCACCAGGCTTCAAGGAGAGCAATCGGAGAAGCGACCAGTATTCGCGGTCTCGATTCAGCGTCAGGATGCTTCTCGCTGCACGGTCCAAATATTTGAGATTCATAGTCACGTTTGAAACACCGAAAAGTCTATGGCTGACGGCTGGTTCTGGCCTCGTCCAGTATCTGTTCGGGCCTGTCGTTTGCAAAGGTATTCGCAGCTTTGTGCGCGGATAGTATTTCACGGTAAAAGTCCCCGATTCGTTCAGCGATTCGAATTATAGAAAGATCCTGCATATGGCTTCGGCCGTCAACGTCATTGCGAACAGAAACTGCTTCCTGTAAGCCCTTGGCAAGATCATGTACAGTCGCACCCACCACATGGCAGCCGGCAATACCCGTCGTACGCTCGATAACGTCTCCAACGTCAACCGAGACGACCGGAACATTGCATGCCAACGATTCCTTAACGATGGTCGGCGACCCTTCGTGCAGTGACGTCAAAATCATTGCATGGCTTGCATTGATCCAGGTGGTTACGTCGCTATAGGGAATTCCGCGCATTTCGTGGAGTTCTGCCTTGACACCGCGCTGCAGAAGCAAGTCCACAGTCTTCCTGGCAAGTTCCGGTCTTTTTACGGGATTACCATTCGTCGCAAAGAGTATGTGATACGTGTCCGTCCGCCAGCCAAGTTTCCGGCGGCATTCCAATGCATCTTCGGGTTTGAATCGATCCAAATCGATGCCGCATGGAATGACTCGGACCTTCGCACGATCGATTTCCAACGGCAACGCGTCTCTCAATCGATTGGAGACCACAATGATGCCGTTGGCACGTTTGGCAGCCCGACGCGTGGCGAGAACGCCGACATGAGCGGAAAATCTCCGAATGGGATCCGAGAGTCTTTCTCCCATCAGGTCCGAGCCATGAATTGTGATCACGGCAGGAATTTGACCGAGTCCACGGGTTGCGAGATCCGCCATTACTCCGCTGTACATGACGTGCACAAGATCATGCTTCCCCTGGCTTAAACGCTTTCGGATCTCCTCACGCATCCGTAGGTACGTTCGGGCGCCTTCGGCAGCACGATCCAACAACAGAACTTCAACTTCCATGCCGATTTCGCACAGGCCCTTCACTTGTTGTTCAACGAAATTGCCCAACCACGGGTTCGCAGCCGTCGGATACATGTTGGTGACAGCAAGAATTTTCATCACGTACAAAAGCGAAAAAGCCTCAGATTCCCCAAATCGGACGTATCCAGACAACCTTAACTGGCCGACCCCAGACGACCTACCGTGGCCTGGGTCATCCACTGTAGTGGAAGTATGAATATTTATGAGGAAAGTTCAATAATCCGCCGCTGAATTAGAATCCAAGAGAGCGATTTTGGATTAATGAATTGCAGAAGAAAATGTTCCATGCGAAATCATTCCGATGAAAACTGGCTTTCCGCCAGTCAAAATCAGAAAAGCGAAACGTCACCTTTGGCGTGGATTGAAAGTGAGGCTCGTGACTGAGAAGGGTTCGGCGAACGAATTTCCGGATGATTCCCCAAAACAGCCATCGGAGAAGTCCCTGCAGGTTGAACTCAAGGGCCTGATCCAGCTGGCCAGAACGGCCTACGACCAGAAACGGCGTAAGGAGTGCCTGGCTCTAACAAAAGCGCTATTGAAGATCGATCCTGCGAGTCATGAGGCTCGTGTACTCCAGTCCATGATCCAATCGGATATCCAACAGGCCCTTCAGCGCATCAACGCTTTGGTGAAAAACCCGCGCATGAAAAATGACGAAGAGTTGCGGACAAACGCCTATCAGATGCTGCAAAGTGTCCTCGAGATCGATCCAGACAACAAGGCCGCCAACGCTCTTCTACCGGAAGTGGAACCCATCGCCAGGCAGGCTCCGCCCGCCGGTCCGGCGGAAACCAAAGTCCGGCCGGAACAGGAAAAGCGCACGGAAAGGCCCGGCTGGACTCCTCCCGAGGTCGGTCCACCGGAAAGTTTTCCCCCAAGCGGCGCTCGCCCCAAAAACTACTGGATCCGATATGCCGCATTGATCGCAGTCGCACTGGTAATCGCAGCCTTCGCCTTCCGTCTCGGGCTCGTATCGAATGTTCTGGAGTGGTTTGGCGCACGCAAGACGCCACCAACTGGAGCACTGAGCCTGCTTGTCAATCGTTTGGCATGGCTGGTTCCCATTTCGCGACGCGGCCCTGAATCATTTTTTTGACAGTTCAGCTGCGCGGGTGATTTCGTCCTTCTTCTGCCCCGAGATTATTCCTGCCTTCACAGACATTCCATCATCGGGCAAACGAGGACGGGTATTGAGTTGGAGACTCCGGTTTTGAGAAATCGCTCGACACCCGCTTTTGAAATGTTTATCCTCTGACTTTAAAACTCAAGCTGGCGCTCTATTATCGTGTGATGTGCATTGGCCACTTCAGAGATACGACGCGGTGCTTTCGTGAAAAGGCTTAGAGCTTCTCTTGGTTCGTTTTTGGGGTGGCGCGTAATAAGATAGGAATCTTGTTTTCAGTCACAGTTGTATAGATGTGTCCGTCGCGCTTGAAGAAGTTGTATGACAAGGAAGTCAAAAATTCGGTCGCTCGTTAACGCCACAGGACTCACTGCTGCTTTGTTGGCTTGCGTGAGTCCCAATACTGCCTTGGCGCCATCGCAGGCGCAAGCCCCTTCGGCGAATTCCTCACCGTCGATTACTCGTTCGATAATTCCCAACTATAAGCTTGGGCCTGACGATGAAATCATCATTATTGCTCCTTACGCGGATGACATCAGTAACAAGACATTTCACATTGAAAAATCCGGGGAAGTGTTGCTCCCTACCGTCGGACGAATCCGCGCGGACGGCCTGACCGTTGATGATCTTTCGGAAGTCATCAAGAAAGGTTTGGCTACCAAGGGTGGTATCAGAAATCCGGAAGTCATCGTTCGGGTCGTCAGTCCGAGAAGCCAGCCGGTTACAGTATCCGGAAAGGTGAACTCTCCCCAGGAAGTTCAGCTGGAAGGTGGCAAAACTCTTCTCGATGTTATTACGAAAGCCGGGGGGTTTACAAACGACGCAGGGTCTCAAGTCAAGATCACCCGCTGGATTGAAAACGGTACGATTCCCCTGGCGAATGCGGTCAATGACGATCGATACAGCATTGCGCAAGTCAGCGTCGAAGCACTGCAGAATTTCACCCGGCCGGAAGAAAATATCCGGCTTATGCCGCACGACGTCATTGTGGTTCCACGGGCGGATATTGTTTACGTTATCGGCGGCGTCATGAAGCCTGGTGGCTATGCACTCAACGAGAATAAGACAATCTCTCTCATTAAGTTGCTGGGATATACAGGCGGCACCACACAAACGGCCAAGGTAAAGAACGCCACGATATTTCGCGAGCTTCCAGATAAGAGCCACATCAGTATCGAAGTGAATATTGCGGAGGCAAGGAAACTCAAACCGGGAAAGCCGGAAATCATTCTTCAAGCCGACGACATATTGGATATTCCCGACAGCCTTATCAAAGGCACGGTGCGGCGGACATTCGAGCAGGCAGTTTCGAGCATTACCGGAGTGGCGATCTATAGGCCTTTTTATTGAGGATTCAGAAATCGATTAGGCGAAGGTGCCATTGCTATTGTCGAATGATTTGAGTTTGGAACGCCGGGTGTCGGGAAACCTTACGTTTTTAGTTGAAGCGTCAAGCAGGCCTGTAGCCTGTGCATAAACACCACCCTTTCGGGTAGTGCGTCGGAAAAGTTTACGGTTTTAAGCAATGGCACTTAAGTGTGAGCGGTGTTCTGCTGCTGTTGGGGGCGCGCAGAACATTGAAGAAGTGTCCGTTTTCCAGACCTTTGGACGGTATGGACTGAAGTTTTCAGCAAGTGATCGCGAATGGTAATCCATTTGCCCAACATGCGTGGACTTCTTTGCCTCCAGAGTTGAATGGAAAGTTCAAAAGTGATAGCGGAGAGTAACTTAGTCGTAATCGGAAAGTAATTGCAGTGACCCAGAGTGGTACCAAAGTAGCTTCATGAATGACCCTTTGCATATAGATCTCGGAGATCGAGGTCGAAACGAGATCATCGATCTCCGCCCCGGACGCGCCGTGCCGATTCGAACTTTCGGCAGACCTGAACCTGTCGTCAATGAACCGGACGATCTGGCAACACTGGTGCAGTACCTCCGGCTTTTCTGGAGTCACAAATGGATTCTGCTTCTGGCTATGACACTCGGCGCCATTGCCAGTCTGGTCTATGTGCTTCGGATCACACCTCTGTATACGACAGCCACCACGGTTGAAATTCTGAAACCGGCTCAGCCATTTGGTAAACCCCTGGTGGAACCCAGCTCGACTCAAACTGAGATTCAGTTGCTGATGAGTTCGGCATCACGCAGCCGGGCAGTCGGCAGGATGCTCGGAAAGAAAATCAAGATTGAGGACACGAGGATTGTCGGTCCTCTGGCAAGCCTTCGCAAATTGCTCAGACTTCAGGATCCCGCCAAAACGACGTCATGGGAAGAGTCGGCAGCTTTCGCGAAATCATTTCTCACAGTAAATGCAATTAAAGATAGCGACATTCTTTCCATCCAGACGTTTTCGCCGAATCCACAGGCCGCTGCAGAGTACACCATTGCCGTTGCGGAAGAATTCATAGCCACGATCGAGGCCCAGCGAACTTCAACTTTCGACTCCACAACGGGATTCATGGATGTAAAAACACAGGACCTTAAGTCCCATATCGAATCGTCCCAGCGGGAACTCGCAGAATTTGCAAAGACTCATGGACTGACGCCCAATTCCTCAAGCGGAGCTCAGAGTCCCGTAGAAGAAAAGCTCAAAAATATTCAAACCGAGCTTCTGAATGCGCAGGCGACTTTATACAAGGCTCAATCTGCCATGGAAGCACGGTCCGCAACTGCCACCGAATCCGACCCGGCTGTCATCGATTCCGGAACGACGAGTTCGCTGCAGGCCAAACTCGCAGATTTGATGACCGAAAGAGCAAACCTTCTAGTCAATTTCACGGAAGTTAACCCCAAAGTACAGGCAGTCGACGCGCGGATCAAAAGCACAACGGAGGAATTGAATAAGGAACGGCGCAACGTCCAGACTCGAAATCAAATCGAATATAAACAGGCGTTAATGAATGTCGAAAAATTCCAAAAGGAATTCGAAGCGGCGACAAAGGCTAATGGCGACCAGTCCCAGGATCGGATTCATTACAACATCCTCCAAACCGATATTGAATCGAGCCAGCGTTTGTACGACACCATGCTGGCGCAGGGCAAAGAAGCCAGTATTGCAAAGGCTCTGCATATCAGCGAGGCCCGGGTGGTGGATCGTGCCGGCATCAATCCCAATCCGACTCAACCGGATTTGATGAATTTTCTGTCGTTGGGCATGTTGAGCGGCCTGGTCTGCGGCGCAGGCATTGTCATTCTGCGCTCGCGTGCCGATCTCACCATTCAGGCCCCGGGGTTCATGGAAATCGGACTCAATATTCGCGAGCTGGGCGTCATTCCAAGCGCACGAACCGATCGGACCGCGCGGAAACTGCAGAAATTCTCGCGCAACATGCTTCCCGCTGCGAGCGGGAGTGTCCGCATAATGGATTCCGTCGATTGTCTGGAAATGGTAGCGCGGAGCGAGAAACCCTCCATCATGGCGGAGGCATTTCGTTCTACCATGACCTCCATTCTGTATTCCGAAGAAGGAGGAGTGAGGCCGAAGGTTCTCGTATTCACGAGCGCATCGTCAGGAGAGGGGAAAAGCACGATCATCAGCAATCTGGCGATTGCCCTGGCGCAAATCCATCAAAAGGTTTTGTTGATCGACGCCGACATGCGTCTGCCGCGAATTCATGAAATTTTCGATGTGCCGAACAGTTTCGGTCTCAGCGACATCCTGCACGAGCAGAAACCGGTGGAGGAATACGTCGAAGAATCGCTGGTGAGAAAGACACATATTCCTTATCTATATGTGCTTCCGGCAGGACCCGCACGGGCGCACCTTTCGCGCTTGTTCCACTCGATGCGAATGCAGGATTTGATGCTTCGATTCCGCGACACCTTCGATGTGGTGCTGATCGACACGGCTCCGGTGCTGGTTGTGCCGGATCCCCGGATCCTGGCCCGTTCGGCCGATGCAGTGGTCCTGGTCGTCCGCGCACATCAAACACACCAAGATGCGGCCTTTGCCGCCGCCAGCCGATTTGCCAGTGACGGTACGCGCATACTTGGAACGATTTTGAACGATTGGAACCCGGACAAGTCCACAAATGCGTATGGACCTTATTACACAAATAATGGATATTACACCGGGAACAGGGAGTAACCAGGGATGGCATTGGATCGAGTTTCAATGGATTGTGACTCTGATTTGAGTGAGTCTCATTTCCCCGTCTGGAAACGGTCGATAGACTTGCTCGCTTCGTCGGCGGGCCTCGTCGTCTTGTCGCCTGCTTTTGCCATCATTGCAGCGGTCATCAAACTCGATTCAGCCGGACCGGTGTTCTTCCGCCAGGAGAGAGTCGGTTTCGGACTCTCCATCTTTTCCATTTATAAGTTTCGAACCATGGTCGCCGACGCGCCGCGACAGGGTAAATCCCTCACGGCTTCCGGCGATTCCCGTATCACGCGCGTCGGAAGGTTTCTGCGCAAGACCAAGATCGATGAACTCCCCCAGCTTATCAACGTGCTGCGCGGAGAAATGACTCTGGTCGGCCCGCGCCCCGAAGTGCCGAAGTATGTGAATCTGTTTCGCCAGGATTACGCCGAAATTCTCAAAATCCGGCCGGGCGTTACCGATCTCGCATCGCTCAAATACCGGAATGAATCCGATTTGCTCGCACGGACTGAGGATCCTGAACGCGAATACATTTTGCGAGTGTTGCCCGACAAGATTGCATTGGCGAAGGAATATGTGCGCCGGTCGTCACTGCCATTTGACATATCGCTGATTGTGAAAACGGTCGCAAAGACTTTGGCTGGGTAAGGAATGGATTGAGGGTAGGAAACAGAGGATACAATGCTTTACAGGAAGTTCAGCAGCAGTGGGACAAGGAGTCAGAATGCACCCGCTTCAATCACCGCAGGTGAAGAAGCTCGGGGAGTATTTGCAGATTTGTGCGGCACGAGAGCTCGCTCGTCAGCCACCTTCGGGAGGACAAGATCATGAAATCCTCCGATCGATTATGGTCGATATTTTCAAGGATTAAAGCGATCCGCCCTCACTTGTTCAGCATACGGGGCTCGTCCATTGCCTTTTCACATCTGGTGATGATTGCGGTTTCCTTCGTGATTGCGTTCTGGATTCGTTTGGATTTCTCGAGCGTTTTCAATTCCCCACTCTATACCCCGATGTTGTTGGGAGGCCTGCCCATCGTCGTTGCCCTGAAGATGCTGGCCTTCGTTTTGTTCGGTCTGCAGGTGAGCTGGTGGCGTTACGCCGGACTTCAGGACCTTGCCCGCATCTACCTGGCGAACTTTGTCGCGTCGGCAATGTGCGCCGTTGTGCTCTTTCTGAGGTTCGGCATTCCATTTCCGCGTTCGATTTACGTCATCGACTTTCTCGTTTGCTTTCTCATTACGGCCGGATCCCAGTTCTGCGTACGGCTTTATGTCGAAATCCTGAGTTCCAGGGTCAGTGCATCCGGAAAGGGCATCCTGATCTATGGCGCGGGGGCGGCCGGCAGAACCCTGCTGCGCGAAATCCGGACAAACCCGTCGCTCGGCTTTCGAGTTGTTGGATTCATCGACGATAGCGCAAGGCTTCGATCGACGAAGATCATGGATGTACCGGTACTGGGAGCAGGGCGCGACATTGCTTATGTCGTCGAAAGCTATCGCAACCGAAATCCCAATATCCGCGAAGTGATCATTGCCATGCCTTCCTCAAGCGGACGGCAGATGCAGGAAATCTACGCGAACTGCCGCGCAGCAGGAGTGACGTGTAAGACCGTCCCCAGCCTGGGCGATGTACTCAACGGCAAATTCCTGAGCACTCAAATTCGGAATATTTCCGTCGAGGATCTTCTTGGCCGCGAGCAGATTGAACTGAAGGAACAGCGTGTTGTCGACAGCATTGCAGCGACCGCAGTGTTGATTACCGGCGCAGGCGGTTCCATTGGCGCCGAACTGTGCCGGCAGACCGCGGCATTCGGGCCCCAAAAACTCGTGATTCTGGATCACGCCGAAGGCGCGCTTTTCAAAATCGAACAGGAACTCCGGCAGAAACATCCCGATCTGGACATCGCTCCGGTAATTTGCGATATCCGTGACCTTCCCAGCATCGAGGAGGTGATCGAAAGACATTCCATCAAGACGATCTACCATGCGGCGGCATACAAGCACGTCCCGATGATGGAAACTCATGTCATCGAAGCGGCCCAGAACAACATCATCGGTACCTGGTGTCTGGTCCGGGCAGCTCAGAAGTATCATGTTTCGAATTTCCTGATGATCTCTTCCGACAAGGCCGTCAATCCTTCCAGCGTCATGGGAGTGACCAAGAGAATTGCGGAAATCATCGTATCCGCTGCATCGCAACAACGGAACAACTCAACGGTTTTCAACTCCGTGCGATTTGGAAATGTGGTAGGGAGCAGCGGCAGCGTTGTACCGATTTTCCAGGCCCAGATCGCCGCAAGAGAACCCGTAACCGTGACCCATCGCGACATGCGCCGCTATTTCATGAGCATTCGCGAAGCCGTGCAGCTGGTGCTGCAGGCTTCAACCATGGGGAATGGATCGGAGATCTTTGTTCTCGATATGGGTGAGCCGGTGCGAATTCTGGACTTGGCGCACAACATGATCCATCTTGCCGGTCTGACGCCGGGAGTCGATATCGAAGTCCGCTTCACGGGCCAGCGTCCCGGAGAAAAGCTGTTTGAAGAAATATCTCTGGACTCGGAGTCGATGCTTACGACGCATCATCCGAAAATCCGGATCTTCAAGGGCCTTGAAACCGATCCGGATGCCCTTTCGGACTGGTTGGACCGGATTCAACTCCTGATCCGGCAGCGCGACGCGGTCGAAATTGTCCGCCACTTTTCGGCACTTGTACCTGAATACAAACCGGAACGACGCAAGGAACAGCGTAAAGCGAAGGTGGCTGCCGAAACCGCAGCAGGATTCAAACCGAACCTTGTCCATTCGCGTCTTCTTAAAGTTGTGCGAGAAGAACATTCCGCGTAATGTCCCCGTCCGATAATAGGCGCATGGCATTTATACCTTTCAATGTGCCGGCAATCGGCGAGGAAGAAATCCTGGAAGTCACCGATACGCTGAGGTCGGGCTGGCTCACAACCGGCCCGAAGACAGCAAAGTTCGAACAGGAATTCCGGGAGTATGTTGGCGCGTCTCACGCCCTCGCGGTGAATTCCGCTACAGCCGCCATGCATCTCGCACTGGCCGCACTCGGCATCGGACCGGGCGACGAGGTCATCACCACTCCTCTGACATTCTGCGCCACGGTCAACACGATTCTTCAGGTTGGAGCCACTCCCGTTCTCGCAGATGTTGGAGAAGATGGGAACATCGATCCATTATCCATTTCCAGGAGGATTACCGAACGAACACGCGCGATCATGCCTGTGCATATCGGCGGGCTTGCGTGTGATATGGAACCCATCTGGAATATTGCGCGGAATCACCGGTTATTTGTCATCGAGGACGCGGCGCATGCCACCGGCACCCACTACAAAGGCTTTCCGATGGGCGATGACATTCACCGCAACGGCATGCGGAGTGATGCGGTCTGTTTTAGTTTTTACGCCACCAAGAATTTGACCACCGGCGAAGGCGGCATGGTGGTGACACCAAACGAAAGCCTTTTCGAAAGAATGAAGGTTCTCTGCCTTCACGGTATCAGTAAAGACGCATGGGATCGTTACAAGGACAAAGGAAACTGGTACTACGAAGTGGAGGTCTGCGGCTTCAAATATAATTTGAGCGACATTGCATCCTGTCTGGGTCTGCATCAGCTCCGCAAACAGGAGAAGTTCATTCAGAAACGAGCAGAATTTGCCCGCTTTTACAGCGAATCGTTTCGAGACCTGCCTGAAATCGAAGTCCCTCCGGACAGTCCAGGGAATCGGCATGCCTGGCATTTGTATGCAATCCGGCTAAACCTCGAAAAGCTGGATATAAACCGCGACGCATTCATCCGCGAACTGCGGAATCGGGAGATCGGCAGCAGCGTGCACTTCATACCGATTCCGCTGCATCCGGCATACCGAAATTTTGCGCACCTGCCGCAGAATCAGACGCCTCGCGCACTTGCGCTGTATCCACGATTGATTTCGCTGCCTCTGTATCCCACGATGACAGAAGCCCAGTTAACGCAGGTAGCTGAAGCCGTAAGGCAAATCGCACTCGCAAATCGCGCGAACCGGGTCACCGAAAGCACACGATAAGAGTTTGGCAGCGTCGTCCCCAAGCCGCGTCAGCGGCGGCAGTTCGTTAGCCACCGGCGTAAGCCGGTGGAATCGCAACCAATGAAAAATAGAGTTCCGTAGACGCGGGCGCCCCGCGGTAGGGCGGTCTATGCCCCGAAATGACAATTGAACATTGAACAGTGAACAATGAACAT
>JBGPBY010000080.1:0-18855 GCA_041481485.1 Terriglobia bacterium
AATTTTTTTTTTTGGGCCTTAATTTCCCCCCCCCAATTTTTTCGCCCGCCATCCTCCCTATTGGGGGGCGTAAATACCCCGCCCCTACAAAGAGATTGTCATTGTTCACCGTTCAATTTCCAATTGTCATTTCTTTTTCGTTGTATTGGCGGGACCGGCTGCAGGGGCCTTATTGTTCTCGGGCGATATCGGGGCGACCTTCTTTCCGCTGTCATCGATCGCATCGCCGAAGGTCAGATTCACATCGGCGCCAAAGCGTTTGTAGTTCTGATATTTGACCACTTCACGGATTTTCACCGGACCGGTTGAAAAATTCAGCGTGTCGACGGCACGCGTGTAAGTCGGAAACCAGTATTTGTGGTCGATCTGTTCGCGGTAGGTTTCAAACCGAGGGAATATGTTTTCATTGTCCTTGGTTTTGATATCGGGCACCGCTTTGCCATACGTTTTCACAATTTGAAAGTCTCGATCATCCACCCAGATCTTCCCCTGAAAATAGCGCTGATCTTTTTCTATTTTCTTAGGTTCGACTTCGAAGACGTAGCAGCCAATTTCATCCACTTTTTCCTGACCGGCATAAGTCAGTTTGTATTTGCCGATCTCATCACTGGTGAGAACAAAAGGCTGGATGTTTCGAAGATCGGCCTCATCCTCGGGAGAAATTTTGAATCCCTGCAGTGTTTCCTGCGGAGCATAGACTATTTTTTCGTTGCGTCTACCAGTACTGTCGAATCCGATCTCGGTTGTCATCTGGTAGCGGCCCGTCACTCGATCGTCCCGACTGAGTGATTCCACCACGACATCCTGGCGAAAGGTGTAATTTGCCCGCGCCATTTTGAATTCTTTTTCTTTTTCTGAAAATCTTCGGATGATCTCATCCACGGGAACCGGAGGGGCGGCAGTTTGCGCATGCGCCGCAGCGGCTCCCAGAATCAAAACCAGAAGCGGTAAGGCGAGCCTTTTTGGGTTCATGATGGGCCCATTATACATGAGGAACCTCCCCTTGGAATTTGCAGCTGCGTCCTCTTAGACCGATTGAACGGGTCGACGTGAGAACCCAGCCAACCTTACAGGCCTGCGGCGAGCAGGTTATGCAGGTGAACCATCCCCACCACCTTACCGCTCTTGCGGTCGAGCACGGGCAGGACCGTGATTGGCTTTTTCCTCTGCCTCATGATTTCCAGAGCTTCGACGGCCATTTGATCGCGAAACACCACGATCGGAGATTCATTCATAATCTCCGATATTGCCATCGATGAAATGCCCCGTTTGGAGGCGAGGGCTTTGCGGATGTCGAAGTCCGTCACCAACCCGAGCAGGTGGCCTTTCTTATTAATTACCGAAATCGCTCCCAGGAGAAAAGAGGTCATCCGGACGATCATCTCCTCAATCGGCCGGTCGCTGGAAATTACAGGGTTTTCCTGATCCTTGCGCATCACTTCTCCGACGGTGAGGAGAAGCCGTCTGCCCAGCTGGCCCCCGGGATGGTGCCTGGCAAAGTCGGCCGGCCCGATATCGTTCATTTTCATCAGCGTGACGGCAATGGCGTCACCAACTGCCAGCGCCGCAGTGGTACTCGCCGTCGGCGCAAGATTCAGGGGACAGGCTTCACGCGGAACCTTCAAGTCCAGAACGATGTCGGAGAGATTGGCCATGACGGAGGTCGAATTGGACGTAATGGAAATGACCCGTGCTCCGCTCTTTTTGACAAAACGGAGGAGGTCGTTCAGTTCGGTGGATTCACCGCTCTTGCCAACAGCAACCACGACGTCCTTCCGCGAAATCATTCCGATATCGCCATGCAGTGCCTCGCTGGCATGAAGGAAAATAGCCTGGGTTCCGGTGCTTCGCAGGGTCGCCGCAATTTTGTTCGCAATGATTCCGGATTTTCCAATTCCGGTAACGACGATCTGCCCCCGGCATCCGGCGATCAGCTTCACGGCGTCTTCAATTCGGGAATCCAGGTGGTCCCGTACTGAACGAAGCGCTTCGATTTCGATATCAATCACACGGTTTATTTCTGCCAATATGTCTATTTTTTTCATGTATCGATGACGGTAGAATCAAAAAACTCCGAATTCCGGAGCCAGGATATTGGAATCGGACCGAAAGTATAGTGTTACAATCTTTTTTGACCAAATTGAGGCAAGTGCCAGGGGGATGCATCCTCAAACCTACCGTCTGCTGCGGCCCGCGATGAATATGACAGGAATGCAGGGATCTGGACTGGCAGAAAAACCCAGTTCGTGGTAGGACGTTAACCTCAAATTGAAGGAGAATCCAAGAGCGTGAGTCCCCAATCCGATGAAATCCTGACACTTGAAGGCGTGTGGCGGAAGTACCGGCGCTGGGAACGCCGACCGACATCCTTGAAAGATGCATTTGTCCGGCTGTTACAGCGAGAGGGACTGGTCTATCAGGATTTCTGGGCTCTGAAGGGTGTTTCCCTCTCGGTTAAGCGCGGTGAAGTCGTAGGAATCTGCGGCGGTAATGGGTCTGGGAAGAGCACATTGCTCAAGGTGGCCTCTAGAATCCTGCCGATGACATATGGCCATGTAACCGCCCGAGGAAGACTGGCAACGCTACTGGATATCGGAACCGGATTTCTTCCCGAGCTGACGGGACGGGAAAACATCTCCCTCAATGGCGCGATCATGGGACTCACGAATGCAGAAATCGCAAGCAAAATGGAGTCCATCATTGAATTCGCGGATCTGGGCTCATTTATCAACAGTCCGATCAAAACCTACTCGGCAGGAATGCATATGCGCCTTGGATTCGCGATTGCGATCCACGTCAACGCGGATCTCTTGCTGATCGATGAAATTCTTGCAGTTGGAGACGAAGCTTTCCACCACAAATGCGTCCCCAAACTGCAGCAAATGCAGAAAAGCGGGACGTCTCTGCTAATCGCTTCGCATGCGCTGCCTATGCTGTCGACCCTTTGCGATCGCGTGATCTGGTTGGATGGTGGCCGAATCATTATGGACGGCCCCCCGGCAGAGGTGCTTGAGCGCTATTCCCCTCATCTAGTGCCTGCAAACTAACTGAAAGACATTCATGCAATACGAAACAGTTCCGGATGAGAGTGTTCTCGACCCTGTTTATCGAACTGAGGGCGAGGCGAACTGGAAAAGCTGGCATCAAACGGCGATGCTGGTCCGCCATCTGACGTGGCGTTCCCTTGCATCGCGCTATCGGGGATCCGCGCTCGGCTTTCTGTGGACGCTGGTAAACCCGATCTGTCTGATGTTCGTTTACACGTTTGTTTTCGGCTACATTTTCGGGGTAAAGACACCCAGCGGAATTCCGTTTCAGGTATTTCTGATTACGGGACTGCTGGCGTGGAACTTTTTCAGCACCGCGTCACTGCACGCTGCCGTTTCACTGGTCATGGGTTCTGGACTGGTTAACAAATCTGCGTTTCCGCGCATCGCTTTGCCGGTGAGCGCAGTCCTCGCGAATCTCGTTAATTATGTGGTGGCGCTTCCGCTTCTGGTTATTTTCGTCATCATTTCCGGGGTAAATCCGACATCTGCCATTGTTCTTTTGCCGGTTGGGCTGATCTTGCTGACTCTGATTTCAACAGGGCTTGGGGCATTGCTGTCTTCGCTCATGCCTTTCTTCATGGATCTGCAGCACCTCATTGAAGTCTTCTTGACGATGTGGTTCTTTCTGACGCCAATTGTTTACGACATCAGCCAAGTCAAAAGCCGACTGTCGCCAGGTTGGCAGTTTGTGTACCAGCTCAATCCGATGGTGGGAATTGTCCGGTTCATGCAATCCGTATTCCTGGGTCAACCCATAGAAATCACGAGTCTCCTGATTGCGGCCGTCGAAAGTTTGGTGATTTTCGTGATCGGCCTCGCGGTATTCAATCGTCTGTCGGTTCACTGTACGGAAGTCTAGATTTCTTGAATCTTAGAGATGCAGGTTTGCGAAGTTGCAACTCCGCGTTGACGTTCCAACTTATGCGATCCATCGTGCGCAACTTTCTCGTATTGATTCCCGCTCTGGCATTTTCTTCAGGGATATTCGTATCCGGCTCTCCGCAGGCTAAACCTGGAGCAAAAGCCGTGAATTCCCAGGCATTGCCGGCACCCGCTCCCAAAGCCGACGCATCTGTCCCGTTTCGCGTTGGAGAAGTTCTGACTTACGACGTGTCCTGGTCCCGAACGGTGTCGGCGGGTACGGCCACGCTTTCTGTTAAGGACAAACTCTCTCTTGCCGGCGGTCAAACCGCCTACGATATCGTTGCCGAAGCCAAACCGGGCTTTGTCATCCGAACGGTTTATCCGATTTATTACAAATTGGAATCCTATCTGGAGACAAGATCCCTCCTGCCAATCCGGGCGACCATGTACAGCGTGGAAAAAACAAGAAAAAGGACGAAGACGACAAAGTTTATTGGCCCGACGTCGATCGAATACGAATACGCAACAGCGTCGGTTTCGCGCAGCACGAAACCGATTGAACGTATGACGCGGGATCCACTGTCGCTTTTCTATGTCATTCGAGGAATGTCGCTTGTCCCAGGACAACAGCTGACGATTCCGTTTGTCGAAAGCGGCACCATGTACAAGCTGACCGTGAAGGTTGGCGGCTATGAAAAGATCACGACCAAAGCCGGAACCTACCGGGCGATCCGCCTGACCCCGACGTTTTCAGATGCATCGGGCAAACCGGTTACCGACCGCAAACTGTCGCTCTGGATTTCGGACGACCCCAGACATTTACCGATTCGATTCGAATCCACACTACTGGTCGGCAGCTTTGTTCTGAATCTGATTCACGTCGACGGATAGATATCGCTCGAAAACCCTTTCGGTCTCTTCCCGTTGGCCCCTATCCACTTCGCTGTTCTACGTTGCTGCCGCCGCTGTCGATTTCTCCAGACGATGCTTTCTGGATTCTTCAATGGCATCCGCGACCCGCTTCCGGTCACCGTCCGTGGAATCGCGCAGAGGAATTTCACACGTATCGCAAAATGGATGAGCGATACGAAGGAGCAACAAGTCGTGCTCCGACATGTCGGTGTACGCGCCAATCTTTGTTTCTTCAAAATTGGGATAGGCGCAACAGAGGTACGCATCCCCTTTGGCATCGATCGCTACTCGATCGGCAACAAGGCCGCAAATTTTCCGGGAAACATCCAGCCGTTCCATCGGGATTTCGTCATTCGGGTTGGGAGTGTTCATGCCGGTGAGGCGATCCTTGAGATGTTGCTGGTAGCCGTCATATGACAGCAAGGGACTCTTGGGATCGCCATGTGCCGGGACAACGTCAATCGGAATGCCGATTTGCTCACCGAATTCCCGCCAAAGAGGCACTTCGTGTGTATTGTAAGGAAATTCAAGGTATCGAATCCACACGCCGGTCTTGATCCGGCCGGCCTGAACTCCCGCGGCAATTGCCACCAGGTTCTCTTTGATCCAATCCACGCGTCCACCCACATGATTGATCTCATAAACGGCCTGAGTGAATCCGGACACCGATATAAATAGAATATCGACCCCGGATTCAAGCGCCGAAATGATCGTCGGTATATAGATTTTGGGCTGGAGTGAAAGGTTTGAAGACAGCCAGCAATCCATTCCGGCCTCGTTAACAATCGGCACGTATTCGTGGAGGTCTCTGCAAAGGAAGGGTTCCGTCCAGTTGATCAATGCCACATTGGGGTAACCCTCAGCCTTCACTTTAGCGACGATCTCGCGAAACTTATCGAGTGGCATGGTGGACGTCGTGTTTGTCTGCGCTCCCGTTCCTCTCCAGCAGGTAGGACATTGCAGGTTGCACCGGTCAATGAGATCGATATCGACATGAAGATCTCCATGTCTGGGACTTCTCATGTGAAGCGGCTTGAGCTGACCAATGTTTGGTATGAGGTTCTCCATCGCTCGATCTCCTTCGCTGAGGTGTCGTCCGGCTTCGATTCATGCAGTATACGCGAGCGGTGCCGTACAGAAATTTCAATTTTCGAAATGCGGCGCCCTGATGGATTCTTGATCGGCAGGAGAGCGGCCTTCCAGAATTAACTAAAAATAACAAAGACTGAAGCATCCAGGAAGACGAAATCTTCGGCAATTTCTGTTTCCGGATTGATTGTTTCGCTCTGCTCAAATCGCTTATCCTTGGGGCGCTACATGTGCTGAAAAAGTTTGGCTACGCAGGCCTTGTTTGGCGTACTCAAATTTACGGCATCACGGCGTCATTACTTCCAGTGCCAGGGAGATATCGGGAATATGGAATTCAACGGTGAACGGTTTGTGCCGGGAGTGCATGGCTTGATCGAGCTCGAGCACCTCCATCGGTACCTTCAAGCCTGCCGAATCGCGGAAGGTAAAGTGATTTTGGACATCGCCAGCGGCGAAGGCTACGGCTCAGCGATGCTGGCAGCGCACGCGAACAAAGTCATCGGAGTGGATATCTCGCAGGAAGCGATCGAACATGCCCAAAGCAAATACCGGCGCAGCAATCTCGAATTCCGCGTTGGGTCCTGTGCGGATATTCCACTAACGAACGACAGCGTCGATCTCGTCATCAGTTTTGAAACCCTGGAGCATCACGACCAGCATGAACGAATGATGGAAGAAGTGAAGCGGGTATTGAAACCCCGTGGAATACTCTTGATTTCATGCCCCGACAAGCTGCACTACACGGTTGAACCCGGGCGTCTCAACCCCTTCCATGTCAAAGAGCTCTTTAAGCACGAATTCGAGGATCTCCTCTCCAAACATTTCAAGAAAACCGGCTATTACGCGCAGCGTGTTTTATACGGATCGGGAATCTTTGCCAGTCAGACATCGGCTCCACTGAACAGTTACGTTCTGAGCAAAGACATCGTCAAAGAGTTTTCCGGCCTGAGTGATCCGTCCTATTGGATTGCCCTTGCATCGGATTTCCCTCTGCCTGATTTGACCTCGAGTGTTCTGGAACAACCCATTGATGAATCCGAGGTGCTGCTCGGACTGAAAAAGTCCTCTTCGGAATACCAGCAGCATGTGGCTCAACTTAACGAAGGCATAAGCCGTGCCAACACCCAAAACTCTGCCCTGAATCAGGGGATACTGGATCGTGATGGTCAGATCCACAACCTGAGCCACGGCGTCATTCACCGAGATGCTCAGATTGCATCTCTGAATCAATCTCTTACCGATCGCAGCGCCCAGATTGCCAGCCTGAATCAGGGTTTGACGGAACGCGAATCCAAAATCGCATCGATGTACCAGGACCTGGCCGAGCGTGACGCTCAAATCCAAATTCTGAATCATCGGGTAAATGATCGAGAGACACAAGTCGCTGGCCTGAAGCAGGAATTGGGCGAACGCGACTCCCAACTTGCGGTCGCCGGACAGAAACTCACTAAACGCGCAATTCAAATCGCCAGCCTGAATCATCATGCGGCCGATCAGGAAAACCGAATTAGCGGGCTTCATCAACGCTTGTCGGATCGTGATGACCAGGTTTCTGAAAGCCAAATCCGGCTCACAGGATTAATCCAGCGGGCAATCGATCGTGAAGCGCAAATTGCGAATATCGGACAGCAACGCATCGATTATGAGGCACAGCTGGAAAACCTGACCCGTCGCGTTTCGGATTGCAACAGTGAGATGGCCCAACTTCAACAGACGCTTTCCGAGCGTGACGCCCAGATTGCCAATCTCAATCTTCAAGTTGAGGAAAGCGACGCGCAAATAGCTGCTCTAACGCAAAGCCTGTCCGGGCGTGGTACTCCGTTCGCCGGCGGGCGCACGGCATTTCAGAGATACGACAAAGGGGCTGTGGAACTCCGTCAATCTGAAACTAAACGGGGGAAGGGAGCGTTTGAATCTGCCGAAGCCAGGGAGCGTTGGCAGGATTCGCTTCTGCGCGCCGCTTCGTTTACTCCCCTTTCATTGAATTTTCCGAACGCCTGGGTCGGTCATCTGCCGTTTGGAGCATGGCTGATCGAGACTCTGGCACCGGGCATTTTCGTCGAGCTGGGCACACACACCGGGAATTCCTTTTTTACCTTTTGCCAGGCTGTAGTTCAATCTGGAGTTCAAACACGGTGTTACGCCGTCGACACCTGGCAGGGAGATGAACACGCGGGCGAGTACGACGAGAGCATATTCAACCGGGTCAACGCCCATCAGCAGCAGCACTACCGCGAATTCTCGAGACTCCTGCGCATGAGATTCGAAGATGCTCTGAAGTACTTTTCCAATGGCTCCATTTCGCTGTTGCATGTGGACGGGCTACATACCTATGAAGCCGTCAAAGCCGACTTCGAGTCCTGGCTACCCAAACTCGCGCCCGGCGCCGTGGTTCTTTTTCATGACACGAATGTACGCGAGCGGAATTTCGGCGTGTGGAAACTGTGGGAAGAACTGAAGGTAACGTATCCCCGCAATCTGGAATTCGTGCATTCGCACGGGCTCGGCCTATTGCAGCTCAATAACCCGCCTGAGCATTCCCAGCTGCCGTGGCTTGAACCCCACTCAGCCGAGAAACAAAAAATTGTCGATTACTTCTCCTCACTGGGTTCCCGGCATCTGGATCTCGCCGAAGCGATCGAACTGAGAGAACATGTTTCGAATATCAGTCGAATTTGCGACGGGAAAGACGAGCACATCATTTATCGCGATGGACAAATCGCCAGTCTGAACCACGGTATCGCCGAACGGGACAGGGAAATCGCCAACCTGAATAGCGTATTGACCGAGCGCAATTCCCGGGTCGCCGGCCTGGCCGCAGCCGTAACCGAGCGCAATTCCCAAGTCGTCGGTCTGAACCACGCCCTGGCCCAGCGTAACAATCAGATTGCCACATTGGCCGCCACAGTTCACGAGCGCGACAGCCAGTTCTCCCAATTGACCGGAGCCATGGCATTGCGTGACGAACAGTTCGCTCAAATTACGTCCAGCCGCTCATGGCGCCTCACATCGCCCATGCGCCTGATTATAAAATCAATGCGCAGCACTCCTTCTGCACGGAGAGTCGCGAATGGTAACGGTGCTGGAACTCAGGGCACCGCAGTCGTTGCAGTTGAACATCTCTCCGATCCGGTTCTCGGCGTCAATGGACACGACCAACCGAACCGCAATTCGGAGCCTTACTTGTCTTTGCCTGACCATCTAGATTCGATCGTGCAGAGCGTGCAGCCATTATTTGACGCGGAATGGTACCTGCAAAAGAACTCGGATGTGCTGGCAGCGGGAGTGATACCCCTCGAGCATTTTCTTCACGACGGATGGAAGGAAGGTCGCAATCCTCATCCCCTGTTCGATGTCCGATACTACCTCGACGCCAATCCTGATGTGCGTGACTCGGGTATCAATCCGCTGCAACACTTCTTGGAGTCGGGAGGGAAGGAAGGCCGGAATCCTCATCCGATGTTTGATGCCGCGTGGTATCTGGAAAACTATCCGGATGTGCGCGCCGCCGGGGTTAATCCGCTTCTGCACTTTCTGGAAAATGGCTGGAAAGAAGGGCGTTGGCCGAATCGCGGATTCAATCTTCCCTGGTATATCGATACCTATGCGGATGTTCGAAATTCCGGGATGAATCCGCTCGTTCATTACGTCGAATTCGGATCCGCTGAAGGCCGCCAGATACTGGCCGCGGAGTCCAAGCCTGCCAAGGAAACTATAGCCGTTTCTGTACCAGTCCCCGAGCAACCCATACCCGCGTCTCCTGTTATAGACAAACCCCGGGACCCTTCCAGCGCCGCCGCATCCGCCGAGCCATCACAGAATGCTTCGAGTGGAGACGAGCTTAGTCTGGACATCACCGAATACCTGCCGCGCGGAAGAAGGACTCAGACCGTGCCGTCCGGACTGGAGGTCGACATCATCATTCCCGTTTATCGCGGTTATGAAGAGACTCGCCGCTGTCTAATGTCCGTACTGGCGGATTCTGACCGGCCCGGCGGGGACATCCTGGTGATCGATGATTGCTCGCCGGATCCCCAGTTGTCCCACTGGCTGTCAACGCTTGCAGCCACCGGGACCATTAAACTAACCCGGAACGCCGAAAATATGGGCTTTGTGCGGACTGTCAACAACGGGATGGCTGCGGCAGGACGCCGCGACGTCGTGCTGTTGAACAGCGACACGGAAGTACCTGCCGGTTTTGTTCGCAGACTTGCCGACCACGCGTATTCGAAGTCGGATGTCGCTACTGTCACCCCGTTTTCCAATGCCGCCGGCGAAATGACTGGTTTCCCTGACAAAGTCTGCCGTCCCTTACCACCGACTTATTCCACAACGGAAATTGACAACGCGTGCCAGGAGGCCAACGGCGGAAAGACCGTGGAAATTCCCATAGGCGTCGGATTCTGCCTTTACATACGCCGTGAGTGCCTGGACGATATCGGACTTTTCGACGCAGAAGCTTTCGGCCGCGGGTACGGTGAGGAGACTGACTTTTGTAGAAGGGCGAAGGCAAGAGGCTGGCATCATTTGCTGGCATGCGACACATTCGTCTATCACATCGGGGAGGTGAGCTTCGGACAGAACGTGCCGGAAAGGGCATCGTCCTGGAATACGCTGGTGGGACGACATCCCGATTTGCCTGCAGTGTTAGGTTCATATCTGGCCGGCAAACCAACGGTGCCTCCCGTTTTTGCAGCGACGGCATCGCTTTTCCAAGGGTCACCGCTTCCGACTGTTGCCATCCTGAATCACGGGTTCGACGACGGCAACTCCAGGCTGACGGACAGTTTGACAGCGGATCTCATGGGATCAGCGAATGTACTGGTGCTCCGTGCACACAACTCGCAGCTGGAAGTAACCGTGCCGTCAATCCCCGGTCATCCGGTTTTAAAGGTCCCGGAAGCTGCCTCAGTCCAGATCGCAAAATACCTGCACGCCTGTGGAGTAAGCCGCGTTCATATTCACCACTGGATCGGAATTGGGCCGGCGCTGCACAAACTGGTGGACAATCTCAACATTCCCGTGGATCTAACAGTCCACGATCATGTTTCTGCTTAGCGTTGGGTGGCGGCCATACTACCGCGGGCGGACGGCTGAAAATTCAGGGACTGAATCTTGAACCCGCGCTTGAGCCCGCGTAGTTCTTTGGAAAGCCGCTCAATTTCCAGATCGAGCCGTGCCATCGCTTGAATTCGTCCCAGCTCCCTGTACTTAAGCTGCGCGCTTAACTGCGATTCGTACTGCGGCTCCAATTCGCTTGAAATAGAAACTGGCGACAGCGGCTCGGGACACGAGTAGTTCAGTGCCATGATCTGGATGTCTTCGAGCGTCAGCTGGTAATTGCGCGACCGTATTTGATCCGCAATAGAAAACACATGAAAGCCTTCACCCTTGAGAGCGTCGGTTCGTGACATCAGGTTGTGCATGGCGATCAGATTCTTCACCACAATTTGATCCGAGGAACGCACTGGAAAGTGCGCCAGATAATACGACTGGGCACGCCGTTCCTGAATTGGAGCTCCAACAGCTGAGATGACCGTGTGATTACCTGCAGTCGGTATGGCGTCCGAAGCAAGTGAACCGGGGACCGAAGCTTTCCGGAAAGACTCACCTCGTTCTTTGCGCGGAGCAAAGCACTCAAACAAAGGATCGTTGGATTCGAAGAAATTCAAAGTCGTCGGGACAAAGGTTATCCATGGCGCTGTCAGATACACGTTGGAAGAAGTTTTTGCCATCTCCTTGAATAGCGCGAGCCTGTCATTCACGACGATGATTTCGTCGGCATCGAGAAGAAAGATCCAGTCCGGATGCATGCTTCGGACCACGGCGGAGATCAGGATTTTGGTGGAGTTCGGTTGGTTATGTCCGCTTTGAGGTCTGGGAAGGAAATGAATATCGTAGCCTTCCTTCGAAAGCAGGCCGAGGATTTCCCGTGTATTGTCGGTGGATTCATCGGCAAAGAAAAAAGTATCGCAGACTCTTCCGTTCAAACGGACAAACGCTTCAATGATGTCGCCTTCATTTTTCGTTGAACAAATACAAGCAATTTTCATCGTGGAAGTCCTTTGTCTTTCAGTTCAGTGAAATCGACGAGGCAACGGAAAGCATAAACGAAGAGTCCCCGATGCCGCCACATTCAAAGCGACCTGGCGTGGCTCAGTTTGTCCATGACCGCGCACTCATCGTCGGCGGAACGGCAACGGCCAAACGCGGACAATCATTTCAAGTTGATGTCGTCCCAGTAGATTTTGCCGGTGCCGCCACTGGAAATCAGGTGAATGCGTATGCTACCGGTGGCTGTTGCCACAAATTGGACACTAAAGACGTCCCAACCATTACCCGCAGGTATTCGGAATCCGTCGGCAACGCTGTTGGCGCCAGTGGTGTCGTGAACCAGAAGCATCGCCTGGCTGGACCCTCCCGGATCAGAGTGGGCGAAGGCTTTTACCTGATAGGTCACTCCAGGCGTTAACCCGGTGAAATCCTGGAAGGCGCCTCCAGAACTGTTGCCAGTCTCTGCCAGGCTGGATGATCCCGAATGAGCTACTCCATTGGCGATAGAAAGGCTGACTCCACCAAACTGAGGCCATGGAGGTGTAGTAATATTTTCGAAACCGCCGGCATCCACGATATGAACATCATCCCAGTAGATGCTACCGGTTCCACCTTCAGAGAACAGAAGAATCCGCATTCGGCCGGTGGCAGTTGCCGCAAAAGTCACGCTAAAGGCACTCCAGCCGCTGCCGGGAGTTCGCCATCCATCGACCACGATGTTGGCCCCGTTGGTGTCATGAACCAGGAGCAATGCCCGATTGGTCGCACCGGGATCGGAGTGGGCAAATCCAATGATCTGGTAAATTGCTCCTGGAGTCAGGCCCGGTAGATCCAGGAATACACCGCCGGGGCTGGTGCCATGCTGTTCCAGGCTCGCCAGTCCGGTTCTGGCCACAGTCTTCGAAATCGAGTTCGACACACCGCCAAACTGAGGCCAGGGTGGTGAGGAAACATTTTCGAACCCGCTGACATCGACCACACGAACGTCGTCCCAGAAGATCGTGCCTGAGGCTCCGCTGGAGAACAGATGGATGCGCATTCGCCCCGTGGAGGTTGCCATGAAGGTGACGGTAAACGGATCCCAGGTTCCTGGCGTCCGCCATCCGTCAGAAACGGCGCCACCGCCGGTCGTGTCATGCACAAGAATCAATGCCTGGTTGGCCGTACCCGGATCGGCGTAGGCAAATGCCGTTACCTGGTAGAGTTCTCCGGGAATGAGCCCCGATATTTCCTGGAAAATGCCCCCGGAATTGCCACCGGTCTGAGCCAGACTGGTAGTTCCGGACCTTGCCCCGTTATTGGATGGGGTGGCCGTTACTCCGCTAAAGGCAGACCAGGGCGGGAGTATTCCGTTCTCGAAGCTGCTGGCGTCGACCACGTGAATATCGTCCCAGAAAATTGCCCCGTTTCCGCCGCTGGAAATTAAATGGATGCGCATCTGGCCGCTGGCCGTCGCAACAAACGTAACCGTGAAGGGATCCCATCCACCGCCTGGCGTCCGGAAGCCGTCGTTAATGCTCCCGACTCCAGTCGCGTCATGGACCAGCAGCATGGCCTGGCTGGTCGTCCCTGGTTCGGCGTGAGCAAAGGCGACGACCTGATAAAGCGCTCCGGGAATGAGTCCTGAAAAATCCTGGAACACGCCTCCAAAAGTACTGCCGGTTTCTGCCAGGCTGGATGATCCGGTTCGTCCTCCGGTATTCGTGATCGAAACGTTGACTCCACCAAACTGAGGCCATGGCGACGTCGTGGCATTTTCGAAGCCGCTGGCATCCACGATGTGAACGTCGTCCCAATAGATAGCGCCGGATCCTCCACTCGAGAACAGAAGAATGCGCATTCGGCCAGTGGAGGTCGCCATGAACATCACCGTAAAGGCACTCCAACCGCTGCCCGGAGTCCGGAATCCATCCACGACGCTTGCGGCGCCGGTCGTGTCATGAACGAGGAGCAATGCCTGGCTCGTCGCACCGGGATCCGAGTGGGCAAATGCCGTGATCTGATAGATCGATCCTGGAGTCAGCCCCGGAAGATCCAGGAAAACGCCACCGGCACTGCCGCCATTCTGAGCCAGACTGGCAAGGCCGGTTCTTGCCACGGCCTTTGAAATCGAATTCGTCACGCCACCGAACTGAGGCCATGGTGGAGCGGAAACGTTTTCGAAGCCGCTCACATCGTTCACCCGAAGGTCGTCCCAGAAAATCGATCCGGCAGCGCCGCTCGAGAGTAATGAAATGCCCATGCGGCCATTCGCGGTTGCCATGAACGTCACCGTAAATGGTTCCCACGGGGTCGACGGCGTCCGCCATCCGTCTGTGACCGTACCTACTCCTGTCGTGTCATGGACCTGAATCATCGCCCTATTGGCCGTTCCAGGGTCTGCGTATGCAAAAGCGGTGACCTGGTAGAGTTCCCCTGGGGTCAGTCCGGAAATTTCCTGATACAGGCCACCGGAATTGCCGCCGGTCTGAGCGAGGCTGGTTATTCCAGATCTTGCCCCCGCATTGGACGGGGTGACCGACACCCCGCCAAGCTGTGACCACGGCGTTATTACTCCGTTTTCGAAACCGCTGGCATCGACGACATGAACGTCGTCCCAGTAAAGCGTGCCAGTTCCTCCGCTGGAAATCAGATGGATTCGCATGTGACCGCTGGCCGTTGCCACAAACGTTACGCTAAAGAGATTCCAACCTGTACCTGGACTCCTCCCCCCGTCGGAAACACTGTTCGCCCCAGTCCCATCGTTAACCAGAAGAATTGCCTGACTACTCGCACCCAGGTCCGCACGAGCATATGCGGTGACCTGATAAAGGGCGCCCGGGGTTAATCCCACGAGTTCCTGGAAGACGCCACCGAAACTGATTCCAGTTTCCGCGAGGCTGGCGCTGCCTGTCCGGCCTCCCGAATTGGCGATTGATGCGCTGACTCCGCCAAACTGAGGCCACGGCGGTGTCGCAGCGTTTTCGAAACCGCTGGCATCCACGATTTGAATATCGTCCCAATAGATGGAGCCTGTCCCACCACTGGAAAAGAGAAGGATGCGCATTTTTCCGGTCGATGACGCCATGAACGTCACGGTGAAGGGTTCCCAGACGCCGCTCGGCGTTCGAAATCCATCAACGACGCTGCCGGCACCGGTCGTGTCATGAACCAGAAGCAGCGCCTGGCTGCTTGCGCCAGGATCGGCATGTGCGAATGCGGTAACTTGATAGAGAGTTCCCGGAGTCAAGCCGGGAACATCCAGGAAAACGCCACCGGAGCTGCTGCCGTTTTCAGCCAGACTGGCCTGCCCGGTTCTGGAAACATTCTTGGAAATCGAAACATTCACGCCCCCGAATTGGGGCCATGGTGTCGCCTGGGAATTTTCAAATCCGCTGAGATCCACGACGGAAACGTCATCCCAGAAAATCGTACCCGCTCCGCCGCTGGAAAGGAGGCTGATGCGCATCTTTCCGGTGGCAGTCGCCGTGAACGTCGTCGTAAAAGGATCCCATCCACTGCTGGGCACGCGCCATCCATCAACGACTCCGTTGGCTCCGGTGGTATCGTGCAGCTCGAGCCTCGCCTGATTGGCAGTTCCAGGATTCGCATGTGCAAAGGCCATCACCTGATAGAGCGCGCCCGGGGTTAAACCAATAAAATCCTGATACAACCCACCCGATCCACCAGACTCGGCAAGACTGAAATTTCCTGTTCGCGAGACAGCGCCTGAGAGTGAAACATTTGCCGTACCGGATGCGGACCACGGCGCGAGACTGCCATTTTCAAATCCACCCGACACGACTATGGTGCCCGGAACAACATTCAATTGATCGGAATACGCTTCAAGTTCGGTAATACGGCTCAAGGGGCCGAGAGCTCCAACTACCAGAACTCGAATCTTGGTGGTTGTGATATTCGAGAAGGCAAGTTTTCGCCAAACCAGGCGGTTTCCATCAATGTTTCCTCCTGGCACACGCACCCAGATCTGACCATCCCAGTACTGAACTTCGAAGCTCGTGATGCCACTGAGCGTAAAAGTCATATCCGGCGTGGGCTCGGCGGGATTGACCGCGTTGTCCTGCGAGGTGAAAACGTCGATTTCATTGATAGTTTGAGGGCCGAGGAACTCGACCTGCAACCAGTCTGGATATACTCCCTCGGTCCCATCGGCCCAGCCGCCGCCATTACCCCAGTTCAGACCTCTTCGATCGCCATTGATTGCCCCAAATGGCGCAAACCCCTCGTGGCGTGTCGATGACGCCGTTGCAATGGCGCCATAAATCGCAGCGGCGATATTGTAAGTATTGCCAGTCGTAAAGCTCCACCAGGCTCCGCCATCGGCATCAACTACGCCAGCTCCGTTCCGTGCGCGGACCTGCCAGTAGTAGGTGGTTTGCGAATTCAATCCGCTGACGACGGCAGCGGTCGCGGCTCCAGCACTCAGCCAGCTCGTGTCGCATGCGCTATTCGGAGTGGTGTCTACGCAAAACTCATAACTGGTCGCACCGGCGCTGGAGCTCCAACTAAGCGTCGGAACATGAGCCTGTCCGGCCGAGCCGTTGGAGGGAGAGCTCTTTGCAATTGGTCCCGGAATAGAGACGACGTCCGAATACGCTTCCACCTCGGTAATGCGGCTAAACGAAGCGAGGCCGTCGGTAACAAATATCCGAATCTTTGTCGTCGTGACCGTTCCAAAGAAGATCTGGCGCCAGACGAGATTGTTACCGGTGATACTGCCTCCGGGAACAACAACCCATGAAGCACCGTCCCAATATTGAACCTGGAACGACGTGACGCCATACAGGGTAAATGTCGTTGCAGGCGTTGGTTCGATCGGAGTGGTGAAATTATCCTGCAGCGTGAACACATTGACTTCGTCGATTGTCTGGGGACCGGGGAAGTCCACTTCGAGCCAGTCGGGGAATGAATTGCCGCTTCCGTCATTCCAGCCTCCGCCATTTCCCCAGTTCAATCCTTTGCGATCCCCATTGATGGTTCCGGCGGGCGCATATCCGGTTTCGAGAGTCGATGAAGCAATTGCCGTCGAGCCGTTCGCAGCAGCCGCCACGTTCACATGGATCGTTGAGACGGTGAAACTCCACCATGCGCCGCCATCGGCGTCGGTCAAACCGGCGCCATTGCGTGCGCGGACCTGCCAAAAATATGTGACCCCGGGAGTCAGCGAAATCAACGGTATGCTGGTGCTTGAAGTGCTGACCCAATTGATATCACAAGTATTGTTGTTGACCGTATCGATGCAAATTTCATAGCTCGTCGCACCCGTGCTTGCAGTCCAGAAAAGGGACGGGTATCGCGCCTGTCCTCCTGCGGAGTTGGTGGGACTGCTCTTTGAAAGGTTGCCCGGCTGGATATCCACATCCGAGTACGCTTCGACTTCTGTGATTCGGCTATAGCCCGCGAGCGCTCCAGTGACATTGATGCGGATCTTATCCGTCGTGATGTTTGCAAAGCCGATTTGACGCCAAACCAGGTTGTTTCCGGTGATGGTTCCTCCCGGAATAGCGGCCCAGGCCGATCCATTCCAGTACTGCGCCTGGAATGCAGTGATGCCGTACTGGGAAAACTGCAGATCCATCGTTGGCTCGCCGGGATTGTTGAGGTTGTCCTGCAGCGTGAAGACATCGATTTCATCGATCGTCTGTGGACCGGCGAAATCCACCTGCAACCAATCCGGGAAGAACTGCTCGGAAGCATCGTTCCAGCCTCCCCCGTTCCCCCAGTTCAGGCCTTTGCGGTCGCCGTTGATGGTGCCGGAAGGTGCGAATCCGGCGCCGAGAGTCGTTGATGCCGATGCAGTGGCGCCGTTAAGGGCAGCGGCCACATTCAAATGAGTGAACCCCGTGGAGAAAGTCCACCACGCGTTATTGTCGGCCTGCTCTACACCAGCACCGTTACGCGCACGTACCTGCCAGTAATAGGTAGTTCCGGGACTCAATCCGCTCAGCAGAACACTGGTATTCGCAGTACCCTGCCAGGTCGTGTCGCAGGAATTGTTGTTGATCGTGTCGAGACAGTATTCATACGTGGTGGACGCGGTGCTAACGGTCCAGTTCAGCATGGTAAAGCGGGCTTGTTTGGTGGCATTGTTCGCCGGACTGGTTTTTGAAAAAGCCCCCGGGAAAATATCCACATCCGAGTACGCTTCTATTTCTGTGATTCGGCTGAATCCGTTGAGTCCGGCAGTAACAAAGACGCGAATCTTTGTCGTTGTGATGTTTCCGAACCCAATTTGACGCCAAATCAGATTATTGCCGGTGATATTGCCGCCAGGAATGTTGACCCAGTTCTGGCCATCCCAATACTGGACCTGGAATGCCGTGATCCCGTACTGGCTAAATGTCGTCGACATCGTGGGCTCGACCGGATTGGCAAAGTTATCCTGCAAAGTAAAGACATCGATGTCATCGATCGTTTGCGCACCGTTGAAGTCCACTTCAAGCCAGTCTGGGAATGAACTTCCGCTGGCGTCGTTCCATCCTCCCCCGCTGCCCCAATTCAAACCTTTGCGGTCGCCATTGATGGTTCCGGCTGGAGAATACCCGGCATCGAGAACCGATGACGCGATGGCGGTACCACCGTTGATCGCCGCTGCTACATTCAAATGAGTAAACGCTGTTGAAAAAGTCCACCAGGCGCCGTTGTCGGCCTCGACGACGCCAATGCCATTACGTGCGCGAACTTGCCAGTAATAAGTGGTTCCCGAGGTCAACCCGGTCAGCAAAATATTGACGCCGGAGAGGCTCTGCCAATTAATGTCACAGGTATTGTTGTTGACCGTGTCGATGCAAAATTCATAACTGGTAGCGCCTCGGCTGGCAGTCCAACTGAGCGAGGTAAAACGAGCCTGACCTGTCAGGTTATTGCCGGGACCGGTCTTGGTCAG
>JBGPBY010000081.1:0-18664 GCA_041481485.1 Terriglobia bacterium
CCTTCCAAATTGTGGGCGGTCATAGACCGCCCCTACAGTGGGGAATCGCGATTACAGCTATTGTGCCGCCCCGAATACGTGTGCGTATTTATGAAACAGCCTACTTAGCCACCGGCGTCAGCCGGTGGAACATGTATCCATAAAATACAGAGTGCCGTAGGCACGACAGATCTATATCTGTCGTCTACGGCACTCTGTGTGGGTTGTAATTCTTTACCCCCGGCTTACGCCGGGGGCCTGAAGTTTATCCGTTTTGCGGTAAAGGCCCGTAACTTGAGGTAGCACGACGATTTTTACCGGCGCGGCCGCCCCTCCTTCAGGAGGGAAATATGCCATTCTGCCAAGCTATCCCCTATTCCGTCGCCGCGACACCGGCAAACCGATAAACTTCAGACCCCCGGCTTACGCCGGGGGCTAAAGAACTGCCGCTAACGCGGCTGGGACCGCTGGAGAACGATGATCAATCCACGGTGAAGGTGATACCGGAGTACTGCATCTCTTCCCACGTCTGATCGCCCCAGCGCACTTCAACATTCGGATCGGGATTCGCCTTGTTGTTGGCGGAGTTGTCATAGTGCGCGATGGCAAGAAGTTTCGAGCCCTTCGGTACAGCGATCGGTTTGGAGTATTGATAGTAAGTCTGCCAGTTGAAATCGTAGTTCGGCACGCTGAGAACGACTTCTTCTTTCCCGTCTGGAAATGTCAGGCGATACTCCCAGCTCTTTCCGCGGAGATGCGTGTGTGGAAACAATGCAACGATGTGGGAATCCTGCGTAAACTCAATCAGCGAATCCACCCGGTAGTCATTCGCACCCGCCGGGATGCGAAGCTGCACATTGACGAATGCGGCGCTGCGCACTTCCTGAGGTGGCGGCTGTTTCGCGAAAATAAAACCAACGGACGTCGTATCCCGCAGCGGTTGTCCCGCTGCTGTGTAGTGCACCTGGAACGTCAGCACCGACCCTGCCTTGATCCGCATCGCCGTACCCGGGCTGAAGACCTGAGCATTCGTGCCAGGCGCCGTGGTCGCAATAAGAGGACCGCGATTGCCAGCGCCGTTCTGACCACGATTTCGTACAGCGGCAGCGAGCAGTGAAGCAAGCTGCGCCGGAGGAAGCTGCGCCAAAGCGCCGGGCCCGCCGGCGACTTGTTGTACGAACGGCTGTGGCCGCGCCGTCTCTCCCGGTTCGCTTGCAAACACCAGCACGTGATGAACGACGCTGCGCACACCGGGGCGAATCTCGATCGCCTGGACCCACTTGTCTTCGCTGAACGCAGTCGGTATGGAGAAGTACTGATAGTCGATCGTTCCGGTGGCTGGAACGTCGTAGGGTTTTGTCATCGCGACAATCGCATCAGGAGTACCAATCGTCCAGCCCTCAGGGAAGACAGGCAGAGGCGGCAGATCCTTCGAGTCGCCTTGCGGCGCACTCCCATTTGCCCATTGAATCAGCGTTTGCTTGTCTTCGGCCGAAAGCCGGCGTTCATTTGCGAATATGCCTGCGGGCGCCTCCGCATGCCAGGGAGGCATCGTTCCCAACTGAATATGTTGAACGATGGAACGCGCATACGGCCTCGCCTGCTCATACGTCAGCAATGACATCGGAGCGATTTCGCCCGGACGATGACAACTGACACAGTTCTTGTAGAGAATCGGCGCCACATCTTTTGAGAAGGTGGGAACCGCCGGCGTTTGAGCTGAGACAAGCAATAGAACTGTTAGCAGCCCGGCAACCAGGAGCGCGAAACGAATATGGATCGGCATAAGGATTCCTCAGAGGACATAATTATATACATGTCTATCATTCTTATTGTTGACGATGATCAGAACGACCTTTCTGCATTGAACAATGCAATATCCCGGCGATTTAAGGAAGACTATCAAATCGAATCCCGCCTCTCTGTTGCAGAAGCGCTGGACCTTTTAAATCGAGCTAAAGAAAACGATCAGCAGGTTGCGCTGGTGATTGCGGATCAATGGATGCCGCAAATGAACGGAATCGATTTTCTGGTCCGCGCTCATGAAATGCATCCGTCGGCCCAGCGCGCATTGCTGGTTTCCTGGGGAGATCGCTCTGCAGGCCCCACAATCCTGCAGGGCTGCGCCTTTCATCAAATTGAAAACTATCTGCAAAAGCCCTGGGATCCTGCTGAAATCTACTTGTATCCGGCCGTTGGAGAATTCCTTACGGACTGGACTCGCGCGCATGGATCACGGATGGAACTGGTCCGCGTTGTCGGCAAGACTCCATCGCCCCGGGCGCATGAAATCTGCGATCTGCTGGAGAGAAGCGCGATTCCTTATGGTTATCATTCCGCAGAAACCGATGAAGGCGAAGCGCTACTCAAACGGGGACGGATCGATCCCGCCACGTTGCCGGCCGTGATCCTGCTGGATGGAAGCATTCTCCTCAACCCGTCAAACAGCGATATTTTGGATGCGCTCGGTGCCACAGACCTTGAACAGACCACGTGCGATCTGGCAATTGTCGGCGGCGGGCCGGCTGGATTGGCTGCCGGAGTTTATGGAGCGTCCGAAGGGCTGTCCACGATCATCATCGAACGGGAAGCCATTGGCGGACAGGCGGGAACCAGCGCACTCATACGGAACTACCTTGGGTTTCCTCGCGGAATCAGCGGGGCTGAACTGGCACAGCGAGCCTATCAACAGGCATGGCTATTCGGAGCCAAGTATGTTCTCGCCCGTGAGGTATCCAGCCTTCGCGCAAACGGCGCCGAACGGATTCTCACTCTGGCAAACGGACTGGAGATCACCGCACAAGTGATCGTGATTGCGACCGGGGCGTCGTACCAGCGACTCACGACTCCAGGATTGGAGCGATTCGTTGGAAGTGGCGTTTTCTATAACACCCCGGCCGACATCCGTCCGTTCACGGATCGGAACGTGTGCGTCATCGGCTCCGGCAACGCGGCGGGACAGGCTGTCGTTCATCTGGCAAAAACTGCGCGGCAAGTGGTACTCGCGGTAAGAGGAGATCGTCTTGAAAAGGGCATGTCGGACTACATGGCCAAGGAACTTCAACGCCTTCCCAATCTCGTCGTCCGGTTTCACACCGAAATCACAGGCGCGCGCGGCGAAAGCGTGCTCGAAGCGATCGACTTGTTCGATGGCGTTCAACAAAAAGCAGAAACCATTCCGGCCGATGCGCTCTTCGTCTTTATCGGAGCCCAGCCGCATACGGATTGGCTCGAGGGAACCCTGCAACGCAGCGGAGACGGCTCCATTCTGACAGGTCGCCGCATCGATCTTAAGCAAGCCGGATGGTTACCCAGGCGCGCTCCGTTTTTCCTGGAAACCAGCATGCCCGGAGTGTTTGCCGCCGGCGATGTGCGCATGGATTCCGTGAAACGTGTCGCTTCTGCTGTGGGTGAAGGGGCGGTCGCCGTTCAGTATGCTCATGAATACAGGACCAGCCCCATCGAATTACCTGCAGAAAACAAGCGATAGCTGAACGTGCTTATTGGGAACTTGTTGCCTTCTGGTTCCCGACTTCAATTTCGTTAACGACCTGCTGGACGTTCGGCACCCAGGCTGTCTTTTCCGCCTTCTGACGCAAGGACTGGGATGGCACTTTGCCCGTCAAAGTGACAACGGCATTCTTTACATCAAATTTCACTCCCTGTTTATCCAAGTCGGTTTTGATCAATGCCGCATCCAGATTTTTCTCGATACCTTGATCGATATCCGAGTTCACCGCCTTCGCGTCACTCTTGAGGTCCGGTGGAATCACGGCAATCTGATTTGCGACGACCTGACCGGCGGCGAGAGATTTGGCGATGGAATCGGCCTGCGATTTCTCGCCATCCGAAGCAACGTTGCCATTGAGAGTCACAACTCTCTTGTCACGGTCCTGACTGACCGAAACATCCTTGAGCCCAGCACCGTCCAGCGCCGTTCGGATGTCGAGACTGACATCGGGAGACTTGTTCTCCTTTGAGCAACCGGATAAACCAACAACAAGAACCAACACAGAAACAACAATTAAGATTTTTGCAAACATAAACTCCTCCTTTGCGAACAACTAAAAGGATCGCGGCGGCATAGTTCTTACCTGTAAAAGAAAGCAGGTCGCATTCCATTGACGCGTTCCGAGGCCGCCGGACGAGGAAGGTATTGTTCTCAAACCACTTTTGGAGACTCAAATATCAATTTTGATCCGGGGAAAGCAGGAATCACGGTTGGTATTCGTGACTTCAGGAGGGAACATTTTCCGCAGCCAGGGCCAAAGATTGCACCCTGACGGGCTTTGCCGATGGTATGAATGTGGTTCCCACTGTAGGGGCGGTCTATGACCGCCCACAATCTGGAGGATTGAAATCCTTAAAATTGTGGGCGGTCATAGACCGCCCCTACAGTGGGGAGCGCATGCTTCCACAGCTTCAAAGACCTTTTACCTGCAAACAAAGCTGGAGGGATCTTCAGCATTGCCGCTTCCCTTATACGTTGCAATCTTCGGATACTGGCAAACCAGGCGGCGTCCCACCGGCATCCCGTCCTTATAATGATCGACGATCAGTTCTTCGGGGGCTTTGCCGGTCTGCTTCCACTGTTCAATGGTAGCCAGCGGGTCGTAGTTGAAATTCTCTGCGCCGGTCGTGCCGCCGCCGTGTCCCATGCCGGGTACCATAAAAAATCGCATCGATTCTTTGACTGCTTTTGATCCGACCTTGGCCACAACCTTGTTGTAATAGTTCACGGCAACTTTCGGCGGCACGGCCGCATCGTTCCATCCTCCGACCAGAAGTAGTTTTCCACCGCGTGCGAAAAACTTGCTGAGGTCGGGATCGACCGCATTCACTGGAGCGACCTCAGCCCGTTCGGCGAGGGCCACGTCACTGTCGAAATTCAGTGGCCGAGTCTTGTAGTCCCAATTTGGATCCTTGAATACGTAGTATTTGAAAAAATCCACGGGAATCCCGAGAGGCTGCGCGCCTCCAGCCAGCTGAGCCCATCCGAGTTCGCTGCCCGGATAAAGCGGTGAGTAAATTTCTTCTTTGGTCCGTGGATTCACCGGGCCTGCATAGATCTTGCGGGCCGCTTCGGCCTGGGCGACGCTGAGGCAATTCGCGTCAACTGCACCTTTGCATTGGATGACGGCCGGGTCGAACTTGCACTTTTCCACGTTACCGATGATTCCATCCTTCAAGCCATCCAGATTATCGCAGGCATTCAGCGCGGCGGTGTGAATCACGGAATACTTGTCCGCCGGAATAAAACTGGCGTCGTCCTTGTGCGTGGCATACCAGACCCACATCTGACCGAAGGTGTGCCGCGAAAGATACGACGACATTCCCGTAATCGCGATCAGATCGTAATCCTCCGGATATCGCTGCGCCGCGCTCAACGCCGCGATCGTGCCACCTCCGGATTCCGCCATGACGGAATACTTGAGAGGCGCGTCGTAATACGCCTTGACCAGTGCCTTCGACGCGACAGTCATTTCGTGCGCGGAGCGGTATCCAAAATCCTTGATCTGTTCCGGATGCGTCATGGCGTAACTGGAGTCGCCTTCGTGTCCGGTGTTGTTTCCCGCTGCGGCATAGCCCAGCCGGACTCCCCCTGCAAGCGGACCGGCACCGACAGTAGCGCCACCGCCAAGTCCGCCGTTTCCTGTTCCACGCAGTTTCCCATTCCAGCGTGCGGCAACCGGCATCCACAGTTCCATTTTGATGTTCGAATCGGCCGTCGGCTTCAATGTTGCCTGAACCCTGCAAAACGCCGGCAAATCCGTGTATTGCCCGCGCGCTCCCGCGGCCGCAGGTGCGGCGGCAGCCGGAGCCGTGAATGCTCCTGCCGCAACGTTTTGAGCTAGCGTGACGGTCGTATTCGGCAACGAAAGCTTTGTCAGGTCTTCGCACGATGTCGCTGCAAATAGTGCAGGTGTGCAAAGCAAAACCAGGACTGTCAGTGCGGAACCAAGGAGAAGTTTTGTGGAATGCATCATCGCCACCTTTCGGAATTCGGGATGAATCTACTCCAGTCGTGAGGAGCGTGTAAATACGTGATACCTTGTTTGCCGCATGAACACGCAAGATGTTTTTCCGGATTTGTTCTTTGCCTTTCCCGACGGCGTGCTGCATCATGCCTGTCCCGAGTGCACGGCACTGTGTTGCCGCGGCCAGGGTTTTGCCGGCAGCAAGAAACGGGAAATGGATTTTATTTTCAAAAACTATCCGCAGTTCGGTGGCATGGTTCAGGAGCGCGACGGTGATGTGATCACCTGCGCTACACCCATGGGCCGCTGCTTCTTTCTGCGCGACGACAATTTGTGTCAGATCGAAGTGTCGCATGGGCGAGAGAAAAAACCAGGAGTCTGCCTTCTCTTTCCTTTCAACGATTTTTATCGAATCGGCACCGCACTGGCAGTTGCACCGCATTTCATGTGTCCGATCCGGCTGGTTCTTCCCGCGGCCCCAGGGCGTGTGGAAGGCACGCATGCGGCGATCGGAAAAACCATTCGGGAAACCGGCCTGCTGGGGAAAGACTCCGTGAAGGCGTTTGTCGGCGATGCCGTGATTCCACCCGGCGTTACTGCCAGCGCGGTGCTCGCACGCGAAATCGCGTTTCGCGACCTGTGCGGCGCGGCTCTGGGGAATATGCGATTCCGGGATGTTGTCGAAGCCAGCTCCGACGACAAACACGAATTGCGCGCGTACAAAAAACGTGTCGCACAACTCATGGGCTGGACGTCGTCGCCCATGCCTGCCGAACGAGACGCCATCGATGACGTTTTACTGGCAACAGCTTCATCGCACCGGTTGTCGTTGTTGCACCACTCGCCCGAAGGGCTGCTGCGATTCCTGTCGCTGGCCGAGATGCTGGTCCGCCGTGTGTTCACCGTGGGACAAGCCCCTCCGGCACTTCAGGCGGTGTGCAGCGTGATTGAAGACATGCGGCCCGGAATTCGATTGCTGGCATGGGCCGACGAAAAGCCGGCGCTGAAGAATGTTACGCTCAAGAGCCCGAAGTTCAACGATCCGAACCTCGTCTATGCCGGAAATGTCTTTCTGAACAACATGCCGAAGCGTGGCGTGCTGAAGTCTCTGGAAAAGGCGTTCAATTCTTCGCTACCCCCAGCGGACCGTAATGCACTGGTGCATCAGGTCGCGGGAATCGTGGACCCAGCACTGAAGCATAAGCAGCCGGCAACGGCGCGGTGAGACAAGGTGAGCACCAACTTCATTTGAAGACTTCCCTGCCGCGTTCTCAGCCGCGTTAGCGGCGGCAGGTCCCTTAGCCACCGGCGTGAGCCGGTGGAATATCTCTCCACGAAGAATAAAGTGCCGTCAGGCACGACAGATCCAGCGATTTTCCTGATCTGTCGCCGCTACGCGGCCCATTTGGTTTTTGAGCTTAAATTTTCCACCGGCTGACGCCGGTGGCTAAGGGACCTGCCGCCGCTTACGCGGCTGGGAACGCAATACGCACAATTCCCTTCCTCATTCACAAATGTGTTCCAAATCCGTCGCTTGACCTCCAAAAACGTCATGAGAGTGTATGCTAAAATACTGAACCTTATTTATGACGGAAGAGAACGACAGCCCATCCTCACTGGACTTTATTCGGACCCGAGTTGCGGAAGACTTGAAAGCCAACAAGAATGACGGGCGTGTGCATACCCGATTCCCTCCGGAGCCGAACGGCTATCTGCATATCGGTCACGCCAAGGCTCTATGTCTCGACTTTGAGATTGCCGCCGAATACAACGGCGTGTGCAATCTTCGCTTTGACGACACCAATCCGGAAAAGGAGACGGTCGAATTCGAAGAAAACATCATGCGCGACGTGCGCTGGCTTGGCTTCGACTGGGGCGATCGTCTGTACTATGCCTCGGACTATTTTGAAAAATTGTATGAGTGCGCCATTCAGCTGATTAAGGACGGCAAAGCCTACGTCGAAGATCTGACTGCCGATCAGATTCGCGAATACCGCGGAACTCTCACCGAACCCGGACGCAACAGTCCGTACCGCGACCGAAGCGTTGAAGAGAATCTGGATTTGTTCGCCAGGATGCGCGCCGGCGAATTCGAAGAAGGGCAGCGCATTCTTCGCGCGAAGATCGACATGACGTCGGGAAATCTCAACATGCGGGACCCGGCGTTGTATCGCGTCAAGAAAGTATCGCATTACCGCGCCGGCGATAAGTGGTGCATCTATCCGATGTACGATTTTGCGCATCCGATATCGGACGCACTCGAATGCGTCACTCACTCGATGTGCAGCCTCGAGTTTGAAGACCATCGGCCACTCTACGACTGGTTTCTCGATCAATTCGAATTACCCTCTCGGCCGGTCCAAATCGAGTTCGGACGTCTCAACATCGGGTATACCGTAACCAGCAAACGCAAGCTGGCTCTTCTGGTCAATGAGGGCCATGTGCGCGGCTGGGACGATCCCCGCATGCCGACGTTAAGCGCGTGCCGCCGCCGCGGCTACACGTCTGAATCGATACGGAATTTCTGCCGCACCGCCGGTGTCGGCAAACGCCGGAACGATCTCGTGGTGGAATTCGCAATGCTCGAACACGCCGTGCGCGAGGACTTGAACAAGCGCTCGCTGCGCGTGATGGGCGTACTGAATCCGCTTCGGGTGGTGATTGAGAACTATCCGGAAGGTCAAACCGAGGAACTGGAAGCGGTCAACAATCCCGCGGATCCGGAAAGCGGTACGCGGAAGGTTCCCTTCTCGCGGGTCATCTATATCGAGCAGGACGACTTTCGCGAAGTTCCACCAAAGAAGTTCTACCGGTTGTCGCCTGGACGAGAGGTCCGCCTGAGGTATGCGTATTTCATTACGTGCACCAGCGTCATTAAGGATGCCGACGGCAAAATCCTCGAACTTCGCTGCACCTACGATCCCGCAACGCGCGGCGGCGACTCGCCCGATGGCCGTTCACCCAAAGCCACCATCCACTGGGTCTCGGCGGCGCATGCCATTCCAGCCGAGATCCGGCTCTACGACCGGCTCTTTACCGAAGAACGACTCAACGACCTGGATGATAAGGCATTCGCCGCTGCAATCAATCCCAACTCGCTGGAAGTGCTTTCGAATTCGATGGTCGAACAAAGCCTGTCGTCAGCAAAACCGGGAGATCGGTTCCAGTTTGAACGTCAGGGATATTTCTGCGTCGACCCGGATTCGTCCGCCGGCAAACTTGTCTTCAATCGTACGGTCACGCTCCGCGACACATGGGCCAAAATTGAACAGGGGATGAAGGCCGGGGCTTAGGGGGAAGAAATGTTCACTGTTCAATGTTCAATTGTCGTTTGTCATCGGTGGTGGCGCTTCGCGCAATCATTTCTTAAAGATGCCGCGCCGAAGGCGCATCCAAAAATGACAAGTGACAATTGAGAATTGACCATTCTTCACACCTTCATAGACAGCCCCTACAGTCGCCCGACAAAAACCTCGCGCCCGTAAGGATCCTCAACCATTCTCGCCTCGGCGAATCCGGCTTTTCGCAGCAGCTCAATCCACTCGTCCCGCAAGAACAAGCCGTTGACGTGATGGTCATGCTCCACGCGAACGGGTGAATTCCCTTCCCGCAACATGATCACGAAATCGATCGTGTAGGTGCGATCCGCCGGATCCGGGTCAAACGTCCATTCGAAATATCTCAGGCTGCGTCCGTTTCCATCATGGCCGCCATGATGCACACCGGAAACAAACCGTTCGCTCACATAGTCCGGCATGAAGAGCGCCACACCACCACGCCTGCAATGAGCCAGTGCAGTGGCCATGCACTGGCTCAGATCCTCCGGCGTTGTCATGTAGGTCAGCGCATCGTGCACAAACACCGCGTCGAATTCACGTCCCATCCGCAGTGTGCGCATGTCTCCTGCGATGTGCTCACACTCGGGATTAATTTTTCGACTTTGAGCGAGCATCGGTTCGGATATGTCCGTCAGGGTCATCGAGAACGACGATTTCAAATGAAACGCATTATTTCCGCCACCCGATCCCAGCTCCAGTACCGTCGCGATCGAGCACCCACCGGTGTCCACCAACGTCTTCCGTGCAAATTCCGCTTCTTCGGCGTAGTCTTCCGGCGCAGTCAGAAGATGGTACCAGTCCGCAAGTTTTCCGTAGAGCTTCAGCATGGAGTCGACTGTACGCGGGGTTCATGATTGCGTGCAATGCCTCGCTTTCGGAATTGGAATGAATTGCAGGTTAAGAGGAATAATCAATATTCAATAATCAATTTTCAATCGGTTGAGAATTGATTATTGAATATTGATTATTTCCCTTAACCTGCAATTCATTCACAACTTCACAGACTTCGCCCTTGACATTCGACTATCACGATAGTAGATTCAACGTACTCTATAGGACTACTAAATGGCACATCCAAAATTGACACCACTGGAACTGCAGATCATGGAAGCGCTGTGGAACAACGGCGCTTCGTCGGTACGTGAAATCCTGGACACTTTCCCGCAGAAGGGAAAACCGGCATATACAACCGTACAAACTACAGTTTATCGCCTGGAGCGCAAGGGCGCGCTGCGCTGTTCCAAACGGATCAGCAACGCGAACATTTTCGAGGCGGCGATTTCCCGCTCAGACGCGCAGGGGCGCCTGATCGACGACATTGTCGGACTGTTTGGCGGCCATGCCAAACCGGTAATGGCGAGATTGATTGAATCCGGAAAGCTCACACTTGACGACATCAAGGAGGCGGAACAAACTTTGCGGCGGCTTTCCAGAAAGAGCAAAGGAGCATGAACGCCGCATTTCTGCCCTGGCTCATCAACCATCTGTGGCAATCGACGCTTTGCGCCGGCGCCGCGGGGCTGATGGTTCTGGCGCTAAGAAAAAACAGTGCTGCTGCGCGTTATCGGCTCTGGCTTGCAGCATCACTGAAATTCCTCATCCCCTTCTCGCTATTGGTGAGCCTGGGTCACAGCCTGGGATGGCCGGCAAAACCGGAGGCGCCAGCGGTTTCCATGGCGCCGATCGCATCAAAAGCTCCAGCTTCAGAGTCCGAATCGAAGCCCGCTGCTCCCATTGCCGTGTTCGATCGCATTGCAGTGCCGCTGGCTTTGGCTGCGCCGGTCGCGGCGCCCGTCGACGCACTTACGTTGGAGTCCCAGTGGCCCCGCCGCCTGCTCATGATTGGAGCGGTTGTCTGGCTCTGCGGTTTCGGCTTCCAGTTGATTTCCTGGATGCGGCAATGGAGGATTCTCCGCGCCAGGAAGCGCAACGCGGTTCTTCTTGAAATCGATGTCCCCGCCTTAATTCCTGCGATGAGTTCTCCGCTGTCGATCGAACCGAGTATTTTCGGAATCTTCAATCCCGTGTTGCTTCTGCCGGAAAACATCCTGGACGATCTGACAACGCCACAGATCGAGTCGATTCTTCTTCATGAATCCGCTCACGTCCAGCGGCGCGACAACCTCGCCGCTGCTTTGCATATGGTGGTGGAAACGCTGTTCTGGTTCCACCCCATGGTCTGGTGGATCGGAAAGCGTATGGTCGAAGAACGCGAGCGCGCGTGTGATGAAGACGTTTTGCAGCGCTTCGAGGAACCGGGGACCTATGCGGAAGCCATTCTCACTGTTTGCAAGTTGCACTTGAAAACGCCGCTGGCCTGCACGGCCGGAGTGGCGAGTTCGAATCTCAGGGAGCGCATTGAGACGATTATGAATTACCGAAAACCGTGGAATCTGAATATCGGCAAAAGACTGCTCGTGGCATCCTTCGCGTTACTGGCGCTCTTCGGTCCGATTTTTGTGGGCATGGTGAAGGCCGGACGGCTTCCGGAACCGGCGCCGGCAGACGGCGCATATGCGTTCTCGTCAATCGACATTCCGGGAGCGGCGTCTACGGTTGCGCGCGGAATCAATGGGGTTGGGCGCGTCGTGGGCAGCTTCACCGACAACAACGGCACTCACGGTTTCCTTTACAGCAACGGCGCCTTCACCACGGTTGATTTTCCGGGAAGCACGTGGACCATCGCGACAGGCATCAACAATGTCGGACAGATTGTCGGCGGCTACGGCACCGGCGCCGAAACCGGCAATCACGGATTTTTTTACAGCGGCGGCAGCTTCTCTTCGTTTGATTATCCCGGCAGCCTGGACACGATTGGATACGGCATCAATAACAACGGACAGATCGTGGGATCGTTTCTCGGAACCGACACTTACCGCCACGGGTTTCGTTTGAGCGGTGGAAGCTATTCTGTGATCGAAGTGCCGGAAAGCCGAGCGGGCACCGCCGAAGGCATCAATGACGCCGGCCAGATTGTTGGGCTCAGCGGATACGGCGCATCGGCCGTGGGCTTCTTCTTCAATGGCAGCGGCTATTCGAAAATTCAGGTTTCATCCGGCACATACGCCGATGTCAGGGGACTGAACAACGTCGGCGACATCGCCGTTCAGGATGGCGGCCCGCAGTCTCCTTTCCGCGGATTTCTTCGCAATGGTGCGACTCTCACTCCGGTCGATCTTCCCGGCAGTCCATACTCATGGAACGTCCAGGGGATTAACGATCTCGGACAAATCGTCGGCGTGTTTGAGGATCGCGACGGAAGAACTCGCGGTTACCTCGCAACGCCATCGACCTTCAAGGCGCAGCCGGCAAGCGGCGATGGCGCCTCTCCAAGACTTGTGACGGAAGTCAACGATCCTACGGCTAACCGCGGACTCCCCGGAACCATCGGCCCACAGGGCCCCCAAGGCCCTCCGGGTCCTCCGGGACCTCCCGGCCCGTCGGGTGGCCGCGGCGATGCTGGACAACGTGGAAGAGGCGGCGCGCGGGGTGGCGGAGATCTTCGTGGACTCCAGGATGCGTTCCGGCGAACGGCCAACTCAATCCGGCGCGGAAATACGGACAGTCCGTTCACCCAAAGAGCCGTCGCGGCAATGGCGCGGGCCGACTCCGAAACCACTGCAGCAATGGCATACCTCGAACAGCATCCGGACGCCGCGGCCGCTCCGCCCGTGCCACCGAAGACGACGCCGGAGTTCGACCCGCCTCCGAGCCAGCGCGGGCAGTATCCGGGCAGACAAGTAACTCTTAACAATCTCAAGGAAGACTTCGAACGCTTGACCAAAACTCCCGGCGGAGACCTTGGCGGTTCCCGCGAGAAGATATACAGTGCGATCGCCGCGGCAGCAAACGAAACAATCGGAGAGATGATCGCAATGACTCAGGAGAGATCTCTCACGACCACTCGCAATGCCATCCAGAGAGCCGCAAACAACATTCAGCGTACGGGACCCGAATCCAACCCTTATGCCCAGCGTGCCATGTCGGCAGTCAACCAGGCGGTCATCGATATCGCGGCCGCGATCGCCTACAGCCAGGAACATCCCAGCGCTGCAACTTCGATCGGCGCGATCATCCGGCCGGATTTTTCTCCACCCGTCAGTGAACGCGGGCGATATCCGAGCCGGGAGACGTCCCTCGGTAATCTGTCTTCTGCATTCGACACGCTCATTCAAACTCCGGGCGGAGACTTCGGCGGCCTGCGGCCCAAAATCCTGAATGAGATCACCAGCTCCGCCAATGAAATAATCGCGGACATTGCAGCTTCGGCATTGCGAGAACGGCAGGAGAAAGAAGCCGTACCCGCCCCGGGCAGGGATTGATCAGCCGTACGGACAGCGATCAAGAAATCCCTCTCCCAACGGGAGAGGGGGCCGCGCAGCGGCCGGTGAGGGGTACCGCAAGTAACTATTCTTACGCGCGGTACCCCTCACCCGGCCTTCGGCCACCCTCTCCCGTTGGGCGAGGGATTACAATGTCGTACCTATGGAATATCGCAAGCTGGGATCCCTCAACGTTTCTCTGGTCGGCATTGGCTGCAACAATTTCGGATGGCGAATCGACGCTGCCGGGACTCGATCGGTAATTGACACCGCACTCGACGCAGGCATCAACTTCTTCGATACCGCGGACGTTTACGGCGGCGGCAACAGTGAAGAGTTTCTCGGCGCGGCGCTCAAGGGACGCCGCGCAAAAGCGATTATCGCCACGAAATTTGGAATCAAGATGGGAGAAGGCAAGGAAGGGGCAAGCGCGCGTTATGTCCGGGAAGCGCTCGAATCCAGCCTTCGCCGGCTCCAGGTCGATACCATTGATCTGTATCAAATCCATCGCCCGGATCCAAACACACCCATCGCCGACACGTTGGACGTTCTGAACGAAGCGGTGAACGCAGGGAAAGTGCGTGAAATCGGCTGTTCGAATTTTTCTGCCGGACAGCTGCGCGAAGCGCGCTCAACCCGCGGGCCGTATTTTTTCGCAAGCGTGCAAAATGAATACAGTCTCTTCCATCGCGAACCGGAAGCAGAGGTGCTTCCCGAGTGCGCGCGCACGGACGTCGCATTCCTGCCGTACTTTCCACTCGCCAATGGTCTGCTTACCGGCAAGTATCGCGGCGGTCAGCCATTCCCCGAATCCAGCCGCGGGAAAGACGCCTTCGGCCCGAAAATCTTCACACCGGAGAATTTGAAGCTCACGGAAGCTCTAATGGCATTCGCCGAATCGCGAGGACATACCCTTCTGGAATTGGCGTTCTCATGGCTTGCAGCAAAGCCTCAGATCTGCAGCATCATTGCCGGCGCAAAGACGCCGGAGCAGGTGCGGGCAAACAGTGCCGCAGTTTCATGGGTACTGAACCCGAAAGATCTGGCCGGACTGGATACCCTTACTGTTGTAGACTTCCGGTAACAAATCTGAATTGGGCAACTGTAGGGGCGGTCTGTGACCGCCCGCGATTTCAAAACCTGAGAAACTGTGGGCGGTCATAGACCGCCCCTACAGGGGGCAATCGCGGAAGGGGGAAACTATGATGAATCAAGTACTCCGGCTGATCGCTTTGTCTTTCCTGACGGCATCGGCATCGTTTGCGCAATCCACAACGGATCCATTTCCCACTCCGATTCCTGCCGCCGACCGCGTGATTGCAGTGCAATTCAGCGAGTTCGCCACCATCCCTGACTTCAACGGAGCGGCGCCGAGGCTCATGACGATGCTGAATGAACCGGGAACCAGGCGGTTCTTCGTCAGCGACATGAATGGCAAACTGTATTCGGTCAGTTACGACGGCAAGACGGTCACCCCGTACCTCGACCTGACGGCGCCCGAATGGAAAGTTGCCGTCCAGGCCATGGGCTCCGAGCGCGGACTGCAGAGCTTTGCCTTCCATCCCCAGTTCAACCAGAGCGGCTCGCGCGGATATGGGAAGTTCTATACCTATTTCGATACGTCCAATACTTCCACTCCCGCAGACTTCAAACCGCTGGGCGGCAATCACACGCACGACCTGGTTCTGCTCGAATGGACTGCGAAGAATCCATCCGCGGCCGCATACGATGGGAGTGCGCCTCGTGAACTGATGCGCTTTGAGGAGCCCTTTGCCAATCACAATGGCGGTCATGTGACGTTCAATCCCCTTGCGACGGCGGCGAGCACGGATTTCGGACTTCTCTACATGGGGCTCGCGGATGGCGGCAGCGGAGGCGATCCGTTCGGCCACGGCCAGAATCTGGGCATTGCCTTTGGCAAAATTCTCCGCATCGATCCGCTGGGAACCAACAGCGCCAATGGGAAATACGGAATCCCCGCGAGCAATCCATTTGTCAGTGACGGCAAACCGGAAACGCTCGGTGAGATCTATGCGTATGGAGTACGGAATTGCCAGCGTATTTTCTGGGATTCCCGGAATGGCAACATGTTTATGTCCGATATCGGCCAGGACACAGTGGAGAAAATCAGCCGCGTGACCGCCGGAGCTAACCTCGGATGGAACGTGTGGGAAGGCAGTTTCCGGTTTGTCGGAACGGGACGGCCGACCCAGGTGAATCCTCAAAATCCACGAAGCGACACGAAGGTGACTTATCCCGTAGTCGAATTCGGTCAACTGGATCCGCTGCTGCAATCCAATTCCGCGGCAATCGGCGGAATGGTCTACCGCAACAACCGGATTGCTCAGCTCAACAATCTTTTGATCTTTGGAGACAATCCGAGCGGAGAAATCTTCTACGTCAGCGCGGACAATCTTCCAAACGGCGGCCAGGATGCGATTCGCCGTATTCTGCTAAACGACAAAGGAACCTCAAAGACATTGCTGCAGGTGATTCGCGAAAAGAACATGACTCAGGGCAGAACGCCCGCAACGCGCGCGGACCTGCGCTTTGGCGAAGGTCCGGATGGTCAGATCTTCCTCTTGAACAAGCGCGACGGAGTCATCCGCCAATTGATCGCGGGGCAATAGAAACCGAAATCATTCTGTTGCATCGATCGCGGATATATCCGTTCGATCCAGAAGTTTGCCGATCGCGTGACTGATCAGGTATGCCTCGATTAGGAGAACGGCGGCAGCAACGATTGCGGGAATGACAGCATTGGAACTTCCAGCAATGTAGTAAAGCCCGAAAATCGCCGCAGCCCCGGCAAGTCCCGCAGGCACCACGACGATAATAAGCATCAGCAGCATTGCCGCCATCATGAGAAGACGCTGTCCCATGACGTCGATACCTCTTGGCCGCGACGCACCCGTGGCAAACCAGGAAGGCCAGGTTACGGCGAGCCCATTCTGCCCAAGCAGCTGCAGCAGGATGACACCGGGAGCCAGTAGCGCGGCGGCAACGATCCAGGAGGGATTCATTTTGATGCTTGCGGAAAAGATCAGGCCTCCGAGAGCGCAAAACCATGCAATCACGGTAAGCAGCGCCGCCGGTGCCAGCACTTCCCCGCGCACGAGTTCCGTCCCGCTGACTGGCCAGGTCTTAAGAACGGCAAGGTTTGCCAGGTCCTGACGCAGATCGTTGCGTGCCATCAGCGGCCCCATAAAGATGGTCAGCACGAAGATCATGGCGCACAGTGCCGCAAACGCTTCGCTCAGTCCGCGATGTCTTCCACCAGCTGATACCATCGCCACAATCACGACCAGAGGCAGCAGACGCAGAGCCGCGCGAAGCGATATGTAGCGCCCGACCTTGATGAGGTTTTTCCAAAAGATCGCAATCTCCGGGCGTCCATCGAGCGACAGCGTAAAGGGCGATGGAGCGGACGAACGGACCTTGCGGACGGTCGGCCGCAGCCCCTGCCCTTTGCGGAATCGAGCGATTCTTTCCGCGAACTCCGCGGAGCCTTCTTCAAAGCTCGCATCGGAGCGGATGACCCAGAAATAGTTGAGCACCAGAATCAGCAGAACCGGAGGCAATGCACGAAGAAACGCAGCAGGCGATTCCGAAAGAGGCAAGCGCGCAACCGCACGGAGCGGCCACAGCACCACGGCGGCCGGACCTTCCGTCGCGAGCCGGCGCAGTTCCGCGAGGACGCCGAAGAGACTGACCTGGGAGGCAAGGGTTTTCCAATCCAGCAACAGAGTCCCGGCAAGAACCAGGGTCGCACCACCGACAATCCCGACCGGCAGCCATTGATGCATAAGACCGGCGGAACCGTGGGAACGCAGGCTCTCTCGGCGAAGCGACGCGCCGGTACCGTGCAACTGAAGAATCGCCATGGTGAAGGCCACGCCGGTGAAGGTCATCCAGCCGCCGGACAGGCTGCCAGGACGAAAGAATATCGTCATGATGGCGCTGCCGAACAGAATGGCGGCCAGCGATCGCAGAATTTTGTAGCGTAGAAGTTCTCCGCGAGACAGCGGCGCTGGAAAAAGAAAATGAACGTCTGCCTGGGTGAATGCCAATGCCGCGCGTTTCTTAGATGGCAACAACCATGCCAAAGTCAAAAACAGAAACAGGAACGCGGCGATTGCCAATTCCAGTGAGTCTCGTGCATTGCTGGACAAACTCAGTGCCGCTAAACCCCCACGCGAATAGCGCGGCCTCAGGAACAGCGTCCAGAAATATGCAAGACCGACAATCGTGCCGAGCATGTAGCGCGGCTGTTTCAACCGCCGGACACGCACAAGCGTCCGGTTCTTCAGAGAAGTCAGCGTGAGAAAGAGCAGTGGTCCCATCAGGATTCCCGGCCCGTAACCTTGAGGAATATCTGTTCGAGATTCGATCCCACTGCGGCAGCCTCTGTGGAAATCTCTGCCATCGTTCCATCGGCAACTTTTCTGCCCCGGTCTACAATCACGACGCGCGTGCAGATTTCTTCGACCAGATGGAGCAAATGCGAAGATACGAGCACCGCAGTTCCCGAACGGCCTCTCTCGACAATCGTACTTTTCATTTGGCGTATGCCCAGAGGATCCAGGCCCGTCAACGGCTCATCGAGCAGCAGCGCCCTGGGATCGTGCAGCAATGCACAGGCGATGGAAACCTTTTGCTTCATGCCCCGCGATAGTTCGGCAGGCAGAACGTTTTCCTTCTCCCGCAATTCCAGATCGTCAAGGAGCGCCCTGGAGCGGGCTTCAAAATCCTGGACTTTGTAGATTCGTCCGATCAACCGCAGATGCTCGGAGACGGTGAGGTAGTCGAACAGATGCGGTTCGTCTGGAATGAACGCGAGGTGGCGTTTTGCGGCAACCGGATCGCGAGCAATGTTATGGCCTTCAATGGATATTTCGCCCGTACTTGGAGATTGAATCCCCACGATACAACGCAGCGTGGACGTCTTGCCCGCGCCGTTGGGCCCGATAAGGCCCACGATCTCGCCGGGCCGAACTTCAAACGAGAGATCGTCGACCGCCTTCAGCTCTCCGTAAACTTTGGTAAG
>JBGPBY010000082.1:0-18547 GCA_041481485.1 Terriglobia bacterium
ATAGACCGCGCCTACAATTCAGTTCCAGAAAAACAGTGCTTTCTTTTTCAAATCCAATCGAGATCCTCGCCTTGAAAGCGACTCACGACTGGACGACCCTGCCCACACGGATCTCGGATCGGCGCTGACACGGATTTGCAAAACCCTGAACAAACCAGAAGTTCTTGATTTGGGCTGCGGATGCGGACGGCATTTCCGGTTTCTTCAAGGTGCCGAAAAAATTGTCGGAGTCGATGTCTCTCAGGAAATGCTGAAACAAGCCGAACATCCCGCCGGCGAAGAACAGATTCCAGCAAAAGTGGAATTAATTTGCGGAGACGTTTTTAACCTCGAATTCCCCGAGAACAGCTTTGATCTGATTTACAGTTGTGGAGTTTTCGGTCTGTGGATTCCTCTGGATAATTTCATTCTCAGAAAGATCTCGCACTGGCTGAAACCCGGCGGCGCCGCCTTTCTGGTGGTCGTCGATGCTTCTTCTCCACGAACAACCACTTGGAAGGGAAAACTCGCTTCTTCGTTGCGGACATTCATGCCGGGTCCGATCAAACGGTACCTCGACGCGAGGCCGGGTTCAAAGTTCCTGAAGCTGTATGAATCGGAGTTAAGGGATTTGATGTCCGATGCAGGTTTCGACTTTACGATCTGGCATCGGGGCAATCCGGCGCGGCGGATTGACTTGGTGTGCGAAGCTAGAAAACCGGCCGTCTAGATCTGGGATATGATGGTCGTCCGCCGGACGGTCTGATGATGATTTGGAAGGGCCGAAAAAAGGGCTCCTGTTGAAGTTTCGTCCTGGCGCGGAAGGCAACATATGATCCCGGTTCTCCATCATTCAAACAATCAAGAACCGTAAAGTGACTCCATTAATCAGTCCCTTATTCACTATGTCGCAATCTTCGCCGCTCCGGAAACGGTTCATTGTGTTTTGGGCGCTTTTGATCGCTGCACCATTGTTGACTTGGGTGGACCGAGGATTCGGCCGGCGTTTCGCCGAATCCTTAACCGTCTGGGTCGCAGGATCATTGCTGATCGTGATCGGACTGGCGCGCGATTCCGGGGGTAAACAGCTCGGTGCGGTCTGTAGCTCGAGATTGGTTCGCGGAGTCTCCGTCGCCATTTTAGGACTGCTTGCCATCCTGGCTTTTCTTGGAATCACACGGGATGGCATTCTCAATTTGCTGATTGGAACGGCGTGTGGATTCTTTTCTATCTGGACCATCGATCCAAATGCAATAGCGTTTCGTGGAAACATACAGAGAGTATTGCTCTTTGCGTTCTCTCTCGGTTGCGTCCTGATTGCCGGTGAGATCATTTTCCGGCTTTCACCGGTAGTGGCGATAACCGGTGGGAATTCGCCAGGAATGCTTCGATGGCAGTTGGAAAACTATGACAAGGTTGTAAGAAACCGGAATTCGCTTGGACTGAGATCTCTACACGTCGAACAGGCAAAACCGGCAGGGGTTTTCCGGATCCTGACGTTCGGAGATTCATTTACCTGGGGAGATAAGATTGCTCACACCGAGGACACGTGGCCATATGTAGTTGAGCGACTCCTGAAGGAACACAAAGATCCGGCCGAGGTTGTGAATATGGCACACACCGGATTCACGACCGTCAATGAAGCCGAATTATTGAATCGTAGTGGCTGGGGATTTCAGCCGGATTTAATCTTGCTTCAGTACAACCTCAACGACCCGCTCCCCAGCGGACCGGACTACTACCGGGAAGGAGAATCCTGGCTTTTTCGAACGGCTCCGCTGTCACCGGTTTTCAGCGAATTTCTCGACACTCACAGTTATCTCTATTCATTTATCAACTCCAAGGTGCAGGGATTTCAAGTCTCGCGATATTACTCCAATGGATATTCTCCGCTTTATGCCGATGATTTTTCAGGCTGGAATGCCGCCCAGGCAGCCCTGAGAATGATCGGAAAGGAAGCCAGTGAAAAATCCGTTCCCTTGCTGCTCGTTATCTTCCCGTCGTTCGCGGTACGCGTGATGGACGAGGATTCATATCCCTATGCAGACCTTCACCGCAAAGTTGCCGCTGCAGCGCAGAGCGCAGGCTTCGAAGTCCTGGATCTCAGAGAGGTGTACGCACGATTTGGACGATCCGGCAAATCCTGGTGGGCATTACCGTGCGATCCGCATCCCAGCGTCGAAGCGGATCTTGTCGCTGGTCAAGCCGTCACGAAAAAAATTCAGGAATTGGGTTATATGCGCAGGGCCTCGGCAAACTGAATGTGAGCTGCCCTCAAAGTCAATTGTCCGTTGCTTGCTGTACGTTGATTAATGGCCCTGGTGACATTGGTCCATTGGACCAATGTCACCAGGGCCATTAATCAACGTACAGCAAGCAACGGACAATTGACTGGCTTCAGAACAACGTATATACAAACGGGGCGGCGGCGGTGCTTCCAAGGATAATCAAAACCCCTACCAGCAGCGTCACGAGTACCACCGGCAAGAGCCACCATTTCTTGTTTTGCATCAGGAAGGAAACGAGGTCTTTCCAGAAACCTGGATTTTTTTGCAGCGGAGAATTCGTACTCATTACTTCATCACCTTCTTAGAATTGCCGGTAATAGCGGTTTGAACTCTTCAGCGAATTCATTTTTGTCCAGGTGGCCCGTGGGGCGGCAGGACGCAGGCGCAACAAGTCTTTTCCAAGCAATCTCAACAGCACCCCAAGAGGCGCGAACACCAGAAAAAACACGAAGAATAATACAATCTTACTCACGAAGTGGCCAATGAAGCTGCTGGGCAGGTAAACGGCCAGGTATGCCAGCCGGTTCAGACCGGGAACCCAGGCGGCAATCGCCAGAACAACCCCCAAAGTCCAAAGGGAAAGTGATCCCCATTGAATCCCATGGTGTCTCAGGGCGCTGATTCCTCCCAGCACCGTGAAACCGATCAGCATTGCAACGGAGAATCGTTGAAACTCTGCCTTGTCGGGATGCCACTTGACGCGTTTGAAATAGGATAATTCTTTAAGACTCATGTCTTAGTCCAAAGCAAACTCTGCCAAATATTCCCTGGCGCCCTTCATCTCCGGCTGTTCTTCCTTGAGCAGCAAATGATTTCCGAGGACCAACGCGTCCATATGGGTGTACATGAAACAGCGGTAGGCGTCTTCCGGTGTGCACACGATGGGTTCGCCCCGAACGTTGAAACTGGTGTTGACGATGACTGGGCATCCGGTCCGTTCATAGAACCGCTTCATCATTTCGTAATAAAGACCGTGCCGCATCGGGTCAACGGTCTGGATTCGGGCAGAATAATCGACGTGTGTGACTGCGGGAATCGTGCTTCGTGGAACGTTGAGTTTGTCGATGCCCCAAAGCGATTGGGCCCCGGGAGGGAGCGGCAGGCGCTTGTCTTCAACCACGTCCGCAACGAGCATCATGTAAGGGCTCTCGCACTTCATATTGAAATATTCGCTCACGTGATCGTAAAGCACGCATGGAGCAAAGGGTCTGAAGCTTTCCCGGAACTTGATCTTCAGGTTCATGACCGACTGCATGCGCTGGCTGCGGGCGTCGCCGATAATGCTGCGTGAGCCCAATGCGCGCGGTCCGAACTCCATACGGCCGTTGAACCAGCCGATGACTTTTTCCTGATCGAGCAGCGCGGCGACTCGATCGGCGAGATCGCTGTTGGAGAGTTTGTGAGAAACTCCCGAGACTCTTTTCAACGCTCCCTGAACATCCGCATCGGAGTAGTCCGGTCCCAGCCGCGCGCCTTTCATGGCATCGCACGGTTGCGGCTTCCGTGGGTTATCCAGCATCTGATGCCAGACGGCCAGTGCCGCCCCCAGAGCCCCTCCGGCGTCTCCGGCAGCAGGTTGTGCCCAGAGGGCGTCGAAGGGCCCTTCGCGAAGGATACGGCCGTTGGAAACGCAGTTCAGGGCAACTCCTCCGGCCAGACACAGATTGCGCTTGCCGGTTTGTTCGTGCGCGTGGCGGACCAGGCGCATCATCGCTTCCTCGGTCACGACCTGAATGCTGGCGGCCAGATCCATTTCCTTCTGGGTGAGTTTGGTTTCAGGCTGCCGTGGCGGCCCTCCGAACAGATCGTGAAACCGTTCGCTGGTCATGGTTAATCCGGAGCAATAATTGAAATAGTCCTGGTTCAGCCAGAAGGATCCGTCTTTTCCCAACTCGAGAAGGTTGTCGTAAATCTGCGACACATACTTCGGTTCACCGTAAGGCGCCAGCCCCATCACTTTGTATTCGCCGGAATTCACGCGAAATCCGGTGTAATACGTAAAGGCGCTGTACAGCATTCCCAGGGAGTGCGGGAAGCGAATCTCCTGAAGCAATGAGATGCGGTGGCCTTCACCGACTCCGACTGTCGTCGTCGCCCACTCGCCTACTCCGTCAGCGGTAATCACAACAGCTTCATTGAACGGAGAAGGGAAGAAGGCGCTCGCGGCGTGCGATTCATGATGCTCGGTAAAGAGCACCGGACCTTTGTATTTGTTGCCGAGCTTTTTTCGGATGAGTCCCGGGATGTTTCCCTTGTCAAAGAGCCATGTGGGAATCGCTGTGGAGAACGCGGTCAACCCCCTGGGTGCGACCCCCAGATAGGTTTCCAGCAGGCGTTCTGCTTTAAGCATGGGCTTTTCGTAGAAGACGACGGCATCGAGATCCGAGGTCGTAATCTTTGCTTCACGCAGACAATAAGAGATGGCGTTTTCAGGATACGAGGGATCGTGCTTGCGCCGCGTAAATCGCTCTTCCTGAGCCGCAGCAATGATTTCACCGTCCTGCACAAGGGCCGCAGCACTGTCATGATAGAAGGCGGAAATACCCAGAATATTCATAAGCCGGAAACACAATCGTCAAACATCATCGTCCTCACCCGAGCCTGCAATCCATTCCCCAGTTTGCACCACTAATGAAAACCGTCTTTTAGGTTTTTTGGAATCAAATTGTGTGATGTCAGGAACTCCGCGTATAGCTCCGCTTTCTTCCTTGCTCCTTTCGCACTGTTGTGCCGGCCGTCGCTGAAGTATTGCGCGTCCTTTGGCATGACGGCATCCAGGTCGAGGAATGGAACTTTATCGGCCTCGGCAATTTTCCTGTAAATATCGTTATGTTCCGAGATCGCTTTCCTGTAATGAGGAGTGGTGACGTAGTCTTTAAAGTACGGTGTGTACGCGTAACTGACCAGCACCGGCAGAACGCCATTCTCCTTCTCGATGGCAACCATGTCCCGGGTGTTCCGCTCAAAATAAATGGGAGGGTTTTCCTGCAGCACCTTCATCGGGTTTCCGCCGATTCTCGCGTCATATCCTTCGACGACATAGGGAAGATCGGGAATGTTGACAAAATCTTCTAGCCCAACCTGCCGAGTATAGTTCAGATATCGGGACAGGATTCGCGCAAAAACACTCCATTCCCGCCTTGCCACCGACGGATAAGTCCATGGCTTTCGACGGCCGGCGTTGTCGCCCGTATATCGGGACGGCGGAACAAGCCGGGCATGAATGTCGTTGTTGTTGTCTTCATGTATGACGATATCCGGACTGAGGTCGAGCACACGGAACTCGAGGCTGGCCAGCGATTCCCATGAGTTGTACGCCGGTACTCCGGCGTTGATGACGCGGACACGGGTGTATCCCTGTTTCTTCAGAATATTTTCAAGTTGCTGGGTATGCGTCTCCGCGTTGTCTTCAACGTCTTCATCGTATGTGATCGATCCGCCCAGCGCCACGATGCGAAATTCGCCGTCTGGCTTGATTTTAGGGAATTCGTCGCCCCGATAACCCAGCGAATTGTGAGATGTTCCACCACTGCGGAAATTCGGCGTCAGTACATAGTCCACGTACGGGTGGGGTTGAAAGCGCTGAAACCTGGGATCGATATCCTGATAGAGAGAATATTTCAGGTACTGTTCGTGGTTGGCAAAATGGTTGAGCCAAATGCGAGCTCCTGCTTCCGCACAAAACGCTGTCAGGATCGTGCTGGTGACCAGAAGAAAGATTTTGGTCCGGGTCGAAGATGTCATGCTCGAATCTCAGCGGCAGAGTGGATAATCATGGCGACGGGATAATTCATTCCCTTCAGGCAAGCGGCCCGAACTGACATCATAGACCATGGCCGTACCCTTACTTAATTTCTATAGCTGAAATTATCTTCATTTGGTTATCTTCAATCCCGGATGCCCACCACGAAGCAGCCGCCTCGATGGCGCTTTATTTATCAACTGATCGCTGCTGAAATTTCTTCGATCACCCGATATTACAATCGGGTTGTCCAATGGAATACCGGAGAGGATACCGGTTACCTTCTGAAAACGATCGATTGCGCGCGCAAACAGTCAGTCGAGAAACTGGAGGAAATCCCGGATCTTCGTTCGGAACAAAACCAGAGAACCGCGATTTTGCTGAACGGGACTCTGAATTATCACCTGGATATTCAACTTCTCCTTGACGACATCAGGCAGCGGCTCTCTCGCACCTCCAGACTTGTGGTGCTGGCTTACAACCCGTACCTGAGGTGGCTCTACCGGTTGGCAAACCGGTTGAAGCTCAGATCCGCTGGCGTGCCTACCACGTTTGTGACCTCCACAGACCTCGTCAATATGGCCCGGTTGTCCGGCTTCGAATTGGTTCGAATCCGTCCCGTCGCGTATTTCCCATGGAGAGCCCTGGGAGTGGGGACGTTTTTGAATTGGATTCTCCCTTCGGTTCCCGTGATTCGCTGGACTGCGCTTGCGGCCGTGATCGTGATTCGCCCAATAATCGGCGAAAACAAAAACAAACCGTCGCTCTCCATCGTGATTCCGGCGAGGAATGAAAAAGGAAACATTGAAAACGCTCTCAAACGGATGCCGGACCTGAAGACAAAACTCGAGATCGTATTCGTTGAAGGGCATTCCAGCGATGGTACCTGGGAAGAAATTCAAAGAATCGTAAAGGAGTACGGCAGCCGCTACTGTCTCAAGGCCTATCAGCAAACCGGGAAGGGAAAGGCAGACGCGGTTCGTCTCGGTTTCAGAAACGCGTCAGGAGATGTTCTGACGATTCTCGATGCAGACCTCACGATGCCGCCCGAACTCCTCGGCCGGTTTTTCGACGCCTACTGCAGTGGATACGCCGATTTTGTAAATGGCACTCGGCTGGTGTATCCCATGGAAGGTGAGGCCATGAGGCCCATCAATTGGTTGGGCAATGTGTTTTTCGCGAAGGCCCTGAGTTCTGTATTGCAGTCCAGAGTTGGAGACTCCCTCTGCGGCACCAAGCTCCTGGCACGGCATGACTATGAACGAATGGAAAAATGGCGGGCCGATTTCGGGGAATTCGATCCCTTCGGAGACTTCGAGCTTTTGTTTCCTGCAGCCGTATTGGGGCTCGGGATTATCGACATTCCGATTCGTTATCGAACCCGAACATATGGATCGACCAATATTCACCGGTTCCGGAATGGCTTCACATTGTTGAGAATGACTCTTATCGGCCTGTTTAGAATCCGGATGGGCCGGCTGCCTGATAGTCGGTAAACTTTACGGGCGGCCAAGGATTCGTTTGAGCTGCAGGCCGAATGCTGTTTGGGCGAGCTGGTGACGTGTATTCCGGACTCCAAGTTCAAATCGTCGAGACAGTGGCGGCTTACCCAGATTCATGGCTTCGCGGTAAATGCCGACTTCGACCGCATCGATCGCCTGTAAATCAAACTGTTGCGCCATTTGATGTGCGCCGTCTGAAATCTTCCGGCGATATGCGGGATTTCCGCAGGTCTTCTCGATCGCTCTGGCCAAAATGAGCGGATCCTCATATTCCTTCACAAGGCAGGCACTCTCGCCGTTTTTGAGGTATTCGTTCATTGGCGGTATGTCGGACACCACCATTGGAGCGCCACAGGCGGCGGCTTCGATGGAAACAATCGGGAATCCTTCGGAAGGGAAACGGCTGGGCAAACAAAAACAATCGCACCAGGAGTACCAGAGCGGAAGTTCCGAATTCTTTATTGATGTTATCCAGAAGCAGCGGTCGCCAACTCCTTCCTTGTTCGCCAGGGAAACATAGGGAGCTGGATCGCCGTTGCCGACAAAAATGGCGAAGTAGTCCTTTGGCAGCAGCGGAAGCGCACGGATGATGGTATCGAGATTTTTCTCGTGACACTTGCGGCCGACCTGCAGGATATGTTTCCCGGCGGGGAAGCGAGACATGATCGATTGAAAGCGGGCATCTTCAGGTATCGGATGAAATTCCCTGGTGTCGATTCGGTTCGGCAATCTGCGGATTCTTGCCGGCGAGGTTCCTACGGCAATAACTCGATTCTCAACTTCCCGAGTCAGGCAAATCACCAGATCCGCATAGCGCAGAGATTTGTGCATCAGTTCGGGACGGGTATCGTGAACGCTAACCACGATCGGAATACCGGGAACGCGGTTATAGCAGACCAGATCCGCCGGCCAGAAACCGCCATACGCGCGGATCACGTCCGGCTGGATTTCCCGTACTGCCTGTGCGAATTTTTCTTTCGGCACGCCGCGGATTGTCATTCCCCAGGCTTTGCGCTCACCTTCCTCCATTGGACTCAGGGCAAAGACTTCATCAAACAGGCCGGATGGGTTGAAATAGCGTTCCAGCCAATCGTAGCCAGCTCGTTCGTAGGCGGCGATCGGATCGGTTGGCACCACAACGAGCCGCCTGGACTTCTTCATCTTCATAGCGAAAGCCGTAGGTTTCCCTGAATCAATGTTTCTCTCCGATGGTGATCAGCAGATAACCCTGCTTAAAGAGCGAGGGTTCGGCATGGTCGGTCAATTTCAAGCCGCGTGTCAGGATTTTCTTGACCAGTCCGCTCCCTCTCATCGTCAGAAATGTCAGCGAGGTTTTGGCTGCCACCGAAAACTCATGGATTCGAGTGCATCCGATCGCCCGAAAATGCGGTTTCAGTGTCGAGTGTGGTTGTTCCCCTCCCCATTCCCAGGCATTGGTTTTTTCCATATAAAACTTTCCGATGCGGTAAGCGAGCGATGAGGCATTCGGGACCATGATGATGACCCTTTTCTTCGCTACTCTGAACGCTTCTTTGAGGACCTGGCGGATTTCATCATTGTTGAAATATTCGAAAACCCCGCAACTAAATACGGTGTCGAATGCGTTGTCTTCAAATGCCAAAGGCTTCAGAATGTCTCCTTGCCGGAATTGTCCCGGCATTTTCAGCTCTTCAAACAGTTTTTTGCTGAATTCAACATTCTCGGCCGACCAATCCATGAGTGTTGTCTGTCTTCCGGCAAGAGCGAGCATGGCCGAATGCTGGCCTCTGCCGCTGCCGAGATCCAGAATCGTTCTGGAATCCTCGGTGTATTTGAGAAGATTGGCTGTCCATGGATTGATACTGTCGCTCTTCAGGCCTTTGGCAATGCTCTGCGGTTCCACTCCAGTGAGCAAGACATTCGACCATTGAACCGGCGTGAGATTCCATTCGTGAGACATGATTAGATTTTAATCCTCCCTGGCCAGGGCGCCATCGCGCCTGAAAACCTGATACATCCCGAACTGTCTTAAAAAATGAAAACGTGAATCGGCAGGGACATCAAAATATCCTTTGCCGCGAAAGTCGGTCCACGCTGGTTTGACTTGCACAATGCGGAATTCGTCAACGGGTGAAATTCCTTCTGCGCACCGGTTTGAATTTGTAATGCCACGCCGGTCTCGAAATAACAAATCAAAATCGGCTCCGACTTTGTAGCGCGGATCCGATGAGTTGAATATCGCCATGAATTGCCATATGTAAATCTGATATCCGATCGATGTCGGGCTGTTCCCGTGGATTTGAGTCGCAACGTAGTCCACCACCTGCACTTCCGCAGGATCTGAACCGCTCCATCCGGATTCATGCCACGCTGCAACTCTGGACAGCAGGAAGGAATTGGCGCCCAAAAGAAATATCAGAACGATCGAGCCGACCCATCCAATGATGCGAGGCAAACCAAGCCGCACTGGAATATAGGTTACCAGTGCTGCAAGAACGATGCACTGAAGCGGCCAGAGCCACCACAGACGATCCAGCCGGCCGGAATTTTCAATGAATGCAAAGAGCAGAGCCCAGGGAACAATGAGACAGGTTAACAGAATCCGGGCGCTTGCGGTTTCATTCGCAGACGTCTTCATGCGGCTCACAATCCACTGGGCAAACGCCGCGATTTTTCGACTCCATGTGATCAGGACGATTCCGCTCACCAGTAGCAGGGCTTGCAGAAGACGAATCGTGGATATGGTAGAGGGCTGAAGGAAGCCATGAGGACTCAGAAATCGCGCTACAGTGAATTCGTTCCAGAGCACACTTGCAGCAATGAGGCTCATCCCAATTCGGGGGAGCCAGAGACTGCACCGCTTTTCGATCGAGTCGATTGGTTCCGAGATTCCCGATAAAAGGAGGATCGACATCGTGATTGCCAACAACGCCCCCAGGAGAACATCGATGCCGGAAATCCGGGCGGCCAGCTTGAAATTCGAGAATATTCCTTCAATCACCAAATGACTCCGCTCCCATAACGGAAGCACATGGCGAAGAATTTTCATTGAAATGGCGTCGGGTACGTTCGAGGGCGATTCCGGCGGCGCTTCCGATGGGGGTGCTCCTTCCAGATTTACCAGCGTCGAAGCCGGATTGCACCATGCCTGTTTATAGTCCGCAGATTTATCGTGGTGTCTTGCCAGAGTGATGCGAAGATCTGAAAAGTTCCTGCCGTATTCCAGTCGCAGATATGGGTACCAGACAACGGCGGAAAGTATTCCGGCCACCACAATCGGCTTAATGCGAAGCGGGGGACGATACAGCCACCACAGTGCGGGCAACACAAACGCGGCCGGCGCAACTTCCAAAAACACATTCATGCCCATGGCCATGGTGACGAGAGATCCCGCGAGATACCAGCTGTTTTTCTTTCGGACCCATTGCACGGCGAAATAGACCATCCACACATAAAAGAAATGAATCGGGTATCGCGACCAGAGCGAATCCGCCACATAAAGCCCAAGCTCTGAAACGCCATAAATTATGACGGCCAGCAGCGCGCATGGGGTGCCGAAAAGGACTCGGGAAAGGAGAAGTATTCCAATGAGGGTACCGGCATAGAGAAGAATACTTCCGGTTCCAAACAAACGGGGGTCGTTAAAAAAAAGCACGCCGGGAAGCGTCAACCACGATCCTCCCGGTGGGTTATACGCGGCGAAGCTGTTCAGTGAACTGACCTCGGGCAACCTGAGGTGCTGGACGAATTCGTGGGCACCGTCGATGTCTACGAGCGAGTCGAAACCTGGAGTTCTGCCTTTCCAGCCCTGCAATGCGAGGATTGTTCCGAGAATAGCGACCACCGCCACGACGAGAACTGCGGAAGCGGTCGCCGAACGTTTGACCTGCGAAATCATGTGCTCAGGGACATCAAACCGGAAAATAAGTTGTTCGTCAAGCCGTTGTCAATGCGCAAAAGTCCGGAGAGCACGCAGTTGACTGCAGGCGCGGTCATAGAATATGTGAATAAATTCGAATTGAGCGACTGTAGGGGCGGTCTATGACCGCCCGCAATTCGGAGGATTGCATTCCTCATAATTGTGGGCGGTCATAGACCGCCCCAACATTGGGGAGTCGGATTCTTTCACAGCATCCCCAGCCGCGTTAGCGGCGACATTTCGCTAGCCACCGGCGTCAGCCGATGGAATCGCAATGCCCCCTAATGAGCTTCGACTTCGACGATGCGGCTGTAGCCGTTCAGCGCCCCATTGACAATAATCCGTATGCTGGGAGTGCCGATCGGAGTGAACGTGATTCTCCGCCATACCAGGTTGTTTCCGGTGATGGTTCCATTCGGCAAGTTCACCCAATTGTTTCCATCCCAAAACTGCACTTGAAAATCCGTGATCCCGTACTGGCTGAACGTCATCGACGGGGTGGGATCGTTGGGATTCGCATAATTGTCCTGCAATGTGAAGACATCGATTTCGCTGATCACTTTCCAGCCGGAAAACCCGATTTGCAGCACATCCGGATACGCATTTGGCGTCGCGTCATTCCATCCGCCGCCACTGCCCCAACCCAGTCCCTTGCGGTCGCCATTGATCGTGCCGGTGGGATCGAACGCTCCATTGAAAAATGACGAAGAAGTTGCGGTTGCGCCATTTGCGGCTGCGGCCACATTGGGTCCCGAAGTGACGATGGCACTACCTGTCGAAAAGCTCCACCACGTGGCGCCATCCGCATCGGTGGTGGCGTTGCCATTTCTGGCGCGAACCTGCCAATAGTACGTCGTGTCGCTCGATGCGTTGAGTTCCGTGCTGGTATTCGTGGTGCTCGTCCAACCGGTATCGCAACTGTTGTTGTTGAAAGTATCCACGCAGTACTCGTAACTGGAGGTGCCACTGCTGGCTCCCCAGTTCAAGGTGACTGTCAGAGACTGCCCATTCGCCGTATTCGATGGAGTGATTTTGGTAAAGGGCCCCGGAGCAGTACTGACGTCGGAATAAGCCTCCACTTCCGTAATGCGGCTGTAGGCATTCAGCGAGCCAGTGACGAGGACGCGAATTTTTGCTGTCGTTATCGGAGAGAACGTGAATTGACGCCACACTTGATTGTTGCCGGCGATGTCGCCGCCGGGGACAATGCCCCAGGTAAGACCGTTCCAGTACTGAACCTGAAACGAGGTGATGCCGTACAAACTGAACGTCTGCCCAGGAAAAGGCTCGACGGGGCTGTTGAACGCATCCTGCACCGTGAACACATCCACTTCGCTGATTGTCTGAGAAGATGGAAAATCCACCTGCAGCCAATCTGGAAATACGCTGCCACTGGCATCGTTCCAGCCGCCGCCGTTGCCCCAACCGCTTCCGCGCCGGTCTCCGTTGATTGCTCCTTCCGGACCGTAAAGCGCATTGACGGTAGACGATGCGCTTGCCGTTGCTCCATTCGCAGACGCCGCAACGTTGACACGACCTCCGAACGAAGTAGTGAAACTCCACCATGCTCCGACATCGGCGTCTGTCGTTCCGGCGCTGTTTCTTGCGCGTACCTGCCAGAAGTAAGTCGTACCGGAATTTAATCCGCCAGGCACGGCGCTGGTGCCTGATGTGGCCGTCCAGTTTCCATCGCAGATGTTGTTGTTGGTGCTGTCGACGCAGTATTCATAACTTGTCGCGCCACTGCTTGTTCCCCAACCGAGAGTTGGATTGACGGATTGTGATGCTGCCCCATTCGCTGGACTGCTCTTGGCGAGCGGTCCCGGCGCGACAACTGAGCTGCCGGAATCTCCGTACGCCTCGACTTCGGTAATGCGGCTGTAACCGTTGAGCGCTCCGTTCACGAATATGCGGATGCGCGGCGTGGAGACGGGAGCGAAGGTGATTTGCCGCCAGACTTGATTGTTGCCGCTGATATTGCCACCAGGCACCGTGGACCAGTTGGATCCATCCCAGTACTGGACCTGGAATGACGTGATTCCGTATTGAGTAAACGTCATTCCCAGAAACGGCTCCACGGGAGCGGCGTAGTTATCTTGTACCGTAAAGACATCGACTTCGCTGATGGTCTGAGTGCCGGCAAAATCGATCTGAAGCCAATCGGGAAATACATTTCCCGAACTGTCATTCCAGCCTCCGCCATTACCCCAGGAGGTCCCTCTGCGGTCGCCATTAATGGCGCCTGCGGGAGCGTACCCGCCATTAACGGCTGACGATGCTGTCGCTGCTGCACCGTTGGCCGCCGCTGCCACGTTCACACGGCCGGCGACGGACGTCACAAGACTCCACCATACGCCGTTGTCGGCTTCGGTAACACCGACGTTGTTACGCGCGCGCACCTGCCACCAGTATGTCGTTCCAGAATTCAGTCCGCTGAGGACGGCTCCATTGTTCGTCGTGCTGACCCAGCCGGTGTCGCAGATCGAGTTGTTGGAGGTATCGACACAGTATTCAAATGAAGTGGCATTGCTGCTGGACCCCCAGGCCAATGCGAGATTTGCGGATTGAGATGCAGCGGCATTGGAAGGATTCGACTTGTTGAACAGTCCCGGAGTTCCGCCTCCTCCTCCGCCTCCTCCGTTATTTACCGTGATTGCTGTGGCCGGCGAAGTTGTTTGATTTCCGGAAATATCCGTTGCGATGGCGGTGAGCAAATGTTGTCCGTTGGAAACTGTGGTGCTGTCCCACGTCACGGTATAGGGAGACGTGGTCACCACACCGGTATTTGAATCCGTGTAGGCCTCCACTTCAATAATACGGCTCCAGGAATCGGGCGAGCCGTTGACGAGAACTCGAATTCTGGGAGTGGTGACCTGCGCAAATGAGATTTGCCGCCAGACTTGATTGTTGCCGGTGACGTTTCCGCCCGGCACCGTTGCCCAGGCGTTCCCGTCCCAATACTGGACCTGAAAGCTGGTAATGCCGTATTGGGTAAAGGTCAAACCCTGAAAGGGCTCGATGGGACTGGCATAGTTATCCTGAAGCGAAAACACATCGACTTCACCGATGGTCTTCGGGCCGGCAAAGTCGACCTGCAGCCAGTCCGGAAAAGAATTCGACGTTGAGTCATTCCATCCTCCACTGCCAGTGGTCCAGCCAATTCCTTTTCGGTCGCCGTTGATCGCGGCGCCGGGAGGGTAGGAGATTCCATCGTTGTTACAGTTGGCGCAGTATGTGGATGCGCTCACCGATGCGCCGTTTGCTGCGGCTGCTACGTTGACGTGGCCACCGACGGAAGTCAGGTTGGATCCATCAATCTGAAATTGCACAGATGCAACTCCAACCGTATCGTTCGCATTGGCGGATACCGTGACAGCACTTCCCGAAACCTGGGCCCCATTTCCAGGCGATGTTACCGAGACCGTGGGCGGCGAATTGTCCAGGGTTAACGTCATCGAAGAAAACTGCTGGTTTCCCGCGGCGTCGCGGGCCGCCACCGAGATGGTGTGGACCCCATCGGGAACCACGGCTGAATTCCAGAACAGAGTGAAGGGATACGAGAATACTTCCGATCCGAGATTGGTGCCATCCAACTGGAACTGCACGCCGACTACGCCGATATTGTCGTCAGCGGTTGCCGTTAATGTGACAACTCCGGAAAGAGTTTCGGCGAAAACGGGAGTAACGACATTTAGGAGGGCGAACAAACAAATGAATTTGAGCAGGGCTTTCATATATGGAAATCCTTTTCCGTCACCGGCTCATGTCCTGAAAACTACGAATTGCGTAATTTAAACGAGAACAAGGGCATTAGCAATGAACACTTATAAGAATTTCAGTGACGAATATTGCAGTTCAGTTTTTAAAAATTAACAAACGACTTGCAAACGGCCCCGGGAGCTTCAAGACACAGCCTTGGCAGAGTGGACGCTTCTGCAGTCGATTCCAAGCAAAAACAATTTCTCCAAGAACGCGACTTTCAATGACAATCAGTGTAGTTTCGGGTCAAACTCCAGCCGAGGTGCGAGGACGTATATTTTTTGGAGCTCTTATTCACATTGATCATCGTTACCGGCTGCACCTTAATCCCGTTCATTCCATTCGTTCAGGAAGCAGTCTGCGTAAATCCAGTTGTTCAGTATTCAGAGTCTTGAGTGCAATGGTTGACGAGGATCAACTCTGATGGTCCGCCGAATTTTTCAAAATACATTAAAAGTACTGAGTGTTGCGCTCAGTCTGGCAATCGCGTTCGCATATACGTTGATGAACGTTCGATCGTACTTTGCCTGGTACGACGATGAAGGCTTCATGCTGATGACGCTGCGGCAGTATACAACAGGCTTGCCGCTTTACGACAAAATGTATACAGAATACGGTCCTTTTTATTACGTCTTTCATTCCGCACTTTTTCGCTTTGCCGGATGGACCGTGACTCATGATCATATTCGCTGGATTACGATTTTTCTCTGCGTGGCGATCGCCGCAGTCTGGGCGGCATGCGTCTGGATGTGGAGCCGCTCGATTTTCTGGACAACCACAGCACTGTTAGCGACTGCCGTCGTCCTGCGTCTTCTGAATCGCGAGCCCGGACATCCGCAAACGCTGGTGCTGTTGTTCTACGGAGTTGCATTCATGGCCGCGTCGGCCTACAGGAAATTTCCGTCTCCATGGATTTTTGCAATCATCGGCGCTGCAAGTGCTTCTCTTGCTCTTACCAAGATCAACGTCGGCGTTTTCATGTGTGCGGCACTTGCCGTGGTTGTGACCAGTTGTCTTCCTGCGGACGCTATTTCACGAACTGCTGCTGTCTTCGTTCGCTTGTGCTGCATCGCGCTTCCCGCCGTATTGATGTATCGCCATTTCATGACTCCATCTGCCGTCATTCAGTGTTTGATCTACACCTTCGGGATTTTTGCAACGCTTCATATCGTTAAACGAAATGCGCGTCCTGAACTGACGTGGAGCGCCGTTTTCTGGACGGTGGCGGGGTTTTCCGCGGTGATACTCGGTACGGTTATCGCAATTGTGCTGCACGGAACTTCGTTGCAGGGAGTTTTGAATGGAATTCTGCTTGTTCCCCTGCGATTCAGTCAGGGAATTGCCTTTCAGTCCATCAGCCAGACTCCCACATTGATTGCCGCCCTGGCTGTTGCAAGCACGCTGTTTTACGCGAGGTCATCGTTAAAGCCGAGGCAATTTTCAAAACTCCAGGCGGCCGTTGCGGGGATCGTCATTGTCCTCACCGTGATTTCTCCTCCGATGGGCGCCGCGATGGCGCCGGCCGTCGTGTTCATATTTCTGCCGCGGCCTGGTGGCGCTTTTTGGGAGTCGAGATTCAGGCTGTCACTTTCCTTTGTGGGAGTCGCTGCTTGCATGTCGGTCCTCATGGCTTACCCCGTCACAGGATCGCAATTGTCTGTTGCGGCTACCATTGTTCTCCTTTCTGCATTTGGAGCACTGCTGCAGGGGATTGGCCCTTTTGTGCGAAACATCGCGCCTCCTGAGATACGCCTTCCGTATTGGGAGCGTGCTGTATGCGCGCTGATGCTGATTGTCGTGATTGGTATCGGCGCCCGGACACTGGCGGCTCGTCCCACCGTTGTGCGTTCCGACAGGCATCTTCCTAATGCACAGCTGATTGAACTGTCCAATGAAGATTACGAAGTACTTTCAGAGCTGACAATGCTGGTCTCCTCTCATTGTGAGACTCTCGTGACGATTCCCGGAATGAATAGTTTCCATATTTGGTCCGGGCTGCCACACCCCAACGGGTTCATCGTTTCGGCAACCATGGTGCTCTTCGATGACTCGGCTCAGGACCGGTTAAAAAAAGACTTTTTGGCTTCGCGACGCCCATGTGTGATTTTTAATCCGGAGCTGATGGTCTGGGGGGCGGCATTTCGGCCATCTCGGCCAAGTCAGCCCTTTATCGATCTGGTGAAAAATGAACTGGTCCAGGTGTATTCCCGGCGAGGATACGAGATCCGCGTTCCCGGGGAACAATCCGTCGATTGGCGCCGTTGACTCATGGCATTGACTCATGAATGACAAGCGGGACTCCTCCAGGAGAGGAATCGTGGGGCGTATTCGCCGATTACCTCTGTTCTTCTACGCCATTTTCTTTTTCTGCATTGGCATGGCCATGTATGTTCCGGGCGTTGTCATGGTGATCCCGCGCCGGCTGTTTGGTCTCAATGAAGTCCTGCTCCCGTTCAATGAGTGGATTGTCTGGTATAGCGGCCTTCCTGTGATGATCGGAATCGTCCTGGTGACGGCAGATCTGTTCCTGTTCCTGGACGCCAAACGCCGGAAAGGCTCCGTTCGTTTCGATGCGATCGGGAATCCCAAAGTGACCGTCGCCTTAACGGCCTATAACGACGAGGAGAGTATTGCCGCAGCCGTTTCGGATTTCCTCAGTCATCCTCTCGTGCAGCGTGTCATTGTGGTCAGCAACAACAGCACGGACAAAACCTATCAGCGCGCGCAGGAAGCCGCCGCCATTGTGTTCAATGAGCCGTCGCCAGGCTATGGCCGCTGTGTGTATCGCTGCCTGTCTGAGGCGTGCAAATTTGAAGACACGGACCTCGTCGTCCTTTGTGAAGGAGACCTTACGTTCCGGGCTCAGGACCTCGACAAGTTTCTTGCCTATGCGCCACACGCAGATATCGTCAATGGAACTCGAATCGTTGAACAGCTTCGCGAATACAACACACAGCTAAGCACGTTCATGTATTACGGGAATTTTTTCGTCGGCAAGCTGCTGGAAGTCAAACATCTGGGCAAAGGAACGTTCACCGATGTGGGGACAACTTACAAACTATGCCGCAGGGATGTGCTCGGCCGGCTGCTTCCCGAACTGAATCCGGCGGTGAATCTGGAGTTCAATGCACACTTCCTCGATACCGCACTCGAAATGGATTTGATTCTCGTGGAATGTCCCATCACGTTTCATCCGCGTGTTGGCGTGAGCAAAGGTGGGAATGTGAACAATCCTCGCGCGTTCAAGGTTGGCTTCCGAATGATATTGGGTCTTGTCTTCGGGTGGAAAGGCTAGGACTTTCGCAGCGCTGCCAGGCTTTCCGATTTCATTGTTTCTTTCAGAACGGCTGACGGAGTGACCAGTGGAACAGCTTCGAGC
>JBGPBY010000083.1:0-18538 GCA_041481485.1 Terriglobia bacterium
GGAGTGTGTTTCTTCCCGCTGGTCTGTCGATGAGGTCTGCGAACTGTAGGGGCGGCCTATGACCACCCACAATTGAGAGGCTTGCAATCCTCCGAATTGCGGGCGGTCATAGACCACCCCTACACTGGGGAAGCGAATTCATTCACAGCTTCATAGACGTCCCAGAAGGTCCAAATCAGAAGGTGCTCTTCAACGTGCAGCGCCCGCGGCATATTTGCACTGGGAATCGTCGCGGTGCACGAAGTAAGACTTGTAATTGGATGCTTTTGAATCCATGCAGCCGGAGAGGTTCAACAGCTCAATCTTCCGGAACTCCGTAGGGTGGCTCTCCCCCTGAATCGTGATATAGCCTTCATTGAGCAGTGTTCCGTCCTTTTTGATCGCGGGATCGAAATTCGAAACGCCGGTGCCGCCGATCTGCGGCAAGTCATATTCAAGAACCGATTTGCCATCCACCATGTGTTTGATGTGTTCGGAACCGCGAACTTCGACTTCCACCCTCACCCATTGATCTCCGCGGTAAGTCGCCGACGTGGAATTCGTGCAGTGTCCACGCACCATCGCTCCGCCTCGATAGATTTCTGTACCTGGCGTGCAAACATTTGCTGTCGGCCGATCGCCGGTTTCAGCGCCACCGAGCAACTGCACTTCGATTGAGATCGGAAAGTCCTGGTCCTTGCTCATGGAATCTGGCGCCTGGCTGTGAATCATCAGCCCGTTGTTGCGGAGTGCCCACGACGGGGCTCCCTTTGCCTGCTCTCCAGTGAAGCGATATTCCGCCGCGAGGATGTAGTGCGAGAATTTCTGCCGGTAGAACAGATGTCCGAACTTATTGTCGAACGCAGGATACTTGTCATAGCTGACCTTGAGGATCCCGTTCTCGACGCGGAACGTATCGCCGAAGTTCTCGCCAAGCGGATATCCCGCGATCTTCGGAATCCATCCGTCGAGATTCCTGCCATTGAAAAGCTGAATCCATTCTTTGTTGTCCGGGTTGTTTTGAGGCAGTCCGGGAAAGGCGAGCAATGTCAGAATCAAAAAAACGATGGGTTTCATGGCGCATATATTACACCCACCAGAACAGGCGAAAGAGCAGGCAATTCCTGATCGCGTCTTCTCTACTACGCGAAGGCCCAGTTCGATTTCAGTACTGGATCCTTTGCCAGGCATTGAAACTCGAATAAAACGGCTCACTCGCTTATACTGCCAACACTACGAAATTTACTTCTTCTCATTTGTGCAATGGCGGACGTACGAAATGAAATTCGCCCTGGCTGGGATTTCATTGCTGGCACTCGTTGTTTATCAGGGGCAGGCGCCCCTGCGCACTTCAGGCGCGCGAATCGAAGGCACTGTACTTCGCAACGGAAATGACGATCCGATTCGTGGCGCTCGGGTAATCCTCACACGGATCAATTCAGCCACAGGAAATCCCATCGATAATCTTGGCGGTACGTCGATCACCACAACAGGTGCGGGCGGTGCGACTCCAATTCCCGGTGGCGCCAACGTTGGCGGACGCGGCCCGATTGGTGGGCAAGCGCCCCCGAATATTCCACCACCATCGGCTGCTCCTGAAGCTTTGCCCGTAGAGCCGGTAGTCACCGATGTCCAGGGACATTTTGTATTTCCGGAATTACAACCCGGATCGTACCGATTGTCCGTTGCCGCCAACGGGTATGTACGTCAGGAGTATGGCCAGCGCATCTTCCCGGGGCAGGGCGTGCTGCTCAATCTGGCAGCAGGCCAGGCCATTCGCGGCCTTGTGGTGCGTCTGACACAAACCGGCAACGTGAGCGGCCGCATCACCGATATCAACGGTCAACTTGCAGTGGGCGCTCCGGTACAACTGCTCAAGGTGGTTTATAACGCAATCGGCCAAAGAACGTTTCAGGATGGCGGATCCACCCGGACCAACGACCGGGGCGAGTATCGCATCTTTTGGGTGACGCCGGGCCGTTACTACATTGCTGCAGGAACACCGACTGGACCTGCTGTTCCGGCTCCGCCAGCTTCCAATGAATCGTTAGATCGTTACTCGTACACATTCTTTCCCGGTGTTGCCGAATCCACACGCGCTTCGGCAATTGAGGTACAGTCCGGTGGTGAATCGAGCGGAGATTTTCCGATTCAGCCCTTGCAGTTTTTTCACGTTCGAGGTCGTGTGGCCGATGCGAATGGACGGCCCCCGGCATCCATCAGCGTTTCATTTGCATTTCAGACGGTGACGGGGCAAGTCGGCGCTTTCAGCATGGGACAGATTTACGATCCCGCGACCGGCAATTTCGATGTCCCCAATGTGATGCCCGGGGCCTACGTTGTCCAGCTTGCTTCCAACACAGTGGAACGCATGGCGATCAATGTGGTGAATGCCAACGTCGAGAACCTTTCTTTTGTGCTTGGCAGCGGCACCACGCTTAATGGACGACTGCGTACGGACAGTCCTGCTTCAGGTCTTCCGCCTGGAGCGGACCGCGTGCGTGTGCAATTGCGTGGTCTCAATTTCGCCGTGACTCTAGCTCAGCAAAATGCCGACGCGGACGGAAATTTCCGGATCGAGAATATTCCGGCCGCGGACTATCGTGTTGTGGTCACCAATCTTCCAGTGGAGCTTTACGCGAAAGATGTTCGATTGGGCGGGTTCGATCTGATGACGCAGATTCTTCACGTGACCGAAGGTTCGCCAATCCCGGGAACTCTCGATGTGATTCTCAGCCCGAATGTGTCCCAGATTGAAGGCTCGGTCCTCGATGACCGCGGCCAGCCGATACCTGGCATTCAGGCCGTCCTTGTTCCAGACCGGAATCGCGATCATGCCGAACTCTTCAAAACCGCGACTACCGATCAGACAGGACATTACTCCATCAAAGGCATTCCGCCGGGCGACTACAAGCTCTTCGCCTGGGAATCGCTCGAAACGTTCGGATATTTTGATCCGGATTTGATGAAAAAATCCGATTCGCAGGGGAAGGTGCTTCATATCACCGATTCGATGAAGTTGAGCCAGGACATTCGATCGATTCGAGCGACGCCTTAAATCGGGCCGATCACGCTGGTCCCAGTTTCAGACCTTCTATATCGGAATAGTCGCGCGTATTTGCACTGAGTAGTCGCGCGTCGCGGGATAGTGCCGTCGCTGCAATGGCCACATCCGCAGCCCGCTTCCGCGGACTTCCCAATCGGCGGAATAAATCGGCCGCTTGGGCTGCTACGTCCTCATCGAAGGCAATGATCCCGTCGGTCTCGAGGTAACTTCGAGCGAGCGCCTCCTGTTCTGGTAGGCGGGGACCGCGACAGAACTCGTACCATGCAATGGCGCTTATCTCAATCGCAGCGTCGGAATTGGACAAACGGCGAAGCAAAGATTGCTCGGGTCCTCTAATGCTGATGGCTTTGAGCATGAAGTCCGTGTCGAGGTGATACCGGCTTACCATGTGTCGCGATCTTCCTTGAACCGCTGAATTTCCGCTTCGACCTGGGTGCCCTTTGAAATCTTGATCAACTGCTCAAGAACCGAGCTGCGCTGCCGCCCCTTTCTTGCGCGGTGCTCTGCCAATTCCTCATTCGCGACACGTAACAGAGCCCGTCGAATTGCCTCCGATGGTGTTACATCCCACGCCGCGGCCAACCTCTTCGCGGCCGCTCGTTCCGCAGGGCCCAGGACAATGGTTGTTCGTTCAGCCATATCATATGTATAACCTCATCATGTGATATGACGCAAGCCCGTTGCAGTTCATTCAAATGTGCCTATCCGTTTCGATTCGATGGATTCAGCGCAGGCCATTCGGCGAACGCAAGATAAAACATCAGGACAGTTCCAAGGATGGGAATTAGACCGAGCAGTGAAATAGCGGGTGAGAATCCTGCTTTCTTGCAGATCATCCAAAGCGGCAGGACCGTGAGAACCACGAATAGCGGAACCATCAGCAATACGAGTATGGGCAGGCCTCCCATATTGTCCCACATGGTGCGCATATCAAAACCAACCTGATCCTGTTGCAGCCATATCATTCCGAGCAAGTTCAGCTTGAATAAAAGCATATGGTCCTGATCCTCCTGAAAGTCTGGTAGTGGCCCAGTTCGATATTGAGACTCGAATAAAACGGCTCCCCTCGCTTATACTCCGTACACTAAAATCCTTCGACGAATTTCTCGCTTCAACGAGTACGGGGGAAAATGCCCGGGAGGAAATCAATCATGATCAGACCAGTTGGATCGACGATGCGTTTATGGCTCGGAGTGCTTTGCTTCGCCCTTGGGGCGGCCGCGGTTTCAACGGTCGCCATCGGGCAGGGAGGACAGGGCGCTCAGGGTGTTGGCGGCCGCGGAGCTGGAGGGAACGGAGCGCAGGCTGCCGGTGGCTATGACGACAGACAGAATATGATGAATCAGCTGAAGATCACGGCCCTTCGGTCCGGCAAGAACGGCCAGAATCAAACCGGAAAAGGCTTTGAGCTCGCGTCCGCCAACGAGATGATGCCGACGCTGCCTGATGTACTCGTGTTCAAGAACGGCTCAAAGGTCACCACCCCCGAACAATGGACTCGCCGCCGGGCCGAAATCGTCGAAGACTTCGAGCGCGAGGTCTATGGACGGATTCCGCCGAACGTGCCCAAAGTCACCTGGTCTGTGACGAATACGACGGAGGGCGTCCTTGCGGACATTCCCACAATCACGAAGACGCTCCAGGGTGCTGTCGATAACAGTGCCTATCCGCAGCTGACCGTCAATATCAGTGCGAGCTTTACGGTTCCGGCGAAGACTCCCGGCCCGGTACCGGTGATGATTCAGTTTGGTGGAGGCGCTGGCGGCCGCGGTGGCGGCGGACCTCAGGCTGGATCGTGGCAGGAGATCGCGATCGCGCACGGCTGGGGTTACGGCAACATCAATCCGGCAAGCATTCAGGCGGATGGCGGCGGCATGGCGTTGCTGCAGGGCATCATCGGCCTGACCAACAAGGGTGAGCCGCGGAAACCCGATCAATGGGGATCATTGCGCGCCTGGCAATGGGGCGTCAGCCGGCTGATCGATTACTTCGAAGCAAATCCCGACGCCAAGGTGGATCCGAAGAAGGTCGCGGTGGACGGCGTTTCGCGTTACGGCAAAGCCGCCGTTGTGACAGAAGCTTTTGAGCCGCGGCTGGCCGTCGCTCTCGTTGCATCGTCAGGTGAAGGCGGAGTCAAACTGCATCGTCATGACTTTGGCGAAGCCGTCGAAAACCTCACCGCTAACAACGAATACCACTGGATGGCGGGGAACTTCCTCAAATACGGCGCATCCGAGGCAGCAGGCGGTGCCAAAACCGCGGTAGACCTGCCGGTCGATTCCCATGAGTTGATCGCACTGTGCGCTCCGCGGCCAGTGTTCGTCAGCTACGGAGTCGAGTCCGCCGGTGATCCGAAGTGGGTCGACGCTCCGGGCAGTTTCATGGCGGAGGTTCTTGCGGGCCCGGTGTACAAACTCCTCGGCAAGAAGGACCTCGGCACGCCCGGAAACGCACTCACGGATCCGATGCCGCCGGTCAATCAATTGATTGGTGGTGAACTCGCCTGGCGTCAACACTCCGGTGGCCACACAGATGTGCCCAATTTCCCGACATTCTTTGAGTGGGTAAGCCAGTACGTGACGTCTCCGGCAGCGACGGCGACCGCTCGCAAGTAAAGGCGCGGCCGGCTAAGCAGAAACCTACGAGCCCAATCGCCATGTCCTGCCGGCGTTTCACCACGTCGGCAGGACGCCTTGAAGCTCCGCATATTTTCGTGAGCCAACCACGGACGCTATCGTTTTCCAGAGTTGTTCCCAGATGTCTGTAAGTCTGGTCAGGCTATTTTCACGGATCGTACGCCATACGCTGTCCCGCGCGCTTACGAACTCCTGATCGATCCTGGCTTGTTGTTTTTTCGAGGGCGACGCTCCGGCACCGACCATCTTCACAAAGTATTCGATTCCACCAGAGGTCAGCGTTAGCGCTAGGGCCTGTGCGCGCGATGCTCCCGCATCCGGCTTCAGGCCGAGGCGGATGTAGGGGAGCGACCAGTTGTCCGCTGCGAAGATCCCATCGGGATTGGGCATCCAAATCCATGCGTGTAACATTGCCAGGCGCGGTTCGCTGTCTGCCATTCCCGGGTGCTGATGGTGAGGAACGATCGTCTCGTCATCGATGCTGCGGAAATGATCGTGCCACGCTTCCTTGCCCGCCGGCAGTTCCGGCGGTTGCTCTCCCGGCAAAAGCGGAATCGCATAGGCAAGCCCTGCAAGCCTGGGTGTTCCCGAAATTGAAATGTAGGTTAGAAACTCCGGATGCTCCGCTTCGATTTTGCTGTCGAACAAAATTCCAATGCGAACCCAGTGCACGCCCATCCCCGGAAAATCCCTGCCAATGGGGCGATAGCCATCGAGTATTGCGACGGATTGGTCCTGATATTTTTCTGTCGCCGCTGTAGCGCGCGCCACGAAATCCAGATCACGCTCCTCGGCGGGCGCCTCTGCTGCGCATGTAAACATCAGAATTCCCGCAAGGAAGACCGAACGATTCATGGATTTCCCGCTGCGAGTTCGGTTTGCCCATAAGTATCAAGCAGCTTCGTGAGCAATTCTGGTGTCAGTCCCTGAGGGAAGCGGCTTACCAGCCGGAGTTTGCCGCGGTCTTCCGGTGAAGGGATCCGGCGGCCTCCAATTTCGAGGCGCTTATTCATGCCAGTGACTTTGAGAGATTGAATGGAAGTGTACGAAAACAGTTCGAGTTTCGCATCCGCAAGGAGTACCAGACCCGAATCGCGCACTTCAATGAGTTCAGCCGTGAAATGACGTTTCATGTTCGTGACAATGTCGGCTTCGGCTCCCTTGTAGCTGTGCGCGGGAGGAAACGAAGACACGACCGGTCCGTAATGGCATGCCCCAACCGTGCAGATTGCGCTGATTGCAAAGAACAGCAATAAAACTTTTGACCTGGTATTCAAAGTAGTCACCCTACTGGAACGCGGGCTTCGCGGAATTGTTTTTCAAAGGTGCCGCGTTTTCTGCTCCACAACCGAAGCGATGTCAGAAGGGACTCGTCGGTCGGAACGAAAGGCTCAGTTGCGGTCGCGGTCTCGATCCATTTGCCGCGAATCCATTCGGTGTAATAACCCTGCGAGGAAAGCAGAAATGTACGAGACTGATTCACCGGCGATGGACCGGTATTAAAGTCGACGAAAACGCGTTGTCCCGGGTTGGTCTGCAGGTAACGGTCGTCCGGGAGACTCATGTATCGCTGCGCATCCGGAGCCTCTCGTCCAGCATCCTCCACGACTTCAGAAATTGGAATCGTTCGGGGTTGCACGATGCGCGCCGTTTCGGCGACGCCGATCCGGTCGATTCTCCAATGATCGGCAAGGAATGAAATCCGAATGCGCAATGACTCTTCCCCGGGAAGAACCGGAATCGACGCGGCGACGTCGTGCCACGAGATCGGTCCCGTGTCGGGCACGCGCGCCACTTCCTGAAATCTTCCGTTGCGGAATACTGCAATATGCAGACCCGACCGCCGCTCGAACCAACGTCCAAGCTTCACCGCGGTGGAAATGTTGGCGAGATCCCGATTCATCCAGTCCAGTGCCCGGGCTCCGGCTGGTCCCAGCATGACGTCGTACATCAATGTCGTCCCGAGCAAACTGTTGCGAAGCCGAAAAACCAGCGTGGTGGATCCGGCGCCAGCATCCACAGGGGTTGTAAACTCCAGCCAATCGTCCATATCGGCGGCGCTTGCTTCATCGACCGTTCGGGAGTCGGTGGCGTACGCATCCCCATCGATACTTGCCACCGAAATGCCGGCACTCTGTCCTCGCCGATCCACAATGCCATCGGGCGCATGGAGATTGCGGACTGCCACGATTTCATCCCGAATATCGGGCAGGACATACTCATCCGGTGCGTGAAGCGCTTCGAGAATCTGGAGGTGGTTGATGTAATGCGTCTCCATGGCTTCGTTTCGTACTTCCAGACGCACCGTGCCACGGGCATCCGGCTGCGCGTGCAGCCGGTCGAGGTCGCGCGCCTCAAACAGCGGTGCAATGCTGCTGGAAAACAATTCGGCTTCCTCCACTTTCCCGTCATCGGAGTACACCGTGGGACACGAGCCAAAAATCGCCACCGAAATAAGTGCCGCGCCAACCACGACCCCAGCCGTGGCGGCTGAAGATACAAGAATGCTTTCGGCCTTGTTCACGCCCGTGCGATAGCTCTCCATACCCGCGATGCTATCCAAGGGGATCTCTCGCACCGTTTTCTGCTGTTTGAGGGTAATGTCATCCATGACTCCTTCGCCGCGGACTATGCCACCGGAGATCTTTACGCCGTCTCGATACACGACGGTCGATCCGTCTTTGAGATGCGCTTTCACCGGCGTTTTCACCTCAACGTCGTTACGAGGATCAACCTTCTGAACGTCAATCCTGCGGGAGATAATGACGCATGCCGCAACCGATATCCCAATCGCGAGCAGAAACCCTCTAAACAGATACTTCTTTATGAATGCCATTCCGTGATCCCCCATATGCGGGAAGCAATTAGAGAACGAGTAGACGCGATCGCTTCAATTCGCCGCAATGACGCTGTGATGGTAACAGGTTCTCGCTCATTTACCCCCGCTGGTTGTCGTTGCAGTTCACTGGCAATCTACCGATTGTGGCGATTTGAATCCATGTGGCGGGGCTGAGTTCAGTCTGTAATTCGGCTGAGGTCCTGATTGAGGACTCTGTAGTAATCGGATCCCTATCGGGTCTGTATAATGTGGGGAATTCGCATGACGATTCGTCCAGAGCTAATCCTCGCCATGAGTATCGAAGAGAACAAGTCGCTCATTCGCCGCTTCTGCGAAGAGGTGTGGAACCATGGTCTCCTCGACGTTGTGACGGAGATATTCGCGGAAGATTATGTGCGGCACGATTTGCGTCCAGGAAAGCCAATCCCGGGACCAGAGGGCCAGAAGAGAATAGCGGCTGATTTCCGTACAGCCTTTCCCGACCTGCATATGACTCTGGACTTGATCGTGGCCGAAGGCGATCTGGTCGTCACGCGCTGGACGACGGCAGGCACGCACACGGGCCAATGGGGGAGTATCCCACCAACCGGCAACCACGCTGTATTTTCCGGCGTGAATATTTTTCGCATTCATAATGGCAAAGTGGTCGAACTATGGAACCACCGGGATGATCTGGGTTTGATGCAGCAGCTGGGCGTCCCCATTTATGCTGGAAGCAAGGATTGATCGTCGAAAAGATCCAATCTAAGGATGGTGTATCTCTCGCCCTCCAGCGTTACGGCGATGGAACGCCTCTTGTCCTCGTACACGGCACGGGTGGTTCGGCCGCTCGCTGGTCGCCCGTTGTCCCCGCGCTCGAAGCGCGCTTCGCGATCTACGCGCTCGACCGGCGTGGGCGCGGCCAGAGCGGCGACGCTCCCGAATACGAAATTCAGCGGGAGTTCGAAGATATTGAATGCGTGGTCGACGCTATTGGTCCAGCCCATGTACTCGGCCATTCCTATGGAGGCGTCTGTTCTTTAGAGGCAGCTTTACTCACACCTCACTTGCGAAAGCTGATTTTGTACGAGCCGGCTATACCGGTCGAAGGCATGCCGATTTACCCCGCTGGGTTCATAGCGCGGCTCGAATCGCTGCTCGCTGCGGGAGAACGGGAGAAAGCCGCGATAACGTTCATGCAGGAAGTCGTACGGATGCCTGTTCGGGAGTTGGAGAACCTGCGTGCATCGCATAGTTGGCCCGGACGAGTCGCCGCAGCCCACACGCTTCCCCGCGAGCTGCGCGCGCACGAACGCTATCGGTTCAAACCCGAACGTTTTGAGCGGCTCAAAATTCCTACACTCCTTCTGCTCGGCAGTGACAGTCCGGATTTCTTCAAAGCGGCAATCGAAGTCGTGAATGCCGCGTTGTCGAACAGCCGGATTGTCGTGCTGCCCGGTCAGCGGCACAATGCGATCGACGTTGCCCCGGAGCTCTTTGTGCGCGAAGTGCTTGCGTTCCTGACCGATGAAGATGCGGAGCTGTAGAAGCTATCTCGGTCGTGGGACGTGATGTCGAACAGACAATTGGTAGCCCGCGATCAGAGCAGATCAAAGAGGGAGAAATAATCGTGATTCCAAGGAGCCAGACGATCCAAGGTAGACTGATTGCAGAGAGCGACGCAGAAAGAAAATCAAATCGATGAGAATGTTTGGATATTGTGGGCGGCTGGTATTCGCGTTCGCGTGGATCGGATCATTTGCAGTCTCACTGTCTGCTCAGCACATGGTGGGTTTGAAGAATGGGGTTGCGGACGCAGTCGCGCTTTCCAGTGAACCACGAGGCGCGGAAGTCCGATCAAAGGCCGATACGCTGCGCCTGCGAATGTTGAATTGGAAAGAGCAGGATTTTCGGAGTTTATTTGGCGTCCCATTGTTCCGTGCCGATGGCCAGGGAAAGTCAATCCAACCCGGGGACGGATTCGCAAGGCTTTCCACAGAGTACGAAGTAGCCGCACTTCCGGGCCTTCGCACAAACGGAGTTGCAAAGGACCATACGGATCTTTATGAAGTCAGTTCATCCGCAGGGGTTGAGGTCTTCTTCGGGATAACCGGCACGCCCGTATATGTTTCATTTTTTCTCAAGGTCGACGCTGATTTTGTTCTCCTTCGCGATAACAGCGTCATCGATGCAAGGCTTGCGTGGGAGCGCCCTCGCTTTGATGCGCTTTACAGGGAAGTCGATACCCTTTGGCGTCGGAACGTCATTTGGGAAGTCGATCGCGACGAACAACGTAAGTATCTTACTGGATTGAATTCCACGGGCCCAGACGAGGTATGGCAGGCAGTTAAGGAGTTCGAAAGCCGTTTGGGTTACCACGCAACGACAATGCCCGAGACTGTGGGAGTTACAAGTCTACGTTGGTATGGCGTTAACAACACGATTCAGGCGGAGGCAACTCTTCGCGAATTCGAAAGCCGTGGAAAACCGGCAAAAAATGTTGACGTGAGAATCCACCGCCCGGACGGCGTCGAAATCCGCGAGACTGTCGGTTCCAATGTATACAACTTCATTGGATGGCTCAGACCCGATGGTACCTATATTCGCTCGGAATCCATTCCGAATTGGAATTCCGGCATTTTTCAATACGGCAATAATCTGGAATTATGTTCATGGTACGACGCTCGCGGCAAGGCCGTACGTCGTGAGATAGACACCAACGGAGACAACTTGCCCGACATGTATTGGGAAGCTGGCATGGCAGAGGAATCGTTCATACGGCTATCAGTTGATAAATCCTGGATCGTGAATTCCGAATTGATTCCCGATCCATACCGCGTGCCGGACCAGAATCTGCGCCGCATTCCGATTCGTCGAATCCCGGAGTAGAGCCTCGTTCCAAAGCGAGCATCCGCTCGCCGCAGCGGTCGACCGTCAGTGCCAGGGCACTTCGGCCATCACCGCTGCGGCAGCGCGATCGTTTAGAAACTCAATCGAAGCTGAGCCTGAAACTGCCGATGCAAACTCGACTTGGCTGTCGCTATATTGGTTGCAGTGATCTGTCCAAAGTTGGTGTTGTTGATATCCAGAATCGGGTTCGCCGGTTCCGGGTGATTAAAAATGTTGCTGGCGTCGACGCGAAACTCCAGCGACTTGGATTCGGCAACCCGGAATTGCTTCCGCATGTTGGCATCGAACCTCCAGCGTCCGGGAACCTCGACAACCCGTTGCCCCAGAGTCCCGCGATGTCCCGGAAGTGGGTTCTCGAGAAGAACCTGCCGGGTTTGCGCATCGTAAACCGCATTGAGCGTGCAAAGTCCATTGAAACCCTGTGAGGTCGTCACGATCTGGCTGTTCTGACACTGCGGATCCTTGTCTGTAATGAAAGCGCCCGGCTTGAAGTAGTTTCCAAAACTGGCGCCTTCGGCCCACTGGACTCCCGCGGCTCTGGGATCGAACGGGCCCACAATGTCCGGAGTTCCGTTCGCGTACAGCATGGATTGTGCAGTGATGCTGGTCGGTGCGCCGCTGTTGACGTTGACAATCCATCCCGCATGCCAGCCTTCGATGATCCGCGCGAGAGTTCCCGAACTGTTGGAAAAGAAAAGTTTGTTCGGTCCGATCGGAAGCGTGAATTCTCCATTGGTGCGAAAGTCGTGCTTCCGCGTGTCCCCGAGAACACTGTAATCGCCGTGCCGGTCGAAGGGAAGTGTGTATGTTCCTCCCACGCCCGTATTTCGGCTCCACGTGTACGTACTCTGCAGGCTGACGCCGTGCGTCTCACGCATCGACACCTGAGCTTCCAGAGAGTGATAGTTGTTGGCGGTCATCGCAGCCACCATGTTGATGGCCGCGAACTGAGGATTGGTGACGATGAAGTTTTCCGGAAATAATCCGCTGAAGCGGAGCACTGTGCCGTTGACACCGGATGGGATGTCCGGAAGACTAGCATTTACCGTGGGAGACTTCGGATAGTTGAATGTGTTCAACGTAGCGGCAAGTCCCTGGTAGTTTCCGTTAGCAAGGTTGGATTGGAAATTGGGACTGGCCCGCAGGTGCATGCCCGCCGTTTGCAATGAGCCATTAAACACCGATCCCACGGGTCCAAATCCGCTGCCTGCAATATTGATCCCCTTGAACATATCTTCGAGCACCTGTAATGCGGGGTTGCCATCGTCTCCTGCACGAGCAGCATCAAACGCTTCCTTCAGTCCGTTGGTCAGAAAATTCGGCTGATTGATGTTGAAGAATGCGTTCCACTGCTTTCTGCCAAGGGTGCCGATATAGCGAACATCCACAGTGAGGTTGGATCGAACACTACGGGTCACCGACAGCGTGATGTTTTCCGCATAGGGGTTGCGGACTCCCTGTTCCGGTACGAAGATTTGCTGGCTGCGATCTGTAACCGGAACCGGCTGCATGGGCTTGATGATATTGGGCACTGGTACTACCGAGGGCAACTTCGTGAGATCGATATATGGATTGGCGCTGTCTCCCGTGTATCGTGCGTTGTTGGTGCTGCCCGGCACATTGTTTTCCTGCGTGAGCGCATTTGGTACCTGCCCCTGCTGGAAGGTCATCTGATAGCCGCCGCGAACCGTCGTCTTGCCTTCTCCAAACCATGAGGGTTGCCATGCAAAGCCGATGGCCGGACCGAAATTTCTGTAGTCATTGGCGTACCACGGAGTGTTGGGATTTGGAGAGTGTTTGCCGACGAACTGGATCTGAGTCAGATCACCACGGACTCCGGGCGTCATCCAGTCCTGGAAACTTCGGCCGGAGAGTCCGAAAATGGCGTTGGAACCACCAACCGGAAGCGGCATCAGACCATGGGCTTCATACGGCACGCCGTAGTATTCCCATCGCAGTCCAAGATTGAGCGTGAGATTTTTCGTCGCTTTCCAGTCATCCTTGATGAAAATGTCGCCTTCATTCTGAACGGTGTCGCGAATGCGTTCGGGAAATGTCAGATAGTTCTCAAAGCTATCCAGATTTTGCGGATTCTGAATGTAGTAGAACTGATTCACCTGAGAGAGCGAACCGGCCAGGAAACTCAGGAGATTCCGCATCCTTGCGTTGTTTCCCGTATTTGGCGCTCCGGCGAGGCCCGGCATATTGTTACTGCCGATGGCACCCTGGGGAATTGGCGCGTTGGTTGCGTCTCCGCCAAGCGCGCGTGGTATGGCAGTCGTGGCAGTGGCAGAAATGCCGGCGTCGTAACCCAGACTGTGTGTCAACCGGACCTCACCGCCGAACTTGAAGGCGTGGCGGCCCCTTGTCCAGCTGACCGTATCGGTAAACGACCAGAGATTCGTGATGTCGTGGTAGTTGTCCGTAATCCCATTGAACACCTGATTCGTCTGGAAATTGACTGCGCCAGTTCCCAATCCGATATCCACGGGAAAACCGCCGAAATTTGGAAAGAACCCCAGCGCATCCTTTCCTGTAACGGAATTGTTGAATGCGTTCAGTGTATTCGAACCGATACGGCGCATGCCCGCTCTCGCTTCATTCACAAGATTTGGTGACAGAGTGGACGTGAAATTCACAGAGAGTAACTGCGGATGTCTGAAAAATGTTCCGCGAAATCCGCCGGGCCACGGTTCATAGTTCGCATTGCCTGCCGTATCTTCGTACGTATAACTGACCGCGACCTTGTTCGAGTTATTGAAATTGTGATCGACCTTGGTATTGATCTGCTTGCGGCCGGCACCAGTGAGGGTGGAGACGCCAGGACCGACAGCAAAGATCCCCTCACTTCCCCCGTTTTCATTTCGGGTCCAGCGGTGGCCCGCAGTATTGAGTCCATCACCCACTTCGTAGTTGTTCGGTAGCGGCATCCTGTCCATGAGCTTTGCTACAAATCCGGTGGGATCCTGCGCCGTGCGGAAAGTGTCCCATGCGCCATTGGTTGTTGGCGCGGGGCCGACTTGCACGTTGGAGCAGTCCGCATTGACTGAAGCTGGGTTCAGAACAGTACCAAACACGCTTGCATAATGAAGAGTTCCTGTGAAGGGGCCGCCATTTAAACCTGGATTGATAGCTGGAGTAGCCGGATTTCCCAGTGCGTCGACAACCGCAATGGTCGGAGTTGCTCCGGTGGACTGCACATTCTGAGTGCTATTCCCGTTGTTCCAGTTATCGAAGTACCTGAAAATGCCTTTTCGTGCGCATGGCGTCAAGACAATGGGGTTCTGGGTGGTTCGTCCATGAATGAGAGTGCTGTCCCACAACGCAAAGACGAACGTTTTGTTTTTGACGATGGGTCCGCCAATGCTTGCGGTGATCTGATGATTGTTCGCCCAGTCCGGCTTGACAGGCTTCCATGCGCCCGTTTTGACATCCGTCTGCCGGTTATTGTTCCATGTGTTGGCGTCGAATCCCGTGTTTCGCACCGTCCACACGCCCGATCCGTGAAACTGGTTGCCACCGGACCGCGTCATGAATTGAAATTGTCCGTTGCCGCGTCCCATCTCTGCGTCAACCGGCGCCACAATAATCCGAACCTCGCCGATCAGGTCGGGGCTCATGTATGTCGCGCCCCCCAGGCTCACGCCAAACCGGGCTGCGCCGACATTGTCGACGCCGTCACGCGTGATATTGACAGTGCCGAGTCCGCCGAGACCCGAGACAACACCGTTATTTCCGGCATCATCAGTCAACCGCACGCCCGGAATCAGCCGATACAAATCCAATACATTGTTTGTGACCGTCGGCAGGTCTGCCACGCGCTGCTGGCTGATCACTTCGCCGACCGACGAACTCGAGACGGCCAGTAGCGTGTCGACGGGAACCGATACTTCGACCGCCGAGTTGGCGACACCGACATGAAGTGTGAAATTCAGTCGAATCTGTTCGGCATTGCCCAGCCGAACGTCGGTAAATGTTTGGGGCTGAAAGCCCGTGAGCTCCGCGCTCACTTTGTAGGTGCCGGGCAAAAGGCTGGCAAAACTATAGGCGCCAGAATCATTCGAAAGTAGTGTCGTTACGACACCGGTCGCAGTATTCGTGGACTTCACGGTTACACCGGGAATTACCGCGCCGGTCGAATCCTGAATGGTGCCGCTGACCGTTGCGTAAGTGGACTGACTAAAGGAAGGCGCTGCCGTCGAAAGCGAAATCAAAAGCGAAAGCAGAGCCGACAAAACGAGGCTATAGCTCTTCATAGATTTCCCCCCTCGGGAAGTGTGATTTTGCTTGGAAAATACATCCCGCATGAAGCCGTGTCAAAGACAAAGGAAGGCCGCGCGAGGTCATCGCTCGACGGTGTGAAACGGACCATGGGATTTCGAGCCGCGTAGCGGCGGCACTTCTCTTAGCCACCGGCGTCAGCCGGTGGTCCAGAATCAAGAAACGTTATAGAGCGCCGGAGGCGCGACAGATCTGAAAAAATGGGAACTGCCGCCGCGCTGCGGCTCAGAGGATGTGGTGCGAGGTGTTCCACGGGCTTTCGCCCGTGGCTAATTTGCTGCCGCCGCTAACGCGGCTGAAACAATCCGAATCTTAATGATTTCTGGTTTCTTTACAGACCGCGCCTAGATTTCGCGGCGGCCTTCGAGCGCTTTGGCCATGGTGACTTCATCGGCGTATTCCAGGTCGCCGCCAATTGGCAGGCCAAGGCCGATGCGCGTCACGCGAATTCCCAATGGTTTGACCAGGCGTGAAAGATACAGCGCCGTGGTCTCTCCTTCCACATTTGGATTTGTCGCGACGATGACTTCTTCTATGGTGCTGGATTCGAGTCGCCGCAGCAGCGATGCAATGGTGAGTTGGTCCGGAGTGATGCCTTTTAGTGGCGATAGCGATCCCATCAAAACGTGATATCGGCCATTGAAGGCGTGAGTCTTTTCCACGGCTAGGATGTTGGTGGATTCTTCGACGATGCAGAGGATTTTGTCGGATCGGGACGGACTCGAGCAGAAATGGCACGGATCGATATCCGTCAGGTTGTTGCACGTCGAGCAACACCGGATCGATCGCTTGACTTCAAGAATCGCCTCGGCGATTTGCGATGCATCGGCCGTCTCCATTCTCAGAATGAAGAACGCCAGGCGCTGAGCGGACTTGGATCCAATCCCGGGGAGCTTCTTGAATTGATCAATGAGCCGTCCCACCGGCTCCGCGACGTCACCCATTATTCTTAAAACAAACCCGGAATTTTCAATCCGGAAGTCAGGCCGCCGAGTTGTCCCGACATGGCTTCGTCGACTTTCCGCACGGCTTCGTTGACGGCAGCCACGATCAAATCCTGGAGCATTTCCTTATCGCCGCCGGAAAAAACTTCCGCATCGATCTGGATGCCGATGAGCTGCTTGCTCCCGTTCATTTTCACAGAGACCATCCCTCCGCCGGCCGTGGCTTCGACGACCGTCGCCTCCATCTGCTTCTGCATCTGTTCCTGCATCTTCTGAGCCTGTTTCATGATCTGCTGCATGTTCATTGTGATTCTCCCTTCGAAGGCTTTACCTGGGCGATGTCTCCTTTAAATACTTCCAGAAACCTCTGCACCAGAGGTTCATCCTTTGCAGACTCTCTCGATCCTGCAGACTGGGCGGCGGACCTGGTAATGTTGCGTTCAGATTCGTTTGCAATCGGAATCGACGGAGGTTCGACGGCGCGAGCCGGCGGAGCCGGCGAGGCCGCTGCCGGAAGCGGCAGGCGGGAGGAAGCCGAACGGGGCGGAATCGGTGCAGCTGAGAGTTCCGTTCCTGCCGGTCCGCTTTTACGGAAATCCCGAAGAACTTCCTCAATGTCGCGGACGTGTCCAGCGCGCGCGATCTTTACAAGCCCGGCCTCCAGATGCAGGCGAGGCAGGGACGTCCATTTCAAATCATGCTCCAGCCGCAGGAGCATATCGAAATTGCGAACCAGGTCCTGTTCCGAAAACCGCTCGCCCTGGAGCGCTAAAGCCTGCTTTTCATCAGCACTGCCCAGCACTTTGCCTTCAAGCCCAAGTTTCATCATGAGCAGATCCCGCATGCGTCCAATACATTCGCGCACGTACTGTTGAATATTCAGGCCCTGGTCCACAATGATATCGATGCATTCGAGCAACTGCCGCGAGTCCTGATCCGCGATCGCCAGAGTGGTGGTATCGAGCAACTCACCGGGAATAAAACCGAGAACGTCCCGCACATCGTCGTCTGCAATACTTTGTCCGCCGAAAGCGATGATCTGATCCAGCAGAGACTGTGCATCCCGCATACTCCCCTCGGCAGCCCGGACAATGTACCGTAATCCTCGATCGTCGATCTTGGTGCCTTCACGCTCGACGATTTCCCGCAATTGCGTCTGGATTTCGGCCGGAGAGATAGTTCGAAAAACAAACTGCTGGCAGCGCGAGAGGATGGTTGCCGGCAGCTTGTGCCTTTCGGTGGTAGCCATGATGAAGATGACATGAGGTGGAGGCTCTTCGAGCACCTTCAGTAACGCATTGAAGGCGGCAATCGAAAGCATGTGGACTTCATCGATGATGAAAACCTTGTAACGGTCTCGGGACGGCGCATAGCGCACGTTGTCCCGAAGCTCACGGATATTGTCGACCCCGTTATTGGACGCTCCGTCGATTTCCAGGACGTCCATCGATTGAGCGGCCGCAATCTCCAGGCAGGACGGACATTCATTACAAGGTGACGCGGTCGGGCCTTTGATGCAATTCAGCCCTTTCGCCAGGATCCGGGCTGTGGTGGTCTTGCCAACGCCGCGGGGACCGCAAAACAGGTAAGCATGCCCGATCCGTGAAGTTTCAATGGCGTTTTCGAGACAACGAACAATGGACTTTTGGCCCACCACTTCCGTGAAAAGCTGAGGGCGAAACTTCCGGGCGATGACCTGATATTTCATAGTGATTGGGCCAATCCGGGTCAGGCCCGGGGGTTACTGTGGCACATGAGATGACCCGCTGCCGTTGCTTCCTTCCGGACCTGGCGGGGTTCACGGGGTCTTATTGCACAGCCCCCCTAGCCTGATAACGGAGAGAGTGGGATTCGAACCCACGGTGGAGTTTCCCCCACACACGCTTTCCAAGCGTGCTCCTTA
>JBGPBY010000084.1:0-18401 GCA_041481485.1 Terriglobia bacterium
ATCGCTCGTCACCAAAATGAGGGGCCCGTCCCGGAATTTCCCCGCGGTCTAGTTCTCTCGATCGACGATTAGCCTGAGGGACGTCCGGATTCTGTCGTCCACACGCGCGGAGTTACGACCTTCCGAATCGCCAGTTGGTCTCCTTTTGGATTGCCACAAGTCGCGAATGGTAATGATCAGTGCCTGCATATCCGTCTTCATAATGCATGCCCGAATACCGGCTGCGGTCATCTGATCCATCATTTCAAATGACTCGTGCATCGTCAGGATAATCAGCTCCGTATTGGGCGAATGTTCGTGGATCAGTCTGGCGGCCTGAATGCCGTTCAGTTCCGGCATCGAGAGATCCAGCACCACAATATCTGGATGCAGCATGGCGTTCATGGCGACGGCTTCGCGGCCGGTTGTGGCCTCGGCACACACTTCCCAGCCTATTTCGCGCCCGAGGAGGTTGCGTACATGGCGCCGGACTACAGGATGATCATCGGCTACCAGAATGCGCAGCGCGTCGTTCGTCGGGAATGGTAACTCTGGCGTTAACTCTCGTGCCTTCCGGGCTGGATTCGATCTCAAGTTGACCTCCCAGTTGTATCAGCCGCTGTCGCATTCCCTGAATTCCCACTCCGGGCAGGGATGCTCCTTCGTGATCTCCTGGCGTCGGCATGCTAAAACCTCGGCCCTCATCCATGATTCGGAGAGCGACAGTGCCTTTGTTTCGGGTTATCCAAATGCTCGCCCTCTTGCTGCCAGAGTGGCGATGAATATTGGCCAGACTTTCCTGCACGACGCGAAACAGTGTCGTTTCGACTTCCGCCGGCAGGCGCCCGACGTCCTCTCGTAACAGCAAATCGACCTGAATCCCGCTGCGTTGCATAAACCCGCGCACAAACCAGCGCAAGGCGGGAACAAGCCCTGCTTCATCGAGAAATGGTGGATGCAATACGTACGAGAGGGTGCAAAGTTCCTGAATCACCTGGTCGCAGAGCGACATGCCCTCCTGCAGCATTGCCGTGTGTTCCCGACGCAAACCGTCTACATCGCTTTTCACAGTGTCGATATCGGATTTGATGGCCACGACATTTTGCACGGTGACATCATGAAGATCGCGGGCGATCCGCCGACGTTCTTCGTCCTGAGCGCGCAAAACAAGACCCGTCAGCTCCTGTTGAGCATCATGAGCCCTCTTGATCTCCGTCACATCCTCGTGTGTCACGACCAGACGCGGCACGCCCTGCACGTGAAACCGGCTCACCCGAACCTGGAACCAGGCCGTCCCGTTGGAATGGCTGCTTGGATAAACGCAGCGAAAATCCTCCAGTTCGCCCGATTTGATGCGCTGCACTGCCTCAGCAACCAGGCGCGTTTCGTCGTCCTGTCTGCGGGAAGCTCCATTACCGGGACCGCCCGTGGGACGATTCGCCTCTGCATACAATTCCCATCGGCGGTTGACGGCGATGACCGTGCCTTCCTTATCCAACAGCGCAACGCGGGCATTCAGGGAGTCGATGGTTGACTGAAGCATCCGCTGGCTTTCCAGCATCGCCTCTTCGGCGCGTCTGCGGGTGGCTCTTTGGAACATCAGCGCGGCAATAAGACCCGCTTCAAGCAGGCAAAGCGAGATCGTGCCGATGATTTGCCATCGATTCGGATCCCACATGGCTTGTTCCCGGACGGCAATCGAACCTTGAGATAAGCTCAGAACGCTCTCAGATTTCTGTGTCGCCTTCTCTTCTTCCGCATTTGCAATGTGGCAAAACAGCAATCCGGCAACCACGAAAACCAGTGTGAAATGAATTGCGCGTCTCTTCATCTGAAAACACTCCGTAGTTGTGCAGAGCGCAAACAGTCTGGATATTGATACGCGTTGCCCATCCCGTGAGGAGAGCATGCTGCCGAGTCGTATTTGAGGGACTGGACTTCGCCTAAGTGCGCCGCAAAGGTGTCCCTGAGCGATTTTGTCATTCAGGTCTTTCCGCGAAGCCGAGATTAATAACAAGAACCATAATGGAATCATGCGGATGAATAGATCGGGTGATTTCTGTAGTTTCGTTTAGGGAAAACGTGTAGCCAATTGCCGGATTGACATCGGTCGGCGGCGGCCCACTGTAGGCGCGGTCTATGACCGCGCACAATCCGTATCTTTGTGAATAAATTCGAATTGAGCCACTGTAGGGGCGGTCTATGACCGCCCACAATTCGAAGGATTGCATTCCTCAAAATTGTGGGCGGTCATAGACTGCCCCTTCAGTGGGGAAAAGCATTCCTTCACAGCTGGCTATGACTCCGCGCCCACAGCTGGAGCTTTCCCGAACGAATTTCGTCACATGAAATGGTGGTTCCGCGAATATAATGTGCGCGAGAATTGGCTCCATCGAAAGACCTTGTCTCTGAAGGAGAACCTTCAATGATTCCGTCACATCGCCGTGACTTTCTGAAGACTTTGCTTGGCGGCGCGGCCGGCTTGTCACTTTCCACCAGACTCTGGGGACAGTCTCGGAGCACTCCCATTACCGCAACCAAAATTGCCGACAACTTCGCCGTAATCTCCGGCGCCGGATCAAACGTTGTCGTGCTGAGCACTTCCGAAGGTCTGCTCCTGGTCAACGGCGGTCTCCCGGAGTATTCCGCGGACTTGTTGAAGCTGGTTTCCAATCAGTCAGGACCGGGTTATCCCAGTGCCATTCAGGCTCTTTTCAATACCGACTGGCATTTGGAAAACACCGGATCCAACGACACCCTTGGTAAAACGGGAGTCAAAATCTATTCCCATGAAAACACGAAACTCTGGATGAACACCGAGATCGTCGTGCAGTGGCAGCGCAAAACATACCCACCGCGCGCAAAAACGGCACTGCCGAATCAAACAATCTATACGAACAACAAGATCACGTTCGGCAAGGAAGAAATCCATTACGGACATCTCGGCCAGGCCCACACCGATGGCGATATCTTTGTCTACTTTCCCGGCCCGAACATTCTGGTCACCGGCGATGTGTTTACACCCGGCAGCTATCCGGTTATGGACTGGTCGACTGGAGGATGGATCACCGGCTTATCCGGTGCGACCAAAACGCTCGTCAATACGGCAAATGCACAGACTAAAATCATTGGCTCCAATGGCGGCGTCCAATCCCTCGCAGAACTGAAGGCGCAGGCCGATATGCTTGCCGCAATGCAGGCGAAGTTCTACGAGATGATGAAAAAGGGGATGTCTGCCAGTGCAATGGCAGCGGCAGCTCCAACAAAAGACTACGACGCCAAATGGGGGAATCCGGAACTGTTCGTGGCGAATGTATATCCCGGATTGTGGAATCACGTGCGTGAACTCGGCCTCGGAATCCTTTAGAGATCAATCAGTGGAGAAATGATGCGGTTCATTGTTGCTGGCCTGGCGATGGGATTGATTCTGGTCTCTTTGGGCTCTGCTGCACAGCGGCCCGCATCGACGCCGGCTTCGGCCGGCCCGGCGCGTGGGCCCGCGGCGTCTTCGGGTTCTTCCACTGCAGCATCCCGTAAGGCGCTTCTCGACCAGTACTGCGTCAATTGCCACAACGTCGACGACCGGGTTGCCGGCATTGCATTCGACACGATGGATCTGTCCAAGCCTGGAAAAGATGCGGATGTCTGGGAGAAAGCCATCAAGAAACTCAAGGGCGGCATGATGCCTCCTCCTGGCAACCGCCAGCCCGATCGCGCGTCTGCACTGGCGTTCGCCGCATGGCTGGAAACCACTTTGGATACGGCAGCGGACGCATCTCCAAATCCGGGGAGCGTGGCACTTCACCGGCTGAATCGATCCGAGTATGAAGCGGCAATCAAGGACCTGTTTGTCATTGATGTGGATGCGGCCGAACTTCTTCCTCTCGATGACGCCAGCAACGGCTTCGACAACGTTGCGAATGTCCTGAAAGTGTCGCCGTCGTTTCTCGACCAGTACATCAATGCCGCACGAACTGTAACCCTGCAGGCGGTTGGCCAGCCTCAGGTGAATACTCCGGGACGGCTCACGGCCCGGCCGGGGAATTCCGATTTGAGCGGGAACGCTGCCACCGGAATTCCGCTTGGAGCGCAAGTCACTATCACCGAATATTTCTTTCCCGCCGATGGCGAGTATGACATTCGAGGCGGCAACAACTTACTGCTGGATGGGATGAAAATCACGCCCAACACGCGAACCGCAGTCAAAGCCGGATATCACAAAATCGCCATCGCCAACCCGCAGCGCAGCTTCATCGAATCCGAAGCCGTACTGCAGTCGTTTATTCCGGGCGGCGGTGGTGGCGCCGGTTTCGGTGGCGGCGGAGGGCGCGGGGGTGGTGGCGCCGCGGGTGGCGGCGTGCAAATTACCGGGCCTTACAATGCCACGGGCGGTTGGCTGGATACGCCGAACCGTCAACGGATTTTTGTCTGCCATCCGGCAAACGAGACCGATGAAATCCCCTGCGCTACAAAAATATTTTCCGAAACGGCGCGACGTGCGTTCCGCCGGCCGGTAACGAATACAGATCTCACAGCGCCCCTGGCATTTTTCAAACAGGGAAAGGCGACCAACGGCAAGTTTGAAACCGGAATTCAAACGGGTTTGATGGCGATTATCTCCAGTCCCAAGTTCTTGTATCGCGCCGAAATTGCGTCGAAAGGTCTGCCGAAAGGTGCCAGCTACAAGCTTCCCGATCTGGATCTGGCTTCCCGGCTATCATTTTTCCTGTGGAGCAGCATTCCCGACGATTCCCTCCAGACATTGGCGGTGCAGGGCAAATTGAAAGAACCGATCGTACTCGAGCAACAGGTCCGCCGTATGCTGACCGATAGCCGGGCCCATGCGCTGGTCACCAATTTTGCATTTGAGTGGTTGCAACTGCGGGAGTGGGACGCCACCACTCCTGATGCCATCCTGTTTCCGAATTTTGACGGCGCCCTGAAAACCGCCATGCATCGCGAAATTGAGATGTTCATCGACAGCATCTTTCGCGAAGACCGAAGCGTGATCGATCTACTCACCGCGGACTATACTTTCCTCAATGAACGGCTGGCGGCGCATTACGGCATTCCCGACGTGCGTGGCGCACAAATGCGACGCGTCACGCTGGCAGATTCGAAACGGTTCGGCCTCCTGGGAAAGGGTGGTCTTCTGATGGTCACGTCGTACCCGAACCGCACATCACTGGTGAAGCGCGGATCCTGGGCTCTCGACAATCTTCTCGGAACCCCGCCTGCAGCGCCGCCACCGAACGTCGAGGGTTTCAAGGAGAACAAAGAAGGCGAAAAAGCACTGAGCGTGCGCGATATCATGGCGCGGCACCGCGACAACCCGTCTTGCAACGGCTGCCACGGAGTGATGGACCCGCTGGGCTTTGCTCTCGAGGGATTTGACGCCATCGGCGCCTGGCGGACCAAGGATCGCTTCGCAGGCACTCCGATCGATTCCTCCGGCACACTCGCCGACGGAACCGCGGTGAACGGACCCGACGATTTACGCAGGGCTCTGGCGAAACATCCGGATCAGTTTGCGCAAACTCTCACAGAACGTTTGATGACGTATGCACTCGGTCGAAACATCGAAGCATACGACATGCCGGCAATCCGGAAAATCGTCCGGGAGTCTGCAAAAGACAACTACCGCTTTTCATCGATCGTGATGGGAATCGTAAAAAGCATTCCGTTCCAAGTGTCGAAGGTCGAGTAGGAGGAAGCATGTTCATTACGAAAAAACATTTGTCTCGCCGGACATTCTTACGCGGCGCCGGAGTGACCATTGCATTGCCGTTGCTGGATGCCATGATTCCGGCCAGCACGGCCCTCGCTCAGACTGCGGCCGCGCCGATGCTTCGCGCCGGCTTCATCTACTTCCCGCATGGCGCCATCATGAACGAATGGACGCCCACTGCCGAAGGCGCGAATTTCGAGCTTCCTACGATTCTGAAGCCTCTCGAACCCTTCAAAAAACAGCTCACCATCGTCAGCGGACTGCAGAACCGCGCGGCTATCGCCCCGCCGGTTCATGCGCTCAGTCCGGGAACATGGCTGAGCGGTGTGGCGCCACGAAAGTCGCAGTCGCCATGGGGCGGAGTCACCATTGACCAGATGATCGCTCAGAAAATCGGACAGGATACGCCGTTCCCATCTCTCGAAGTCGGCATCGAAGCTCGCCAGAACGCCGTGGGCGATCGCGACTATGGTTCCAGCTACGGCGGAACGATTTCATTCCGCACCCCATCCAATCCACTGCCCGTGGAGTCCAATCCGCGCAAAGTGTTTCAGCGCCTGTTCGGACAGGGTGATACCGCAGAAGACCGGAAGAACGTCGCAAAAACCTATTCCAGCATCCTCGACCTGGTAACCGCGGAAGCGGCAGATCTGCAAAGATCGCTCGGCGCACGCGACAAAGCCATGGTGGCGGACTATCTCGACTCGGTCCGGGAAGTCGAGCGCCAGGTGCAGAAGATGGAAGAGCGCGATCTCAGCAAACTGAAACTGCCGAATGCGCCGACAGGTCCGCCGGCCGCCAATGAAGCGCACCTTGCGCTGATGTTCGATTTGCTGGCCTTGGCATTCCAGGCCAATTTGACGCGCGTCGTGAATGTGATGATGGCGGCGGAAGTCAGCGGTCTCACTTATCCTCAGGTTCAGGTGACCGATCCGTTCCATCAAACGTCGCACCACGACAATAACAAGCTCAAGATCGATAAGCTGGTGAAGATCCAAACGTATCACAGCAACGTCATGGCAAAATTCGCAGCCAAGCTTGCCGCATTGCCCGACGGCGACGGGAACATGCTTGATCACGCGCTGCTGTTCTACGGCAGCAACATGAGCAACAGCAATGCGCACAACCACCAACCGCTGCCATCGGCGCTGATCGGCGGCGCAAACGGCAAGATCAAAGGCGGACAACATTTGAAGTATCCCGATAACACTCCGCTGTCGAATCTGCTGCTGACTATTGTGCGCCGTGCAGGCATCGAGACCGATAAAGTCGGCGACGATGGAACGAAGGAACTCTCGGAGGTTTAAATGCGATTGAGAGTTTTGCTGTCCGCTGCCGCAATTCTTGTCTCCGGAACGAGCGCTGCATTCGCTCAGTCCACGCTGCTCGAAGCACTGCAGTCGGGGAATAAAACCGCCGCGCTAAAGTTCATCGACCAACGTGCCGACGTGAAGGCCACGGCTTCCGATGGGAGCACCGCACTGCACTGGGCAGTTCACAACGGCGATGCCGAAGTTGTCGACCGGTTGATCCGGGCCGGAGCAAACGTCAACGCGAAAAACGATTTCGGATCGACGCCGATTGTCGAAGCCGCCAACAGCGGCAATACTGCGGTGATCGATAGCTTGCTGAAAGGCGGAGCAGACGCCAATGCGACATTTGCCGATGGCGAAACCGTGCTGATGATCGTTGCACGCAGCACGAACGTTAGAGCGGCGGAACTGCTCATTGCCAGGGGCGCGAATGTCAATGCGGTGGAAACGCAGAAACTGCAAACGGCCCTGATGTGGGCCTCCGGTCAGGGCCAGGGGCCGATGGTGCGGACGCTGATCGCGCACGGCGCCAATGTGAACGCACGTTCATTGGTGAACGCTACCGCCACCGCCAATTACTCCGATTCCACGTACAAGGACTGGCCCTCCAACGTCAGCACGGAACCACGCGCGGGTCCGCGAGCGCCGGGAGGTTTGACGGCATTGCTCTATGCGTCCCGCGAGGGCTGCCTGGAATGCGTGAAAGCGCTGATTGACGGCAAGGCCATTCTCGACATGCCGGATCCGGAAGGCATCACACCGCTAATCATGTCGATTACCAATTTTCATTTCGATGTCGCGGCGGCGCTGATCAAAGCCGGTGCCAATCCCGATCGCTGGGATTTGTGGGGACGCAGTCCGCTGTATTGCGCCGTCGATATGAACAGCATTCCGCATGGCGGACGGGCCGATCTTCCGTCGGTGGACGACACCACCGCGCTGAAAGTCATCGAGATGCTGCTCGATGCCGGCGCCAATCCGAATCTCCAGCTGAAACTGCTTCCACCCTACCGCAACGTCGGCGCCGATCGCGGTGTGGACGGCCTGCTCACTATCGGCGTCACTCCGCTGGTTCGCGCGGCTAAGGGACTGGACGCCCCTGCGATTCGCCTGCTGGTGGCGCACGGCGCGAACCTCACGTTGACGGGCGCACGCGGCGTCACTCCGATCATGGCGGCGGCAGGCATGGGTTCAGTCGATGCGGATACGCGCGGTTTCTACCCCGCCACGGAGGACACGGCCCAGCGATCCAGGGATTCCATCGAAGCGCTGGTCAAGGCGGGAGCCGACGTGAACTCCGTCAATCCCACCAATGGCCAGACGCCGTTGCATGCCGCCGCGTTCTGGGGCTGGAATCTTGCGGTTCAATATCTCGTGGATCACGGCGCCAAGGTCGATGCCCGCGACAGAAACGGCAAAACCGTGGTCGATTCCGCCATGGGCAGAAACGGTGGGAACAGCCGCGGCGGTGCTCGTATCGACGTGCATCAGGATACCGCCGATTTGCTGATCAAGCTTGGCGCCCCGGCAGGTACCGCTCCGACTGCCGCACCACCATTGCCTCCTCGGGCAGACGGAACAACCGGCAGATAGCACGAAAGGCTGCCGGCGATACCGGCGGCCCTTTCGATTCACCGGGCCGCGCGTACCAAACGGAAGGGGTTTTCGATTCGCAATTTGCCAATCGTCCTGCCATGTTGAAGATCTTCGGACCAAAGCCGCTGTGCTCCGCCCCGCAGCGCTGCCTCAATGATCAGAGAGTCCCAGAAGGAAATCGAGTCGCGCTGACTGAGTTGTATTGCGGAAAGAATGAGGCTCCCGTCGACAGTAACGAGCGGCATCGCCGCAAATCTCCGAACCGCTTCGAGGGCAACTCCCGGCGTCAAAGGCCTGGCAAGTTTCCGTGTAACGGTGACATAAAACTCCTGCATCACCTGAGTGCTGAGCAGCAGATTGCCGCCGCTGCCTTCGTCCAGAATAATTCCCTGGGCGATAGTTTTTTTCTCCGGAGAGTCCTGATCAAAGAGGTACACCAGTACATTCGAATCTATAAACGACTTCATAATTTTCGATCATGAAGATCGTCTCTCGTCCACTTTGCAGAACCTTTCCGGGAACGGAATTTTTTCGACATGTCTACAATTTCAGAAACAACTTCGCCATGGCTGTGAACGCGGCTGTACGATTCCAGATACTGCCGCACCAGGGCGTTGATCGATGTCCCGTCGTGCAGGGCGCGGATGCGCGCATTTCTAAGAGTATTTTCGTCTATGGTCAGTGTCAGATTTGCCATGCTGTGACTCCTCAAGGAACACAGGTTACGTGTTACACATATCCAGTGTAACATCAGGGAAGACAGAATCAGGAGTTCATCGATGCAGACCCCGTGGGGTGATATTGAAGTTACGGATGCCCATGTACATTTCTTTTCGCATTCATTTTTCAAAGCTCTCGCCCAACAGAAAGGTCAGCCAGATGACGCCGCAGAGTTGCTCAGTCAACTGGGTTGGGACGCGCCTCCGCAGGACAATTCGGCGCTCGGGGCCCAATGGGCGGCGGAACTCGATCGTCACGGCGTCTCACGGTCGGTTTTAATGTCTTCGATTCCCGAACAGGAATCTTCGGCCGCCGATGCGGTTCGCGCTCATCCATCAAGATTCTTTGGATACTTCATGTTTAACCCCAAAACTCCGGGCGCACTGAATCGCGCCACAAAGGCGTTTGACGAACTCGGAATGAAGGGGCTTTGCCTGTTCCCAGCCATGCATCGCTTCTCGGTTCAGGACGAGATTCTCGAACCGGTATATGCCATGGCGGAATCGCGCAGAAATGTGGTGATCTTTGTCCACTGCGGCGTTCTGACCGTCGGCGTCAGAAAGAAACTGGGGCTGGCATCGAAGTTTGATATGAGCCTGTCCAATCCCATCGATCTGCATCGCGTTGCACTGGATCATCCGAATCTCAATTTCGTCGTCCCCCATTTTGGCGCGGGCTATTTTCGAGAGGCTCTCATGCTTGGTGACCTGGCACCTAATGTCTACATGGACACGAGTGGATCCAATTCATGGATCAAGTATCAGTTGCCGGACATTCAACTGCGCGATGTGTTTCGCAAGGCGCTGGAAGTCTACGGACCGAAACGCCTGCTCTTCGGATCGGATTCCTCGTTCTTTCCCAGAGGATGGAACCGGGCAATCTTTGACGCTCACATCGATGCGCTACAATCCATTCGTGCCGATTCCGAAACCGTGAAGGCGATTTTCGGCGAAAATCTGAATCGGCTTTTGAATTCAAATTAATCTTAATCCCAATATTGAAGGAGACATTCGATGTCACAACCGACCCCAGATCGCATCATGCAACTCATATCCGGCGGGTGGGCCGCCGCAATACTCGGATCCGCAGCCAAACATGGGATTTTCGACGTTCTGGATGGCGGCGGAAGCGATGCCAAACACATTGCCGCAAAGTCCGGAATCTCGCTGCGCGGAGCGCAGGCAATCCTCGACGGTCTGACTGGTCTGGGACTGGTGAGGCTGGCTGATGGCCGCTACGAAAACACGCCGGAAAGCTCGTCATATCTCGTGAAGAGCAAGCCGGCATATTTCGGCGCCATGGCGCAGGTGATGACCGGCAGTCTGGGAGACTGGGCCACTCTGCCCGAAGCCGTCAAAACCGGTAATCCCTCGGCGAGCAGTACCGCCGACATGGCGGACAACGAATTCTGGCACGAACTCGTGCCTGCCATCGCATCGCTCTCGTTTCCTGTTGCAAAGATGGCGGCGGAAGGCCTGGGTATTGCCAGCGCGGGCAATGTTCGATGGCTCGACGTTGGTGGCGGTTCCGGAGTGTGGTCCGTAGTCTGGCTGGGGTTAAACAAGACCGCGCGCGGAGTGCAACTGGATTGGCCCATTGTGAATTCCATTGCAAGGAAGTTTGTGGCGAAGATTGGGGCATCGGATCGCTTCGAAACGATCGATGGGGACTTCCACACGGTCGAGTTCGGATCGCAGGCTTATGACTATGCGATATTCGGCCACATCGCACACCAGGAAACGCCGGAAGACAACGTGGCCATATTTCGAAAATTCCGCAAGGCATTGAAACCCGGTGGCACTCTGGTCATCAATGATTTCGTTTTGAATGACGATCGCACCGGACATCCCTTTGCCCTGATGTTCGCATCGCAGATGCTTCTCGTCTCAAAGGGCGGAAATGCCTGGCGTCAGGCAGACTATCGGTCGTGGCTGTCCGATGCGGGTTTCACCAACGTGGAATTTGTGCCAACGCAAACTCCTGCGACAGTGATTTTCGCAAGTTAACTGCGTTCACAATTTCATTTCCGGAAAAACGCGGAAAACTCTGCGGCCGTGAAAAGCTGCTAAGACCTTAGCATTTTTTGTCTTGCCGTATCATTCTCAAAAATGCTAATTTCTGCGCACTATGAAATCCCATGCCAGGCTGAGCCGCCGCGAGCGGCAGATCATGGACGTGCTGTACATGAAGGGAAAGGCCACTGCCGGTGACGTCATGGAAGCGCTGCCGGAAGCTCCCGGCTATTCCGCTGTCCGAACCCTGCTCCGTATTCTGGAGGAGAAGGGCCATATCCGTCATGAAAAGGCGGGGCCGAAGTACGTGTTCATTCCGACGGTGCATCGCGAGAAGGCCAGGCAGTCTGCGCTCCGTCATCTGATTCAAACATTCTTTGGCGGCTCGCCGTCTCAAGCAGCTGTGGCGTTGCTGGACCTGTCGGTTACCGAAATTCCGGAGGCCGAAATCAGGCGCCTGACCAGGCTTATCGAAAAAAACAGCGAGACGAAGCCATGAATTTCGAACTGGAAATCGTGATACGCACTTCCCTTCTGTTGATCTGTGCGGCCGTCCTTGTTGTTGCGTTGCGCAAGTCAACCGCGGCGGCTCGACACGCGGTATGGTCCAGCGCGATGCTTGGCGCGACGGTATTGCCGCTGGCATCGCTCCTGATTCCGGCGCTGCAGCTTCCTCTGATTCAGGAGCGCCCGTCATTCAACGCCGGCATCGCGAACGTAAGAAACGTAAGAACTGAGAAGTCCACGCTCACAATTCCCAGCGCGCACTTCAGCTATTCCCGCATGCCCACCGCTTCCGAAAAACCGGAAGGTTCCACCGTGCCATCCTCATCTCCCAGTCCCGCAAATTTCGGCAGATTGGCGCTTTGGCTATGGATTGCGGGACTTCTATTTCAGCTCTTTCGCCTGGTGAATTCGACACTCCGCGTGCGCCGCATGGCCTGCAATTCCGCAATCATCGAAGACGAAGCGTGGCAAACGCTTCGCGCTGAACTGGAAAGCGAACTGTCCATTCGGAAGACCGTCAATCTCCATCTTGCCGGAGAAATGCCTCCGATGACCTGGGGATTCCGGCGTCACACGATATTGCTCCCGAACGCCGCAATGCATTGGCTGCCGGAACGGCGGCGCGCCGTTCTGGCGCACGAACTGGCGCATGTGAAGCGCTGCGATGGAATATCGCATCTTGCGAGTCAGCTGGTATGCGGAATCTACTGGTTCAATCCGCTGATCTGGTTCGCCGCACATCGACAGCGAATCGAACGGGAACGGGCCTGCGACGATCGTGTACTGATACTGGGAACGCCCGCCGATGCTTATGCGCGCCATCTGCTCGAGATTGCCGTCGAGGTTCGCGGTGGATCGCCCATGGCAGCGATGTCAATGTCCCATCCCTCACATCTCGAAACCCGTTTACGCGCCATCCTGGATTCGAGTACACGCCGCCGGATTTCCCGATTCACGATGGCAACAACTTTGTTTCTTCTGGCCGCCATCACGCTCTCGATCGCAACGATACAAATCACATCGGTGGCGGCGCTGGCGCTGCCGGCGTTCCGAATACCCGCCGGACGACCTGTAGCGCATCCCCAGATAGTTCTACCCGCTCCCGTAAATCCGATTACGCAGGTGGGCACTCCATCCAGCATAGCGGTGAGCACACAATCCAGTATCGAAGGCACGGTAACGGATTTGTCGGGCAAGCCGATCGACGGCGCAATCGTCGTCGTGTGTGAACGCAGGGGGATTCCATGTGTCGTTCCCGGCCAGGGAGGCGGCCGCGGCAACAATTCACCACCTCGGACGGAGTTCAGCGCCATCACGGACAAGGACGGCAAGTTCAAAATTGGCGGCCTCGCGGACGGTGTGTATACCGCGGTCGCCGCCCACGACGGGTTCAGTGCAACCGACACTAATCCGGATCCGACGAAGCGAGGAGCGATCGTCACCGTCGGCGCGGGAATACGTACGCCGGAAGTTCATCTGGAACTGGCGGGTACAACGTCAATCTCCGGACGGATTGTCGACTCGGGTGGAGATCCCCTGGCGGCCCTTCGCGTTCGAATTTTGCGCCTCACCTACGATCGCAATGGCGTCGCCAACCTTACGGCGCTCGGCGGAACGCTGGGAACGATTCAGACGGATGATCGCGGCGAATATCGCATATTCGGCGTCATGCCCGGCACGTATTATATCGGCGCCGTTCCCAAGATGATGGATGCAACCGTCATTGCCTCGTATTACCCCGGTGTCGTCTCTCTGGATCAGGCCACGCCCATCCTAGTGCAGTCTAGTGGAGAAACGACCGGAATCAATTTCACACTGGCGCCGTGGAAGCCGTATTCGGTCCGATTCAAAACTGCCGGCGCTTTGCCGCCGGATGGCGTCAAGGCCAGCTATCAATTGCGGCCGCGCGGCACTGTGTTGCAGCCACCGATTCTTCGCGCCAGCAGCCTGTTGCCTGATGCCAATGGCGAGTACATTCTTCGAGGAGTTCCTCCTGGCTCTTTCGATTTCATTATCGCGTTCCTGGGACAGACGGCGGCCACGCGTCCCGCACCACAGCAGTTTGAATTCGATGTGTCCAATAAGGACGTGGATCTGGGCACACTGTTTTTTAGACCTGGAGTTTTAATCTCCGGCCGTCTGACCTTGACGAGCGGGACCCTGCCTCAATCCGCTAACGTCAACCTGATGTCCGTGGGTCCCGGGCTGGGCAGCACGGCGAATGTGCGGGTTTCCGGCGACGGTTCATTTACGCTTCCGGAAATTGCCGATGGGCGGTACCTGGTTTCGAGCCCCAGCGTGGAGTCACAGGGCTTTTTTATTTCAGCGGCGCGTTATGGGGGACGCGATGTTCTCAAAGAAGGATTGATTGCGGATGGCATCGATCACGGTCCCCTGGAACTGGTGCTGGATAGCCCGGCAGGCGCGGTGGAAGGACAGCTGTTGAATAGCATCGTCCCCATTGCCAACGCGCAGGTGGTGCTGATCCCCGCCGCGGAGCGGCGCTGGAATACGCATCTGTTTCTGGACACAGCCACCGATCAGTCGGGAAAATTTTCAATCGCGAATGTTCCTCCTGGAGAGTACAGCGTCCTTGCCTGGGAGCGCTCCGTTGGCGATGCGTATAAGAACGCGGAATTTTTAAAGGATTATCTGGCACGAGCCGTGCGAGTCATGGTGACGAAGGGAACGAAAAGCCAGGTAATCGGCTTGCGGCCGGCGGCCAAATAACAAACGTACCTCGGGCGCGCAATCGATGCTGCCATCTGCCGCGTTGCTTCGAGCCTGCGTCGTCACTGGAAATCTTTGTCATGGCTCCAAGGTTAGAGTAGGCTTCTGACCAACGAACATGACGAAACGTCTCGCTTCGTTCAGCTTGCTGATGCTGCTGGCCCTTCCGCTAAGCGTCGCAGCTGAGCCTCGTCAGGTGTTGTTGCTGCACTCGTTCGAGCGTGAATTCGCCCCTTTCGACGCCTTCGCGGGCAACTTTCGTACGGAATTGAGCAAGAATTCACCGGTGCCGGTCGATTTTTATGAGGTTTCACTGCAGCTCGCACGCTCCAACGAGAAGCCGCCGGAAGGGGCGACCCTGGATTACATGCACGCCATGTTCGCCAACCGGCGGCTGGATCTGGTGATCCCTATTGGCGGGCCTGCGGTACAGTTCGCGCAAAAGAACCGGCAAAAACTTTTCCCTTCAACGCCGATGCTGCTTGCCGCGGTGGATCAGCGCCTCGTGAATATGGCAACCTTGGGGCACAACGATGCGGTTGTCAGTGTCTTGACTGACCCGTCGTTGGTGATCGACACGATTCTGCAAATACTTCCCCAAACCACCAATGTCGACGTGTTGATTGGTAGTTCGCCATTGGAAACCTTCTGGCACGATGAAATCATTCGAGAGTTTCAACGCTTCAAGGGCCGGCTGACATTTGACTACCTCAACGAGCTTTCTTTCGGGGAAGTATTAAAACGTAGCGCCGCGCTCCCTCCGAACTCGGTGATTTACTTTCAGCTCCTGGCCGTGGATGCCAAAGGCGTTTCCCATGCCGAGGCGCGCGTGTTGCATGACCTTCATGCGGTGGCGAACGCGCCCATCTTCGGTGATCAGGGGTACCAGTTGGGCCAGGGAGTTGTTGGCGGTCCGCTATTGGCCTTCGATGATTTGAGCCGGAACACGGCCGCCGTCGCTCTCCGCATCATGGATGGCGAATCGCCAGAACATCTGAGGCCGGAACCGCAACAGCCTGGGCCCCAGATCTTCGACTCGCGCGAACTGCGCCGTTGGGGCGTCAGCGAGGAAAGCCTTCCGCCGGGCAGCATCGTGGAATTTCGCGAGCTGACAGTGTGGGAACGATACAAATGGCAGATTATTGCAGCCCTGTCCGTTTGTATCCTGGAGGCTCTCCTGATCCTTGCACTCATTGCGAATTTGATTAAACGCCGCGTCGCGGAACGATCGCTTAGTGAAAGCACGAACCGCCTGGGGGCTATTCTCGGTACGGCGGCCGAGGGGATTCTCACCTTCAGCGATCGCGGCGTCATCGAATCCGTCAATGCGGCTGCACGAAATATTTTTGGCTACACTGCCGATGAGTTTCTCGGCCGAAATGTAAGCATGGTTTTGCCCGCTGCTTTCAGTACGGCTCGCGAGCGAAGCGTTCCCAACGACGGACAGACGATCTCACCGGATATCAATGGCATCGTCCGGGAGGCCAGTGGGCGCCGGAAGGACGGCTCGATGTTCCCCATCGACCTTGCCGTAAGCGAGGTAGTCCTGGCGGACCGTCGTATCTTCACCGGGTTCGTGCGTGACATCACGGAGCGCAAGCAGGTCCAGCAAATGCAGCGCGAGTTTGGCAAACAATTGCTCCACGCTCAGGAGGCGGAACGTGCCAGACTCGCTCGCGAATTGCACGATGACATCACACAGCGCCTCGGGCTGCTGGCCATGAATGCCGATCGTCTCGATTCTGAAGCCGACCCGATCGAGCAACGGAAAACCATCAGTGGAATCCGTGACAGCCTGATGGTCCTCAGCAAGGACGTGCATTCCCTTGCTTACAAACTCCACCCCGCGCTGTTGGAGCACCTGGGCCTGGCCGCCGCACTCCAGGCGGAATGTGAGCGCTTCTCGCGGCAGGAATCGATACCTGTTGACTTCAAATTGGACGGCCTCCCGACGGACATTCCGCAAGAGGCCAGGCTTTGCCTCTTTCGAGTGGCTCAGGAAGCGTTGGGCAATGTAGCCCGCCATGCTCGTGCCCGGGCGGTGCAGGTGTCGCTGCATTCCCTGGACGGAGGGTTGCAATTGGCAGTAGCGGACAATGGTGCTGGATTTGATCCCGGTGAGCATGCCCAGCAGCCGAGCCTCGGCCTGGCGAGCATGCGCGAACGCGTCCGACTGCTCGAAGGTAAACTGCATATCGACAGCAAGCGCGGCCACGGCACAACAATTTTGGCCTGGATACCGCTGGAAGCTCACGACCTGCAGGATCCAGCGAATACAGAGAATGGTGAATCCGCGGTTACGAATGGTATACGGGCAGTCTCGAACTCCGCTAGCGACGTATCATGAACAGGGCTCGAGTCCTGCTCGCTGACGATCACCGTGGAATGGCAGAAATGCTGAAAAGTCTGCTCGCTCGCGACTTTGAATTGGTGGGAGTTGTGGAAGATGGCCTGGCGCTGGTTGAAGCTGCAAAAAAGCTTCAGCCTGATGTCATTGTGGCGGATATTTCCATGCCTCGTCTCGATGGCGTAAGTGCGCTGGCGGAGTTGAAAAAGCAGAACCCCCACGTGAAGGTCGTCTTTATCACCATGTTTGGGGAGCCGGAATACGCGCGCTGGGCGCTAAGGGCCGGAGCGCACGGCTTTGTCGTGAAACACTCTGCGTGGTCTGAACTCGTCCCCGCCATTCTTTCGGTGCTGGATGGCAGAACCTTTGTCTCCCCTTCAATGGCCGGCATCGTCGGGGTCGAAAAAATGGCGAAATGGCAATGCGACTCGGACTGATTGCACTTATTATTGCCCTGGCCGCTTGCAGCGCAAGGAACCCTGAACCACCTCAAAAGTCGGAGCCGTCCGTGCCAACGCAACTTACTATATTCGACACTCTGTGGAATTACGACGACCCTGCAGGTACGGAGTCGAAGTTCCGTGAGCTCTTTCCCAAAGCGCAAGAATCTGGCGATTCGAGCTATCTAGCAGAACTTTGGACTCAGATCGCCCGTGCTCAGGGATTGCAGCAGAGATTCGCCGACGCAAACAAGTCGTTAGACCAGGCGGACGCTTTGATCAAGCCGGATATGAAGACCGCCCGAGTCCGCAGTCAACTGGAGCGCGGCCGGGTGCTGAACTCATCAGGAAAGAAGGAAGAGTCGGTGCCACTCTTTAAGGAGGCTTTTAGGTTGGCTCAAGAAGCGGGTCTCGAGTTCTACGCAATAGATGCAGTCCACATGCTGGGAATCGCCACTAAAGCCGAAGAGTCCCTGCGTTGGAACGAAGAAGCGATCCGCCTTTCGGAAGCCGCGAAAGATCCGCGGGCACGCCGGTGGCTTGGACCGCTCTATAACAACACCGGGTGGACCTACTTCGATATGCATCGTTATGACGACGCATTGAAGATGTTCCAGAAGGATCTGGCCTTTCGCAGTCAGGGAGGAGGGAGCAAGGTTGAAATTGGGATCGCACGATGGTCGGCCGCGAAGGTGCTTCGTCATCTCGGACGTGTTGATGAGGCCTTGACGACTCAAATGGAACTTTTGCAATTGCCCGAACTCCAGGGTGGGGATAACGAAGGCTACACTCAGGAAGAAATCGCCGAATGTCTGTTGCTCCTTGGTCGCCAGGCTGAGGCGGCTCCCCACTTCGCGCGCGCCTGGCAACTTCTGCACGAGGATCCGGATCTCAGCCGGGATGAGCCGAAAAGGCTTGTGCGAATGAAGGACCTCGGGAAAGTGAAATGAGTTATTACACGAAGCTGTCGTGAGTACTGATGAAACGCCCGACTTAGTAGGCCGTTTCATAAATACACACACGTATTCA
>JBGPBY010000085.1:0-18394 GCA_041481485.1 Terriglobia bacterium
CCTCACCCAACCCTCTCCCGTTGGGAGAGGGATTTCTTGATCGACTGCCTCAACAGCCATCGAATCGCATTCCTCCAATCGTGGAATCGCGGGCAGTATAGACCGCGCTTGCTGTAATCCGCAGTCAATTTCGATGTGCTGAAAACTGCTTTCTTCGGCCCCGCGATAAAGATAGAGTACGTTTCAAGTTCGCGTGGAGAGCCGCGCTGAAGGGGAACAGACGGCGGTTAAAATCTTGACCTCATTAAACCCCATTGGCATCATATTCGAGCCCAAAATTGAGGAGGAGTTTCTTAATGTCGAAGAAAATGATTTCGCTGTCGCTCGCTGCGGCAGCGTTACTGGTGATTTCTGCTCCACTGTTTGCCCATCATTCCTTTGAAGCGGAATTCGACCGGTCGAAGTCGGTTGAATTGACCGGCATCGTCACGAAGGTGGAGTGGATGAATCCCCACACCTACTTCTATATTGATGTGAAAGACCAGAAAACCGGCAAGGTGCAGAATTGGGCGTGCGAAATGGGAAGTCCGAACGGATTGACCAGCCGCGGCTGGACGCGCAGCACGCTGCGTGTCGGCATGACCGTCAAGGTCCCCGGTTCCCGGGCAAAGGATGGAAGCTTCAAGATCAACGCCAGTAACGTGACCTTGCCCGATGGCAAATCGCTCAACGCAGCATCGAGCGGCGAACAGGGATACACTGGTCAATAATTTCAAGGATCAGTCAAAGAAAGAGGGGAGATTGCAAGTGCGTATCCAATCAATCAACAAACCCATTGCGATAGCGGCAACAGCAGTATTTCTGCTGGCCATTACCGCAATATTGTCACTCAGCCAAGCTCCCGCGGGCGGTCAGGCTGGCGGCCGAGGCGGCCGCGGTGGCGGGGCGGGAGCGCCTCCGGGTGCAGGAGCTGGCGCCGGTGCGCCGGCAATTGGTGGTGGAGCAGGTCGTGGTGGTGGCGGCGCAGGTCGCGGTGGTGGCGGCGGTGGCCGCGGTGGCGGCGCCAACGCGGAGCCAACTCCACGTTTTGCCGATGGCACGGTGAATCTTGGCCGAGCTGCAGGAGAGTCTTATGGGACTTGGGACCTGCCCTACTTACAAAACATGGGTGCGGCTAACGTCGTCGTTGGAGCACAGGCTGCTGCCGGTGGTGGCGCCGGCGGGGGACGCGGCGGGGGAGGACGCGGTGCTGCAGGTGGGGGTGGCGGCCGTGGCGGTAATGGCGGCAACAACCCCAATCCTATTCCTCAAGTTCGCGGATCCGCTGCCGAACCCTGGGTTCCGTTCCAGCCGTGGGCCGCAGCATTCTACGATTATAACCAGTCCAATCGGATGAAGTATGACCCCGAGGGACAATGCCTGCCTCCGGGTGGTCCCCGCATGTTTGCGACGCCGTATCCGATGGAAATTATCCAGTCTCCAGAGACCAAGCGCATTTGGATGGTCTTCGAAGGCGGCACTCACGTGTGGCGGGAAATCGCAATGAATGGGCGCCCGCATCCCAAAAGTGACACGATCAAAGGCTCAACATGGCTTGGCGATTCCGTGGGCCACTGGGAAGGCGATACCCTGGTCGTCGACGTTGTGAATTTCAACGAAGGGACGTGGTTGGACTATTACGGACATCCACATACGGATCAGATGCACGTCGTTGAGAAATTCACGCGTCCGAACAAGGGCACACTTCATTACGAAGCGCTAATCGATGATCTGGGCGCATACACAAAGTCGTGGACAGTTCAGTGGGACATTCCGTGGCAGACCACAACCGACAAGAAGGAGCTCAAAGAGTACATCTGCCAGGAAAACAATCTGTACCTGAATCATCTTAAGGATGACCTCGGGAACTCGTTCGTCCCTCATTAAGCAGAAACAGATTGAAAAGGGCGGCGCTCCAAAGGCGCCGCCCTTTTTTGTTTGCTGGTTCTGCCGCTGCTCCGCAACTGAAATGTCCGGGTTTCCGCATTCCACGGGCTCACGCCCGTGGCTAAAGTACTGCCGCCGCTCCGCGGCTCAGAACCCCATACGCCGGCATCTCGAATCGCCGGTAGTTACAGGGGCCCCGAATCTCTGCCGTTTTCAGCCGCGTAGCGGCGGCAGTTCGTTAGCCACGGGCGTAAGCCCGTGGAAGAACGAAATCATCAAATCTAAAATGAGCGCCAGCGGCGCGACAGATCAAGAAAATACACACGGCGGGTCCGCTCCATCGGGAGTGGGCCCGCCGTTCTTAACGCACCGCGCTAATTGCGAACGACTTTAAAGCTTCCCACCTGCGTTCCGGCAACCCACTTTCCGGTAATGACGCGGGAGTACGCAGCTCCCAGGTTTTCCATTTTTCCGTCGACGACGTAGTGAACGGTCTTTCCTGCGGGATCTTTCGCATCCGCCTCAAAGTGAAGCAGCCACGGGTCGGTGGCAACGGTCAGGTTGTCTTTAACTGCAGGGGCAGGGGCCGGGGCTGCACCGCGCGCGGGAACCGCCGCTGTGGCCGCTGATTTTCCGGCAGTACCTGCTGTGGCAGCGGGTGCAGTGGTTCCGCCATTCAGCGCCTTTGTCGCCGTTCCCGCTGCTGGCGTTGCCGCCGCACCGCGTGCGCCTGTCGCAGGGGCTACCGCAGCTGGAGGGATACCGGCAGCCGGAGCTGGATTCGCAGCAGCAGTTGCGGCATCGGCAGCCTGTTTTGCAATCGCGGCATCACGGGCAGCAATGGCGGCTTTGCCGGCGCCGATCACATCGGGCGGCGTGAGTGTGAGCTTTTGCATCGGCGAAGCGTCCGGCCCGGGATTCAGTGTCCCGGTAAGGGTTTTGCCGTCCCAATTAAAATCCAACAGAATATGATTGTCTTTCCCTTTGACGATCCACCAGTCTCCGCTCCATGACCCCTTTAACGGATATCCGTATTGGGCGAATACCGGTATGGCCATAGCCAAGCTGGCAATCGCTCCAATCAGACGTATAGTTTTTGGTTGCATCCATCCCCCTCCTGAAATTGCTGTGAGCGAGCGAATGTTAACACCTCTTCTATGAAATCGAAACATTTGGAAGGGCGGCGTTGCAGGGCTCTGGAAACCCATGCCGGCCGCGGCTATCCATGTGAAAACAAAGCTCTGGTTTCAGAGCTCAGCGTCGGGCTGTTTGCATCCTGTAAACCCGATCGGTGACAAAAATGAAATGACTTCTGAAGGGATTGGATTCTTCAACTTTTCACGCAATTTTTTTGGATAAGAAATCATCCACATCGTATACTCCGGCCCAGCAACAAAGAGTTGCATTATTACAGCTGTTAGGAGCCTCTTGTCTTGCCCCGGAGAGCTTAGTGCCCTTTCCTCGCAAAGCCTTCGAAGTTCCCGACACCAACTAGAACCAACTAGTAGAGAAGGGTGAACATGACGAAAAAACTGTTTGTAGGGAATTTGTCGTTTCAAACGTCAGAACAGGAACTTAACGACTTGTTTTCGCAGATCGGCAGAGTGGAATCCGTAAGCATCATCACCGACAGGATGACGGGACGATCCAAGGGATTTGGCTTTGTGGAAATGGATAACGACGCTGCCGAAAACGCCATCACCAAATTTAATGGTTCGGATCTCGATGGACGAAAGCTCACGGTCAACGAGGCTCGTCCATTGGTGAAGAAGGAATTCGGGGGTGGTGGCCGCGAACATGCCGGAGCTGGAGGCCGGGGTCGCCGCGATCGATACTGAATTCGGAAATTGGGGACAGAGAGCAATTTCTAAGCATATCCGTAACGTTTCTCAGGAAATTGCTCTCTGTCCCCAATTTCCCGGAGTGCCCACAGAAAAAGGGAACCACGTCATGCGGTTCCCTTTTTCATTGTTATCCTGCCTGCTGTAGACTACTGCCCGGAATGTCATCCCGTACGAACCTGCGGTACGAATGGACCGTCTCGGAAATCGAATCGATCTACTCGCTCCCGCTGTCCGAACTTATCTTTCAGGCTCAGCTCTCGCATCGCAAATTTCATGATCCGAACGAAATTCAGGGTTGTGTCCTCTTAAGTGTGAAAACCGGCGGGTGCCCGGAAGATTGCGGGTACTGCCCTCAGTCTGCACGATACGACACCGGTGTTGAAGCAACCCCTTTGCTGACCCTCGAGGAAACGCTTTCCGCAGCCCGTCAGGCCCGAGACCAGGGAGCCACCCGGTTTTGCATGGGCGCCGCATGGCGCGACGCCCCTCAGGATCCACGTTTCGATCAAGTACTGGAAATGGTGCGGGGAGTTCGTGCGCTGGGAATGGAAGCGTGCTGTACGCTGGGAATGTTGACCGAAGCGCAGGCGAACCAGCTTGCCCAGGCCGGACTGACCGCCTACAACCACAATCTCGACACGTCGCCCGAATTTTACGGAAACATTATTACCACTCGAACCTATCACGACCGGCTCGAAACGCTGGCGCACGTTCGCCGGGCTGGGGTGACGGTCTGTTGTGGGGGGATCATCGGAATGGGCGAGGATCGGGAATCCCGCTGCCGCATGCTGCAGCAGCTTGCCTGTCAGCAGCCTCATCCCGAAAGCGTTCCCATCAACCTTCTGGTTCGGGTCGCAGGAACACCGCTTGCCAACCAGGAAGATATTGATGCGCTGGAACTCGTGCGCACCATTGCCACTGCGCGCATACTGATGCCGGCCGCTATGGTTCGGATGAGTGCGGGCCGCCTTTCATTGAGCGACGAAGCTCAGGCGATGTGCTTCCTGGCCGGCGCCAACTCGATTTTCATGGGCGACAAGCTGCTCACGACTCCCAATCCGGATTCCGATCGCGACCATGCGTTGCTTCGACGGCTTGGCATGCAGCTGCGACCACAATCCGTCCGCGTCTGAGGCATCGATTTCGTGAGTTATTTCGAACTGGAGCGCCGCATCAAAAGGACCATGGAAGAAATCGAAGCGGCGGGACTGAAGCGCCAACTTCGCGCTGCTACGGGCATCGATTTTTGTTCCAACGATTACCTCGGTCTTTCCACTCATCCGATTGTCAAAAAGAGAATGGCCGAAGCTGTCGCCAATAGCTCATGCGGTTCGACGGGGTCCCGGCTGATTCGTGGAAATGCGAAGGAATTCACGGCCATTGAAAAACGCTTTGCGGATTTCAAGGGAACAGAGGCCGCCCTCTATTTTGGTTCCGGATACGCCGCAAATCTGGGAGTTCTTGAAACATTCGTCGGACGGAATGACCTGGTGTTTTCCGATGAACTCAATCATGCGAGCATCATTGACGGCATTCGGCTGTCGCGCGCAAAGCGCTTCAAATATCCGCATTGCGACCTCGGTCGTGTCGCACAACTTTTACGCCAGGCACCAGCGGGAACGCAGAAATTCCTGGTCACGGAATCGCTCTTTAGCATGGACGGGGATTTCGCGCCGCTCGCCGGCTATGCCGACCTTTGCCGGGAAACGGATACGGTATTGATCGTCGATGAAGCTCACGCTGTCGGAATCTATGGCGAGAGCGGTAGTGGTTGGGTGGAGCACACCGGAACCGGCAGCGAAGTGTTTATCACCATCAATACTGCCGGCAAAGCGTTGGGAGTCGCCGGCGCTTTCGTTGCGGGTCCGGAATGGGCGATCGACTATCTGATTCAGCGGGCCAGGCCGTTCATCTTTTCTACGGCTCCGCCTCCTCCGGTAGCTGCAGCAATTGACGCGAGTCTGAATGTGATTCGCGACGAGCCTGAACTTCGCCGGAATTTGAAAACCAGTATTGAATTGCTCCGGGGCCTGATACGGGAAACAGGTCTGGCCATCGGGAGTTCGCAATCCCAGATCATCCCCATCGTACTTGGCGGAAACGATCGGACATGCAGCGTGGCCGAGGAGTTTCAAAACGAGGGATTCGATGTTCGCGCGCTCCGTCCGCCAACGGTACCTGTCGGCACCGCACGCCTGCGGATTACGGTGAACGCAAATCATGATGAGTTCACAATTCGAAAGTTTGCACGGACTCTCGAAAGAATATGCTCCGCGGTTTGTTCATAACCGGAACGGGAACCGGCGTTGGTAAAACCGTGACGGCTGCTGCGCTCATGCATCGCTATCGATCGTCGGCGCGGCTGCGATACTGGAAACCGGTACAAACCGGAATCGAACAGGACGACGATACAAAAACGGTCCGCGAACTTGGCGCCTGCAGCGAAAGCGAACTGTTATGCAAGGGCGTGCGGCTTGCGGGAGCGGTTTCACCGCATCTGGCTGCGGAACGGAGCGGAAATCGGATTGAGATTGCGGATCTGGTTTCGATTGTCTGTTCTGAACCGTCCGCGACAGCATGGATCGTCGAAGGCGCTGGAGGCACCATGGTGCCTCTAAACGATTCGGCATTGATTGTGGATCTGATGGTTGCCCTGCAGTTGCCGGTCGTTGTCGTATCTCGTTCGGAGCTTGGGACGATCAACCATACGCTGCTGACGCTCGAAGCGTTGCGCACACGCTCACTGGACATTGCCGGAGTGATTATGGTGGGGGAACGCAATCGCAGCAATCGCGAGGCGATTGAACATTTCGGAAATGTACCGGTGCTTGGGGAGATGCCACAGTTCTCGGATCTTTCAGCAGACAAGCTGGCCGTTTGGGCGAACTCGGAATTGGACTCTGCGGGCGTTATGATGAGGTACTTTTGATGAATCGCCATTTCGAATTCCTCACTTTAGGGACGGGCTGTCAGTGTAGGGGGCGGACTATCAAGAAATCCCTCTCCCAACGGGAGAGGGCGGCCGAAGGCCGGGTGAGGGGTACCACAAGTAAAAACTGTTTCTTGCGGTACCCCTCACCGGCCGCTGCGCGGCCCCCTCTCCCGTTGGGAGAGGGATTTCTCGATAGTCCGCTCCCTACAGTCGCTCCATATGCATCGCGATAGACCCAGTCTCTCGGCGCGCGATCGTGCCAGGCTCTGGCATCCGTACACTCAAATGAAGACCGCGCCGGATCCGATTCCCATCGTTCGTGGGGAAGGCGTCTGGCTTTACACCGACGATGGACGGCGGCTGCTCGATGCCACTTCATCATGGTGGGTCAACATTCACGGCCATGCGCACCCGAAACTCAATGAAGCTCTGGCCTGTCAGGCGGCAAAACTCGAACACGTCATGTTTGCCGGGTGCACTCACGAACCGGCAATCGAGCTTGCGGAACGATTGACGAAGATTCTGCCGTCCGGTCTCACGCGAATCTTCTATTCGGACAATGGATCCACTGCCGTAGAAGTCGCCATCAAGATGGCAATTCAATATTGGCAAAATCGAGGGGAATCCGGACGAAAGGAATTCGTCGCACTCCATCACGGATATCACGGCGACACGGTCGGCGCGATGTCGCTCAGTGAAGACTCCATTTTCACACAGGCGTTTCAGCCTTTGCTCTTTCCGGTTCATCGTGCGCATTCGCCGTATTGTTACCGCTGCCCGGTTGGACTCGATCGCTCTCGATGTCATATTGAATGCCTGCAGGATCTGGAACGGACACTCTCAGATCACCCTTCTATTGCCGCCGTTGTCGTCGAACCAATGCTGCAGGGCGCCGGCGGCATGATTGTGTGGCCTCACGAATTCTTGCGCGGCGTCCGCGAACTTTGCGATCGCTTTGGAGTCCTGCTGATTGCAGATGAAATCCTGACTGGCTTTGGCCGCACAGGAAAAATGTTCGCCTGCGAACACGCAGATGTCCGCCCCGACATCATTTGTTTGTCGAAAGCACTCACTGGCGGATATATGCCGCTCGCCGTCACCGCCACGACGGAAGCCGTGTATGAATCCTTCCTCGATGACGATCGTTCCAAAGCCCTCTTTCACGGGCATTCGTACACGGCGAATCCTCTGGCTTGCGCCGTTGCCATTGCCAGTTTGAAATTGTTTGAAGAAGAGCGGACTCTGGAGCATGTCCAGGCCTTATCCCGGCAATTTCGCGACCGACTGGAGACTCTACGTGGCAAACCCAATGTTGGCGATATTCGTGGGATCGGAATGGTCGCCGTCATCGAACTTGAAACGAAGAATGGCGGATACCTCGACGATATCGGTCCCAGACTCACGCGGGAGTTCGTTCGTCGCGGCCTTCTGCTTCGCCCACTTGGCAACATTTTGTACTTCATGCCGCCTTATGCCATTACCAGCGGCGAGGTGGATTGGGCTTTCGGTCAAATCGATGAGGTTATTCAGTTATTCGCTACTGAACTTTGAATCGAGCCGGCTGCAGTACGGTTTGAGCGTCGGGATTGTTCCCGCCTGATATCGGATCGCACCGGAGACGATCCAGGATAGAAGAATCGACGGACGACGTGTTCCCAGCCGCGTTAGCGGCGGCAGATCCCTTAGCCACCGGCGTAAGCCGGTGGAATTTGAGCTCAAGAACCCAATAAGCCGCGTAGCGGCGACAGATCAAGAAAATTGGTAGACCTGTCGTGCCTTACGGCACTCTATTCTTCGTCGATTGATATCCCACCGGCTAACGCCGGTGGCTAAGGGAACTGCCGCCGCTAACGCGGCTGGGAACGCGGCGGCCACTGGATTTTCCCCTCGTTTTGCTTGAATTCGATCTCTAACCGTATCCAACGTCAATCTTTAGTCGTATCCCATTGTGGGGATTAAATCCGATATTGGTTTCGACCACCCAATTCAAGAGTTGTCGGCCAACCGTAATCGTGTTAAAAGACATGGCTTTAACGCAAAATTCCTGAAATAGGATATAGCCGTAAAGGGTAGCTTTTTCTATGAAGCATATGAAGCGACTATTGTTGGGTGCTGTCCTCGTCCTGATCGCCTTCACACCTGCCGTCATGAAAACCGCGGCGATGCAAACGGGAACTCCGGCCAGTGGAAGTGCCGATCCCAACCGCGCGCTGGTGTCGACGTACTGTTACGGCTGTCACAACACTCGCGCAAAGATGGGTGGTCTGGCGCTCGATGAGTTGGATACGCAACCGATTGGCGCTCACCCGGACGTTTGGGAAAAGGCAGTTCGCAAGTTGCGTGGACGCCTGATGCCTCCGCCGGGCAGTAAGCAGCCGGAACAGCCGGACGTCGACAAACTGGTGTCCTACCTTGAAACCAGTCTCGATGCGGTGCCCAACGGACCGAATGCGGGGTATGTACCGATTCAGCGAATGAATCGCACGGAGTATGCGGCTGCGGTCAAGGCCCTCGTCGGCGTAGATGTCAACTTAAAGGAAGTTCTTCCCGTAGACGACAAAATCGGCAATCTCGACAATATCGCCGCCGCGCTGTCCGTTTCTCCGTCGTTTGTCGATCAATACGTCGCCGCGGCCCGGAAGATCGCGAAACACGCTGTTGGGGATCCCAGCCTCGAAGACGAGACGTACAAACTCTCGCAGAATCGGGGAGGGGAAGGCATGCCGCTCGGGATTCGAGACAACAGCGGCTTCAGGATGAAACTCAATTTCCCGGTCGATGGCGAATACCGCTTCAGTATCCTTTTTCCCGATCAAGTCGTTGGCCTCTATTTGGGGAGCCTGGAGAACGAGAGCACGATTGTCTTCATGATCGATGGCAAGATCATGTTCAAAAAGCCTATTGGCGGACTTGCAGACCTCACGCTGAACAATCGCAAAGCCGGAGACGGACGCCAGCAGATCGTGGATCGATTCAAGAAAGTGGCGATCCCGGTTCAGGCCGGTGTTCACGACGTGGTGATCGGATACATCGAGCGTTCGCGTTTTGAATCCACGGATGCGCTGGGGGGCGGCGGTCGAGGAGGCGGCGGGAATTATCCAAATCTTGGCGATATCGAGATTGCCGGACCCTATAAACCAACAGGTGCTGTATCGGCTCCCGGCCGCGCGATGATCTTTGTATGTGATCCGAAGACTGCGGGGGAAGCGCCCTGCGCAAAACAAATCGCACAAAATCTGGCAAAGCGCGCCTACCGCCGGCCCGTTACGGACGCGGATGTCGCCCGGCTGATTCCATTCTATGAAGCCGGACGCAAGGAAGGCGGAAACTTCGATCAGGGTGTCCAGCGGCTTGTGTCTGCAGTCCTGGTGAGCCCGGATTTCCTCTACCGCGCGATTCGCGGACCAGAGGGAACGAAACCCAACACGGAGTTTGTTCTCACAGATCTGGAACTGGCGTCGCGCCTTTCCTTCTTTCTTTGGAACGCCCCGCCGGACGACGAACTACTGAATCTTGCTATAGGGAATGGCTTGAATAAGCCCGCAGTTTTGGATGCGCAGGTCAAGCGGATGCTCCGCGATCCCCGCGCGTCGAGCCTGGCCAGCAGTTTTGCAATGAAATGGTTGAGCCTGGACGATTTGGATACTGTCACTCCCGATCCGAATCTCTTTGGTCAGTTCAACGACGCCTTACGCCAGGACTTCAGCAGAGAAGTGGAATCTTTCATCAGCAGCATTCTTTTGGAAGATCACAGCGTGGTGGATTTGCTGACCTCGAAGTCCACGTTTGTAAACCAGCGGCTGGCGCAGCACTACGGGATCCAGGGAGTCACGGGGGCGCAATTCCGGAAAATCGAACTGACCGATGAGAGACGCTTTGGCCTGCTCGGCAAGGCCGCGGTCCTGCTGCGGACATCGTATCCAGACCGTACGTCCCCGGTCCTTCGTGGCGCATGGATTTTGGGCAGACTGCAGGGTACGCCACCGACGCCTCCTCCTCCAACCGTCGAGAACCAGGACCTTGCGCAGAAACAGGGAGAAGCGCCAAAGACGGTGCGGGAACGTTTAGAGAAGCATCGCGACAATGCGACGTGCAGGCAGTGTCACGGCGTGATCGATCCCATGGGATTGGCGCTTGAGAACTTCGATGCGATTGGGCGATTCAGAACCAACGATGCCCAGGCGAACAATGCACTAATCGATGCCAGTTCCGTGTTGCCGAACGGAATCGCCATCAACGGCATCAACGAACTGCGCCTACAGCTGGCGAGCCGCCCCGCGGTGTTCGCCCAGGCATTCAGCGAAAAGCTGATGATGTATGCGATCAACCGGGAACTGGATTATTTCGATATGCCCCAGGTTCGCGCAGTTGTTCGCGGCGCGGCAAAAGACAACTACACGTTGTCCTCACTTGTTCTTGGAATCGTGCACTCGGATGCGTTTCGTAAACAAGGCCCGGCTCCTGCTTCGAAGGCTGTGGCTGCAAATAGCAAATAAAGGGAGATCAACCAATGTTCATCACGAAAAAACATCTATCCCGCAGAACGGTACTGAAGGGTGCCGGAGTTGCTTTGGCCCTGCCGTTCCTGGATGCCATGGTCCCAGCCGCCACCGCACAGTCTCAAACCGCTGCCGCCGGGAAGCTGCGTGCCGGCTTCTTCTATATTCCACACGGCGCGATCCAGGGCAACACCGCCCATGGTCCTGCCATGGACCGATGGACCGCGAGCGGATCTGGCGCCGAATTCAAGTTGAATGCCATCATGGAACCGCTGGAACCCTTCAAGAAATATGTCTCGACCATCGGGAATCTTATAAATGCCTCCAGCGCAGGATCGGTACACACGAAAAATCCAGGTACCTGGTTGAGTTGCAGCAATCCGGCTGTGACCCTCGATCAGCTCATCGCCAAGCAAATCGGTCAGGAGACGACGCTTCCATCTCTGCAAGTTTCCTCGGAAACCACGACCCAGCAAGCTGCCGGGAATGGTACGGCCACCGCCGCTACGGTGTCGTTTCGCGACGCCAACACCCCGCTTCCGATGGAGTACAACCCTAAGAAGGTTTTCAACGAGTTGTTTGGCGTGACCACGCCTGTGGAGCGAGTCGAAATTGCCAAGCAGACCGACAGCCTTCTGGACTTGATCCTGGATCGGACGAAAACACTTCAGAGTCAGCTGGGCGCTTCCGACCGCATCGCTCTCGACGGGTATCTGGAAAGCGTTCGTGAAATCGAACGCCAGACACAGTTGATTGCCGCCACGGATACTTCCAAGATGCATATCCCCGAGCGTCCGGTCGGAGTGCAGGACGATTTTGACAAGCAGGTGGATCTCCTTTTTAACTTGATTGCAATCGCGTATCAGGCCGACATCACCCGCGTCGTTTCCTACGTCATGGTGGCGGAAGGTACGAACCAAACCTACAATTTTGCGCCTGTTAATGTTCCGGATTCCTTCCACCCCGTGTCGCACCATGCCAACGATCTGGAGAGAATCAACAAACTGGTGAAGATCCAGACCTGGCACATCGACCGGTTCGCCGCGTTCCTGAAAAAGATGTCGGAGACTCCGGATGGCGATGGCTCCTTGCTGGATCATTCAATTTTCATGTACGGATCGAACATGGGCAACAGCGACCAGCACAACAATTACCCGATTCCGACCGTCATTGTCGGCGGTGGTAACGGCAAGTTGAAGCAGGGCGGGCAGCACATTGCGATGCCGGACCGGACGCCGTTTGCAAATGTCCACCTGACGTTGCTGAACAAGGCTGGTATCGAAACTCCCAAGTTCGCCGACAGCACGGGCATCATTTCAGCGCTGTAGCGGAACGAAAAATCGCGCGCGGTCTATGACCGCGCCTACAGCTCTCAGGAGGCTAAGAGTGGATCGCAGACAAGTAATCAAAGGCGCGGTAACCGGAGTGCTGTCACTATGGGCGGCACCCCTGGTGCGCGCCCAACAGGCAACTACCGGAGGCGCTGTCAGCAAGCTGACCGATAAGATCGCGGTGGTAGACGGAGGCGGCAGCAACGTTGTTGCTTTCTCCACGGGCGATGGTCTCCTACTGGTTGACAGCGGCGTTCCGAAGTTCGGCGACAAACTCGTTGCCGCGCTAAAGGGTGTCGCAGCCAATTCGAAGGTCAATACACTTTTCAATACTCATTACCATCTCGATCAAACGGGTAATAACGAATTGTTCGCTGCGGCAGGTGCAAAGATCATTGCGCACGATGTCACGCGTCAATGGATGGCCACGGATTATTGGATGCCTGCGGAGGAGCGTTACGAGAAAGCGCGTCCGAAGGCCGCATGGCCGACAGAAACGTTCTTTAACACGGGATCCATGAAGGCCGGCGGGCAACAGGTCGATTACGGTTATTTGCTTAGCGCACATACCAATGGCGACATCTACGTGCATTTCAAGGATTCCAATGTTCTCGTCGTGGGCGATATCGCATCGCCCGTGAAAGACCCGGAACTGGATTGGCCAACCGGCGGTTGGATCGGCGGTCGCGTCGACGCAATGGATCTGTTGCTCAAGATCAGCAATGAGCAGACTAAATTTGTTCCAGGTACCGGCCCGGTGATGACGCGTGCCGAGTTCAAGGCCGAACGGGAAGTGATGGAAGTCGTCCGCCAGCGGGTGTTCAAGCAGGTCATGGCAGGAGACGGCCCCCAGGATATGTTGGATGGGGGCGTGATGAAAGGTCTCGCGCGAACCTGGAAGGATCCCTACAAATTCCTGTATGCCGCAGCCAAAGGTTGCTGGGGAAACAATAACAAGCTGGACCAGAGTGTCGTTTAGCGGCTGTAGGCGCGGTCTATGACCGCGCCTACAGTTTTGTGGAGGTTCGAGTGAAACGTTTCGTTATCGCCATTTGTTGTGTGATTGCCATGGCTGCGCTGTCGGTGTCTCAGGCTCAGCAAGGGAAGCTGTCCAGCCTGATTCAAGCCGGAGATCGGAAGGCGGCGCTCGACATGATTCGTTCGGGAGCCGACGTGAATGAGGCCCAACCCGACGGCACCCGGCCGATTCACTGGGCGGTCTATCGTGTCGACTACGAAATCATGGATGCGCTGATCGCGAAGAAAGCGAAGGCGGACGTTCGTAACGAGTTGGGTTCCACGCCTTTGGCGGAGGCCGTAAAGCTCGGCGATGCACGCATGGCAAAGCTGCTTTTGGACGCGGGTTCCGGTCCGGAAGGCGCGAACGAGGACGGACAGACTGCACTGATGCTCGCTATCAAAAATGGGGATCTGGCGCTTGTGCAAATGCTCGTCAATGCCGGCGCCAACGTCAACGCTGTTGAGAAGGTCCAGAACCAGACGCCGATAATGTGGGCTGCCTCCTCGAACCAGAATGCGGAAGAGATGGTCAAGCTTCTTATTTCCAAGGGCGCCAATGTGAAGACCCGCGCCAAATCTACGGATTGGCCAGCCCAGATGACGTCGGAACCCCGGGCTCAGTATCACACCTACGGCGGCCTGACCCCACTGATGTATGCGGCTCGCAATGGCTGCTATTACTGTGTGGAGGCACTTGTCGGTGCAGGGGCAGACGTCAACGTTCCCAATGACCTTGAAGGTATCACTCCGTTGATGATCTCCCTCGACGGCAGTCACAACGATGTCGCGAAGTTCCTCCTGGATCACAGCGCCAATCCAAAAGTCTGGGATGTGTACGGACGCACGGCGCTCTACATAGCGGTAGACCATAAGGCAGCTGGCGGTGGCGGTGGAGGAGGCGCGCCAGGCGGTGGTGCTCCTGGCGGCGCACCTGGTGGAGGACGCGGCGGTGCGGGTGGTAGAGGTGGAGCCGGTGCAGCGCCCGCTCCTGGTGCAGGCGGCAGAGGGGCAGGCGCGGGCGCTCCGGCCGGTGGCGCAGGTGGTAGAGGCGGCGCTGGTGCGGCTCCAGCTCCTGGAGCTCCCGCTCTTGGCGCAGCGGCTCCTGCTGCAGCGGCGCCCGGTGCAGGTGGTAGAGGCGGCGCTGGTGCGGCTCCGGTGGCGGCGGCAGGTCAGGCTGGCGCGGGCGGACGAGGCGGTGGACAAGCTGGCGGTGGTCGTGGTGGAGCTGGAGCCGGCGGTGGCGGAGGTCGAGGCGGTGGTGGCGCAGCCGGTGGTGCTATTCGGCCGGGCCCCGCAGTTTCCAGCATGGAGATCATCAATGCGTTGCTGGCAGCGGGCGCCGATCCCAATGTAGCGCTTAGCGCGCGTCGCCCGGAAGCGGGTTCCGGCGGGCGCTTTTCCGATCCCATGCTGAGCACGGGAACCACACCGTTGTACCGCGCCACGATGAACAACGATATGGAAGTGATTCGCGTCTTGTTGGATAAGGGCGCTTCCCCGAACATCTTCGACATGGGCATCACGCCGTTTCTTCTCGCCGCGGGAGTGGAGGCTGGCGGTTTGGGTGGTGGTGGAGGCCGAGGTGCTGGCGCTGGCGGAGGTGCGGCGCCAAACACCGCGCTACTCGACCTGTTTTTGGCGCACGGCGCGGACGTCAATACTCAGGTCACCGGCAGGTTGAGCTATTCCATGCGGCTTTCGCGAAGCGCGGGTTGGCCGAACATCGAAGGGCTCACGGCTCTTCATGCCGCCGTTCAGTCCGGTCGCACGGATATGGTTCATTACCTTCTGGATCACGGTGCGCGGACGGACATCGCGGATTGGTCGGGTCGAACTGTCATTGATTTGGCCAAAGGCGCCCCCTCCAAACCAGCTCCTGCAAACTTTGGCACTGCAAATATTCCGGCCCCAGTCGTCGCTGGCGAAGACCTCGCTGCGTCAGGCTCCAATTCCGCTGGCGCCGGTCGAGGCGGAGCAGGGCGTCCGGCGTCTCCGGAGATTCTGGCAATGCTCCAGGACGCCGCGACAAATCAAAAGAAATAGAGCTTCCTTTCAACAAAAAGAGGGCGGCAGGTCGATCAACCTGCCGCCCGTTTTTGTGTTTGTGGACGACGGTGTCTCAGTATGAATGGAATTCCCGTCCCCACTGTAGGGGCGGACTATGACCGCCCACAATTCGACGGATTGCGGGCCTCACAAATGTGGGCGGTCATAGACCGCCCCTACAGTGGGGACGGGAATTCCATTCATACACAGGCATGCTAAAAGGGAAAAACGGATATGGAAGGAGGCTCGAATGTCTTTAGAAGAAAGCACCATTCGTTTTAATCGCCCAGACGGGAAGGAATGCTCGGGATTCTATGCTGAACCCGCGGACGGAATTGGCGATCCCGGTATCGTCGTGATCCAGGAATGGTGGGGCGTGAACGATCAAATCCGTGGGGTGGCCCGCCGGCTCGCTGAAGCGGGGTACCGTGCACTGGTGCCTGATTTGTACCGCGGCAAGATGTGCGTCGACGCGAAGGAGGCCGAACATCTGATGAACGGGCTCGATTTCGGCGATGCGGCATCACAGGACATCCGGGGAGCGGCGGCTTATCTGAAGGCGACCAAATCGAAAGTTGGCATTATCGGGTTCTGCATGGGAGGCGCGCTCACTCTGCTGTCAGCATCGCAAGTTCCGGAGGCAAATGCGGCGGTGACCTGGTACGGTTTTCCACCTCTCGATTGCATTGATGCAGCGCAAATCAAAATACCGATTCAGGGCCATTTCTCTATGCACGACGCGTTCTTTCCAATCAAACAAGTCGAATTGCTGGAGCAAAAGCTGCGCTCCGCACATGTCCGATTCGAGTTTTTCAAATATGACGCTCAGCACGCTTTTGGCAACGAAACGCTCGAGAATCCGGCAATTCCAGCAAAGCACGATCCTTCGGCAGCCGCGCTCGCCTGGGAACGATCACTGAACTTCTACAAGCGGCATCTTGTGGAGTACCCACCCATGGCGAGATCAATTTCGTGAAATCTGAGGCCCGATCCGCAAATGGAATCCGGCCGTCAAAATCCATACGATGAAGATCATCAGCGTCGCCTCTGAGGTGCCGAAGATTGTGGTGACCAATGACGCGGTCGAGACGCGCCTCGGCCTCGAGAAGGGCTGGATCGAACAGCGCACCGGAATCCTGCGTCGTCCGAAGGCCGATGCGTCGGATGCAACCTCGGATCTTGCAATTCGAGCCGGAGCTTCAGCGCTGAAAAGGACCGCGCTGGAATTGAAGGACATTGGCCTACTGCTCCTGGCCACCAGCACACCCGATCACTTGCTTCCTCCGACTGCTCCGTTGGTTGCACATCGTTTAGGGCTGACTTCGGCTGGTGCCATCGACCTTGCAGGAGCCTGCGCGGGCTTCCTGTACGCCGTCATTCTCGGAAGTACTTACGGAAAATCCACTCGGAAAACGGTCATGATCATCGGCGCAAATATTCTGTCGCGCCGCGTGAACGCCAATGATCCGGCCACGGCATCGTTGTTCAGCGATGGCGCGGGCTGCGCGATACTCGCTCCTGCAGACCCAACCCAAATCCTCGGAACCTGGCTCGGGTCCGACGGTTCATCATACGACGTGATTGGAATCCCCGCCGGCGGTTCCCGTGAACCTCTGACTCCCACCGCAGTCGCCGAAGGGCGCAATCTGATGACGATGCGGCGCGGCGCCGCTCTCTTCAAGTACGCGGTACAGGCCATGGTTCAGGCCGGCGAGAAGTCCATGAAGGCGGCGGGAATTCAGGCCGCGGATATCGACTGGTGGATTCCGCATCAGGCCAACGCTCGAATCATCCAGGATACGGGAAAGCTACTCGGAATTCCTCCCGACCGCACCATCAATGTCGTTGCAAATTATGGAAATAGTTCGGCGGCCACCATTCCGATTGCGTTGACGGAAGGCATTGATTCCGGACGAATTCGGCCTGGAAATATACTGCTGTTCACCGCCGCCGGAGCCGGAATGCTGAGCGCCGGGCTGGTAGTGAGGTTTTAGAGAAAAGGGAACCGGGGAAACAGGATTGGATGGCTTGAAGGAATATAAAATGCCGCGAAGCGGCAACCAAATAGAGCCACAGAGTGGCGGCATTTCCTTAGCCACCGGCGTAAGCCGGTGGAAGCGATCCACTAATCCCTTCCAGCCGCAGAGCGGCGACAGATATAGAAATCCTTGATCTGTCGCGCCTTGCGGCGCTTTTCTGATTTCAGGGTATCGCGACCACCGGCTCACGCCGGTGGCTAATAAGCTGCCGCCGCTAACGCGGCTCAAAATAGAATGCGATTCTTTCACAGCTTCTATGACCGCCCCTGCAGTGGGGGGACCGGCGCGGTTGACAAGTTCAGCCAAACCGGAAACAATTCTCTGATGCCTACATGGGGAGAAGTACTCTCCGGCAAGATCGATCCGCAGCTTGCCGATGAGATCAATGTCTTTGAAACGGAAATTCAACTTCGAAAGCAGGGAAAGCTCGACGAAAAAGTTTTTGCGGAAACCCGATTGCGCCGCGGGGCTTACGGCCAGCGTTACGACAACGGCCATCGGCATGACGGAATTCAGACTCAGAAACTGACCTATGCCACGGACCTGACCAAAGGGCCGGAAACCCTCTGGGATGCGCCGGGAATGCAGCGCATCAAAATCCCCTTCGGCGGGCTCAATCCGGACCAGATGGATACCCTGGCGGATCTCGCAGAGGAATACGCCGACAGTGTTCTACACATCACCACTCGTCAGGACATCCAGTTTCATTTCGTTCACATCGACGATACGCCGTCGCTGATGCGCCGGCTCGCGGCCGTGGGAATCACGACGCGCGAGGCCTGCGGCAACTCCATTCGCAATGTGACGGCGTGCCCAC